>CAZOMI010000054.1:0-20894 GCA_964580925.1 uncultured Methyloversatilis sp.
TCGCTCCCGAGCCGCCGTCCTGCCAGCGCCGACTTTTGCCGGAAACCGTGGTCTGTCCCCTATTTCTTTTTAATTTACTTACGCACCTGTCGCATGGGCGGTGAAGGGAGCGGTAACCGTGGTAGTGGAACTAGTACCCAAAGCGAGCGTACAAGTTACACCTGCCGTGGTAAGGGGAGTAAGAGCAGAAACATAGTAGGTTCCCTTGACTATGGATCCTGACGCAGGTGTAACTGCATACGTAACCGAAGGGTTCAATAAGTTGCCAACAGTGCCGCATGTTTGGGCTGCAGCGGACATAACTACACACTTATTGGCTGTCGCCACATTCCCTGTTACCAAACACCCACCCACATTTATCGCACTCGCAGAACTCAATCCACCTGCGACACCAGCTACTGCTGCTCTACTTGCATCGTCCGTCAAATCAACGAACTTCGGCAACGCCGTAGCCGCCAAGATTCCCAAAATGACAATCACGACGATCAGCTCGATCAGCGTAAAACCCTGTTGCATGCGACCATGTTTCATTGTTTGCTGCCTCCTTGAAATATACGAAAAAACCCGGAAAAAGCGGTGTGGCTCAACAGCCAGTGGTGGTCACCACGGAGATGATCGGAGCAGCGCCAGCCGCGGCGGGCGAGGTGTAAGTGAATGAACAGACCCCCGTACCCCCGGTCACCGAAAATGTCGTCGTCGTGCCCGCCACTGCCGCACCAAAGCCCTCGGCGTTCAACTGCGCCAGAGACGGCGAGAAGGTCGAGACCAGCCCCGCCGCGCCGATGATGCCCGGCGGGTTTGCCGCGAGCGCGACCGCCCCGGACGGATAGCCGTTTGCCAACTGGACGACCCCGTTTTCGGTACAAATCGTGCCGTTCACGGCATTGGTCGCGGTGGCTGCGGGCACGGCGCCCGGACAGGTTGCGGCATCGGCCACGCCACCGCGGGTCAGAAAAGCCGCGTGGCCGATGGCCGCTGCCGCACCGACCGCGCCGCGGGCCGCGTTCAGCTTGGCGATGCGCGCATCCGTCTGGAGGGAAACATACCTGGGGAGTGCTATGGCGGCCAGGATGCCGATGATGGTGATGACGATGACCAGTTCGATCAAGGTGAAGCCGCCATTGCCATGCGAATTCATTTGCGTAGCGTGTTTTTGCATAATCCAATCCCCTGTCTGCATTGGTGTAATGTCCAGATAATACTAAAGATAACAACAGCGGACGCCAAATAAAACACCGATCAAGGCGGCGAAAGTGCAACGATTCCGACACTTGCCGCTCCCGCCGAGCTTTCAATGCGCCAGCTCAACACCTCGGGCTTTGGCGGAGGGAGCTGCAAACCAAGGCCCAGGCGCGGACGATAACGCAATTCCCGACTGCTTGGGTCGAAACACCATCTTCCCGTGCCGAGCTCCCCCGCGCACTCGCCCACATAATCTTGCGGCGGTTTTTCCAGCCACTGCACCGGATTACTGCCCACCATCTCCGCGATGCGCCGCTCCTCCCCGCGGATAATATGTCCGGCTGACGCGTAGCGCAGACCTGTCTGGATGTTAAGGATGGTCGTTTCGACAGCCGTCTTCTCTCCCAGTACCTGCAAGTAGGTCAGCCTTTCCAGTCCCAGCCACGAGATGAAGCCTATAACGGCAACTACCACCAAAAACTCAAATTTACCGAGGCCTGATTGGCGTTTCATGATGCCGCCGGGAATGCTGCATTCCAGGACACGACCTGGATGCCGCCGCGGGTGTATCCATCGTCACCGGCATAGACGAGCGCCGGTGGGCCGGCCGCCGCCCCCGCGTAGCGTTGCCAGATTCGCAAACCATCAAAATGTTCGCTGCCGATCGTTTGTCCGGATTTGACTTCGATCGGACGCAGGGTTGCGCCTTCGTCGAGCAGCAGATCGACTTCGTGGCCGATGTTGTCGCGCCAGAAAAACAGGTTGCTGGCGAGCCCGGCGTTGTAACGGCGCTTCAGGTATTCGATGACAATCAGGTTTTCGAACAGCGCCGGACGGGCGGGGTGAATCGCCATGTGAGACACGCCTTGTATGTTCATCAGCGCCGCGGCGAGTCCGGTATCGCAGAAATACAGCTTGGGTGATTTGACCAGGCGTTTGCCGAAGTTGCGATGATGCGGTCGCAACAGAAAGACCACATAGCTGGCCTGGAGCAGATCGAGCCAGTTCCTGGCCGTGGTCTGGCCGATGCCGCAATCGAGGGCCAGGGAGGAAAGATTCAGCAGTTGTCCGGTACGCGCGGCACAGAGGGCAATAAAGCGTTGGAACAGGCCCAGATCATGCACATTGGCCAGTTGGCGCAGGTCGCGTTCGAGATAGGCGAGGATGTAGCTGCCGAACCATTGTGCGGGATCAAGAGGCCGGTCGTGCAGTGGCGGATACAGCCCACTGTAGAGTAGTTCGTCGAGCGCCGGCAAGCGGCCGACCGCCGCCAGTTCGTTGAGTGAAAAAGGCAAGAGCTGCACGATGCCGGCCCGACCGGCCAGGCTTTGTGCAACGCTCGCCATCAGGCCAAAATTCTGCGAACCGGTGAGAATGAATTCACCCATGCGCCGCGAGGCGAATTCACCCATGCGCCGCGAGGCGTCGACGCGCGTCTGGATGAAGGAGAGCAGCGCGGGGACGTGCTGAATTTCGTCAATGATCGCGCCGACCGGGTAGCGGGCAAGAAAGCCTTGCGGGTCCTCCCGCGCAAAGGCGCGCTCGTTCAGGTTTTCCAGCGAGACATAGGGTTTGTCCGGAAAGCTCGCCTGCGCCAGCGTGGTTTTCCCCGACTGGCGCGGCCCGGTGACGACAAGCACCGGGAAACCGGCGGCCATGCGCGCCAAGGTGGTTGATGCGGTTCTTGGAATCATGGTTTTTACAATATCACATTTATTATGTGAAACTGTAAAACCGGTTATTTCTTCATCGCCACGCCGCCCAGATCCCACAGCGGCAGGAAGATGCCCAGGGCCAGCACCAGCACCATGGCGCCGAGCGCGACGATGAGGATCGGTTCGATCTGCTGCGCGAGGGTCTTGAGTTCGTATTCGACCTCGCTTTGATACATCGCCGAGATTTCTTCCATCATCTCGTCGAGCGAGCCGGATTCTTCGCCGACGGCGATCATCTGCAGCACGACCGGCGTAAAGGCGCGCGAGGTAATGGCCGCGCGCAGCACGGATTCGCCGCGTTCGACCTGGTCCTTCATGCGTTCGACCTTGGCGGCGATGAAGGCGTTGTCGACGGTCTGCGCCACGGTGGTGAGCGCCTGGATTACCGGCACGCCGGAACGCGAGGCCAGTGCAAAGCTGCGCGCAAAGCGCGCCAGCGTGGCTTTCCTGACGATCTTGCCGGCGATGGGAATGCGCATCTTGAGCTTGTCCCAGAGATAGCGGCCGCGCGGGGTGCCGATCCAGGACTTGAAGGCGAAGCCGGCGGCGGCGATGGCGCCGAGCAGCAGATGCCACCAGTCGACCATGAAGTTGGAAAAGCCGATCAAGGCGCGGGTGATCAGCGGCAATTCGGCGCCGAAACCCGCGAAGACCTTGGCGAAGGTCGGAATCACCCAGATATTGACGACGAACATGGCGGCGACCATGGCCAGGATGACGAAGCTGGGGTAGCGCAGCGCGGATTTGACCTGTTCGCGCATGAAGCGCTCGAACTCCATGTGGTCGAACAGGCGCAGCAGCACTTCTTCAAGGCGGCCGGTCATCTCGCCCACCCGCACCATGGCGAGATAGAAGCTCGTGAATATTTTAGGATGGCGCGCCATCGATACCGACAGTTCGCGGCCGGAATCGAGGCTTTCGCGCAGGCTGCCGAGCAGGGATTTCATCGCCGGATTGCTGCTCGACTCTTGCAGGCCGGCCAGCGCACGCATGATCGGCACGCCGGCTTTCATCAGGGTGTAAAGCTGGCGGGTGAACAGCAGGATGTCGACGTGCAGGACTTGCGGGGAAAAGAAATTCAAGCCCGATCCGCCCGAGCCGCCGTCCTTTTTCAGCGCACTGGCGGGCGCCGGCTTGATTTCCAGCGGCGTGACGCCGCTGCCGAACAGCAGGTCGGCCACCGCCCCGGGTGTCGCGCCTTCGAGCACGCCATTGACGACTTCGCCGGCGCCGTTTCTGCCGCGGTAGCTGAAGGCGGGCATATTTTTAGTCGTCGAGCTGCGTCGCAATGCGCATGGCTTCTTCGATGGTGGTGCGGCCATTCACCACCAGCCGCACGGCGTCGCGGCGCAGGGTGTGGCCGGCCATCTGCTCGCGGCCGATGCGCATGAATTCGTTGGGGTCGCCGTGGTTGGCGGCTTCGACCAGCGCGTTGTTCATTTCGAGGAACTCATACACGGCCTGGCGGCCCTGATAGCCGGTATTGGCGCAGTGGGCGCAGCCGTTGCCCTTGGCATACTTGAAACTGGTCGCGCGGTCGCCGAGTTCGTAACGCAGCCACTCCAGTTCGTGCGGTTCTGGCTGGTGCGGGGCGCTGCAGTTCGGGCAGATTACGCGCATCAGCCGCTGCGCCAGCACCAGCTGGATCGACAGCGCGACCATGTAACGTGGCACGCCCATGTCGAGCAGCCGGATCGGCGTCGACAGGGCATCGTTGGTGTGCAGGGTGGACAGCACCAGGTGACCGGTCATGGCGGCGCGCATGCCGATTTCGGCGGTTTCCTGGTCGCGCATCTCGCCGATGAGGATGATGTCCGGGTCCTGGCGCAAGGCAGTGCGCAGCACGCGGGTGAAGGAGAGGTCGATCTTTTCATGCACCTGCACCTGATTGAGGCCGGGCAGGCGGTATTCGACCGGGTCTTCGACCGTGATGATCTTTTTTTCCGGACTGTTGAGCTCGTTCATTGCCGCATACAGTGTGGTCGTCTTGCCCGAGCCGGTCGGCCCGGTGACCAGCACGATGCCCGAGGGCCGCGCGATCGCATGGCGGAAGCGTTCGAGCACGCGCGGCGGCATCTGCAGTTTGTCAAGCTGGAGCAGTCCGGTGTTCTGCGCCAGCAGACGCATCACCACCGATTCACCATGCTGGGTGGGCATGGTCGAAATCCGCACATCGACATTGGCGCCGCGCAGCTTGATGTTGAAGCGTCCATCCTGCGGCAGGCGTTTTTCCGAAATATCGAGACCCGACATCAATTTGAGGCGCAACACCAGCGCCGTCGAAATCTTGCTGTCGGCCTCGGTCTGGATGTGCAGCACGCCGTCGATGCGGAAGCGGATCAGCAGCGATTTTTCCTGGGGCTCGATGTGAATGTCCGAAGCGCGGGTCTTTTGCGCTTCTTCGAACACGGTCTGCAGGAGCCGGACGACCGGCGCATCCTCGGCACCCGGCGTGATGCCGAGGACGATGCCGAATTCGACCGGGATGTCGCCCATCTCCTGGGTGAGATCTTTCGCCAGGCTGGAGATTTCCTCGGTGCGGCGATAGACGCGGTCGAGCAGGGGCAGCAACTGGCCCTCGGTCACGACGGCGAGGTCGATGTCGCGGCGGACGATGCGGGCGATTTCGTCGAAGGCGGAGAGGTCGGTGGGGTCGGACATGCCGACGCGCAACATGCCGTGTTTCTCGTCCAGCACCAGCGCGCGGAAGCGGCGCGCCTGGGCTTCGGGCAGCAGCTTGATCAGATCCGGTTGCGGCTGGAATTCTTTCAAGTCGATGAATTCCGCGCCCAGCTGACGCGCCAGCGCCTTCGAGATGCCCGGTTCGGTGGCGTAGCCCGACTCGACCAATACGCGGCCCAGTTTGCGGCCGCTTTTCTTCTGCTCGGCCAGGGCAAGCGTCAGTTGTTCCTCGGTGATGACGTTCTGCTGCACCAGCAGGTCGCCGAGACGAATCTTTTCCGGTCGTGCCATAGGTCTTTCGCGCTATCCGCTAAACTTCGAAAAAACTCACAATGCCACACACCCCATGTTCCAGATCGTTCTATATCAACCGGAAATCCCGCCCAATACCGGCAATGTGATTCGTTTGGCGGCCAATGCGGGCTGTGTGTTGCATCTGGTCGAACCCCTTGGTTTCGATGTCAGCGCGCCGCGGCTCCGCCGCGCCGGGCTGGATTATGCCGAATTTGTCGATATGCGGGTGCATGCGGACTGGGCGGCCTGCCAGCTTGCGCTGGGGGAGGTGCGCCGCTTTGCCTTCAGCACGCGCGGCACGACACGCTACGCCAGCGTGAACTACCAGCCGGGAGACGCCTTCATTTTTGGCCCGGAAACGCGCGGCCTGCCGGCGGAAATGCTGGCGGCCCTGCCGCCGGAAAACCGCCTGCGGCTGCCGATGATGCCGGACAACCGCAGTTTGAATCTGTCGAACACCGTGGCGATTGCCGTATTCGAGGCGTGGCGGCAACAGGGGTTCGCGGGCGGGCTGTAGTAAAAGTCGGCGCTGGTGGAACGGCGTGGCGCGCAATTACTCGTGTTTGGGATTGCGGTTCATCAGACGTTCAACCGCACTGGCGGCAGACAACTTGCCGTCCAGCACATCGCAGACGGTTGCGGTGATCGGCATGTCGACGCCCAGCGACGCCGCGCGGCGGGCGACTTCGCGGGTGGTGGGCACGCCTTCGGCCACATGGCCCAGGTCGCGCTGGATATCGGCCAGCGATTTACCTGCGGCGAGCGCCAGGCCGACGCGACGGTTGCGCGACAGATCGCCGGTGCAGGTGAGGATCAGGTCGCCCATGCCGGCCAGGCCCATGAAGGTTTCCGTGCGCGCGCCGAGACGGACGCCGAAGCGGGTGATCTCGGCCAACCCGCGCGTCATCAGCGCGGCGCGGGCGTTGAGTCCCAGCCCGAGCCCGTCGCTGATGCCGGTGGCGATGGCCATGACGTTTTTCACGGCGCCGCCGACCTCGGCGCCGATGATGTCGTCGTTGGCATAGAGCCTCAAGCGCGGGCCATGCAGGGCCATGGCAGTCGCATCGGCGAAAGCTGCGTCGGCGGAAGCGAGGGCAATTGCCGTTGGCAGGCCGCGCGCCACTTCGTCGGCAAAGCTCGGACCGGTGAGTGCGCCGCAACGCGCGGCGGGATGAACGCTGGCTACCACTTGGTGCGGTAACAAGCCACTGCCGGCCTCCAGGCCCTTGCATACCCAGAGGAAGGGCAGGTCGCTGCGCAGTTGGGCCAGTTGCAGTGCGGCTTGGCGCAGGCCAGCCATCGGCGTGGCAACGAGTGCCAGCTCGGTCGTGGCAATGGTTGCGGAAAAGTCAGCCGAGATGGCGAGTGAGTAGGGAAGCGGGTAGCCGGGCAAAAAGGCGGCGTTTTCATGCGCGGCCTGCATCGCTGCAGCATGTTCGGCTTGCCAGGTCCACAGCGTGACCGCATGGCGCTCGGCAAATGTCAGGGCGAGCGCCGTACCCCAGGCACCGGCACCCAATACTGCCAATTGCATCAGAACCCCCAGATCTGGGTGGTCTTCACGAAGCCCTGCTGGCCATCGCGATGGCGCACTTTGGCCCACCCGGCGGGACCGGGTTCAAGCAGTTCGAGCAAAACATCGGGTGCAGCCTCAAACAGCAGCGCCGCGGAGTCATCCGCATTGGCCCGCACCTGGGCGGCCGCAGCGCGCACTTGCAGGTAACGCCGCTCGGCCAACTGTCGACGCTCGATCCAGGCCAGATCGCCGTTCATGTCGCGGACTTTGATCCAGGTGTCGAGCGTGACGACGGCCTCCACCGGCGTGCCGGCGGCGATGACGAAGATCGGCTTGGCCTTTTGCGACGGGGCGTCGAAAAGCACGGCCGCCTCGGCTACCGAACGGTAGTCGAGCGCATTGACCGCGCCGCTCAGCAGCAGGGTCGCAACAAAGGCAAGCGCGCGGCGCGACATTACTGGATCGGAATTTCGTGCGGGCCGGCCGCGGTTTGTTGCTTGGCCAGACGGTCGCGGTAGATCGCCTCGAAATTGACCGGGGCGAGCAGGACGGGCGGGAAGCCGGCCCGCGTCACGGCGTCCGAAATCGTTTCGCGCGCATAGGGAAACAGGATGTTGGGGCAGGCCACCGCCACGATCGGCTCCAGGTCTGCTTCCGGCACATTGCGTATCTGGAAGATGCCGGCTTGTGCTGCCTCGATGAGGAATTGGGTCTTGTCGCCGACCTTGGCCGATACCGTCAGCGTCAGCACGACGCTATAAACGCCATCGCCAATCGATTCGCCGCCGGTCTGCATTTGCAGGCTGATTTCGGCGGCGTCACGCTCCAGAAAACATTGCGGGGCGTTGGGTAACTCCAGCGAGAGGTCTTTGATGTAAATTTTTTCGATGCTGAAAACGGGGGAGGCGTCCTGCGCTTGTTCGCTCATGATGATCCTAATGCGTGGATAGGGCTGAAAGGGGTGGAATTCTAGCTTGCCAGCAAAGGGTCAAGTTTGCCCTGGCGGTCAAGTTCGTGCAGATCGTCGCTACCGCCGACGTGATAGTCGTCGATGAATATTTGCGGCACGGTACGGGCGCCCGGAACGCGCGCTTCCATCTCCTGGCGCTTTGCGGGATCGAGGTCGACGCGGATTTTTTCGATGCCGGTCACGCCCTTGCGTTTCAGCAACTGTTCGGCGCGCACGCAATAGGGGCAGACCGCGGTGGCATACATGACGATTTTGGCCATGCTATTTTTTCACCATCGGCAATCCGGCTTCGCTCCAGGCATTGACGCCGCCCGTCAGGTTGTAGATCTGCTGGAAGCCGGCCTTCTTGAGTACGCCGCAGGCCGAGCTGGAACGGTTGCCACGGGCGCAGACGACGATGATCGGCTTTTCCTTGAATTTGTCGATCTCGGAAAGGTGCTTGCCCAGATGGCCGAGGGCGATATGACGCGAATTCTGGATGTGGCCGGTCGACCATTCGGCGGTTTCGCGCACGTCGACCACCAGGGCATCCTTTCGATTGATGAGCAGCGTCGCCTCATGCACGGAAACGTTGTTGCCGCGGCCGCCATTGAGTATCTGCCACAACAACATGCCGCCACTGACCGCGGCCAGTCCGACCCACATAATATTCTGCTGGATGAATTCCATTCCTGTTTCCTGTTCAATAATTTAAATGATTCCTAGTTCTGTCCATTCGGCATGCCGCAAAAGACTTCCCGCATCAGCCCGACCAGTTGCAGGATGCGCTGGTCGGCGACCCGATAGTAGACACGATTCGCATCCTTGCGGGTTGCCAGTACGCCCTTGTCACGCAGGATGGCCAAGTGCTGGGAAATATTACTTTGGGACGTGCCGACCGCCACAACGATATCTTGCACGCAGATTTCCTGATCGCCGACAAAGCAAAGTATTTTAAGCCGAAGCGGGTGCGAGATCGCCTTCAGCGCGCGAGCGGCAGTTTCTACATGTTCGTCATGCGCCATCATTTCGGCAATCAAATTGTTCATGGCAACGGGCTTTCAGCGAGAAAGGGTTAATGGAAATTTGGCATATTATAGAATACTGCTATTCCTGCTCTTTTCCCGCGGCGACAATGGATTCCCTTTATCATTAGCACTCTTTCTCTTATTCCCCTGCACTATGTCCGTTACCTTCAAGCTTGTATTGCTTCGCCATGGCGAATCTGTCTGGAACAAGGAAAATCGTTTTACCGGCTGGACCGATGTCGGCCTTACGGAAAAAGGTCTCGCCGAGGCCAAAGCTGCCGGTCAGTTGCTGAAAGCCCAGCGATTCGATTTCGATATCGCCTATACCTCCGTGCTCAAGCGTGCCATCAAGACCTTGTGGCTGACCTTGGAAGAGATGGATCGCATGTGGCTGCCGATTGTCCATTCGTGGCGGCTCAATGAACGTCACTATGGCGCGCTGCAGGGTCTTGACAAGGCCGAGACGGCGGCCAGGTACGGCGAGGAGCAGGTGAAGATATGGCGTCGCGCCTACGCTACGCCGCCGCCTGCGCTGGAAAAGACCGATCCGCGCTACGAAAGCGGCGATCCGCGCTATGCCGACCTGGCCCCGGGGCAGTTTCCCACTGCCGAATGCCTGAAGGACACCGTCGACCGCTTTCTGCCCTACTGGCACGAAACCATTGCACCCGCCATCAAATCCGGCAAGCGTGTTGTTGTCGTTGCGCATGGCAACAGCCTGCGGGCATTGATCAAATATCTCGACAAGATTTCCGATGCTGAAATTGTCGGACTCAATATCCCCACCGGTCAGCCCTTGGTCTATGAGTTCGACGCCGCTCTGCGACCGCTGCGCAATTACTATCTGGGTGATGCGGAAACCATTGCCGCGGCGCAGGCCGCAGTGGCCAACCAAGGCAAAGCCAAGGCTTGATTCGCCATCTCGCGCTGGTTTTATTGTTGTGCCTGCCGGGGCTTGCCCTTGCAGCGGGCGAGCGAGAGAAGGCCAAACTCGAGTCGCTGCGTGATCAGCGTGTCACGCTGGAACGACAACTCAAGGAAAGTGAGTCTTCACGCGCCGAAACCGCCGATCAGTTGCGCGACACAGAAAAAGCCATTTCCAACGTGGGCCGCAAGCTGCGCTCCCTGGGCGATGAGCGGGCCACAGCCCGCAGCGAACTTAATGAGCGCGAGCGCGAACTGCAGCAGATGGAGCGGCAGACCGCCAACCGCCAGGCACAACTGGCGCGCCTGCTGCGCCATCAATTCCGTCCTCAGGAAGCCGATGCTCTGGCGCTGTTGCTGGCGGGCGACGATCCGAATGTCACTTATCGTGATCGCCATTTCCTGACCCTGCTGTCACGCGCCCAGGCCGAGTTGATCGCCAGTTTGCGGCGTGATACAGAAGAAACGCGCCGGCTGGCGGCGGCAGTGCAGCAGCGCAATGACAAACTTGCCGAGCTTGCCCGGCGCGAGGAAAGCGAGCGGGCTGTCTTGCGCCAGCGCCAGCAGGAGCGGCAAACCGTGCTGGCAAAAATATCGAGCCAGATCAAGGAACAGCGTCGCGAGATCGATACGCTCAAGCAAAACGAACAACGTCTGGGCACGCTCATCGCCGCGCTGGCAAAGCGTGCCGCGAAGCCCAAGCCGCCAGCTTCTCCCAAGCCGGGGCGCCGGGGAGACGCGACAGTGACGGCCGGCGTGCCGGTAGAGCCAACCAATGCCAGCGGCGCCTTTGCCCGGTTGCGTGGCAAACTGCTGCGGCCGGCCACAGGTGTCATCGCCGGACGTTTTGGCGCGCGGCGCGATGACAGCCAGACGACCTGGAAGGGCATGTTCATCCGTGCTGCCGAGGGCGCGGATGTCCGCGCGGTTGCCGCAGGTGAGGTGGTCTTCGCCGACTGGCTGCGCGGGTACGGCAACCTGTTGATCATCGATCACAATGACGATTTTCTTTCGGTCTATGGCAACAACCAGGCGCTTCTGGCCGACATCGGCCAGAAAGTCGGCGCTGGCGCGACGGTGGCTACCGTGGGCACCAGCGGGGGACAGCCGGAATCGGGTTTATACTTTGAACTCAGGCATCAGGGCCGGGCGTTCGATCCGGCTAAGTGGCTTAGTTCCCCTTGAAATTGCCGCGAATGCGATTTAGTGTTTCCCCCGTTATTGTCGAGGTTTCCCATGCGTAGCAAGCTCAAACAAATTGGTCTGGTTTTCGTCGGTCTCGTTGCCGGCGTAATGCTGAGCCTGAATTTTTCTGCCATCGCCCAAAAGAAGAATACGGTGGGGCCGTTGCCGGTCGAGGAGCTGCGCAGTTTTGCCGATGTCTTCAGTGCCATCAAGCAGGGGTACGTCGAGCCGGTCGAAGACAAGCAGCTCATCGTACATGCCATCAGCGGCATGTTGTCAAACCTCGACCCGCACTCAGCTTACCTGGATGCCGAAGCCTTCAAGGAATTACAGGTGTCCACGCAGGGTGAATTCGGCGGCCTCGGGATCGAGGTTGGCATGGAAGACGGACTCGTCAAGGTGGTATCGCCCATCGATGACACACCGGCATTCCGCGCTGGCATCAAGGCGGGCGACTTGATCTTCAAGCTCGATGACACGCCGGTGAAGGGTATGACGCTCAATGATGCAGTCAAGAAAATGCGCGGCAAGCCGAAGACTTCGATCAAACTGACCATTCTGCGCAAGGGCGAGGCGAAACCGCTCGAAATCACTCTCCAGCGCGACATCATCAAGGTGCAAAGCGTCAAGTCGAAGATGATCGAGCCCGGCTATGGTTACCTGCGTGTCACCCAGTTCCAGGAAGAGTCCGCCCCCGACGTCGTCAAGCACCTCGACAAGCTGTTCAAGGCGGATGCCGGCAAGAAGGATGGCGGGCTGAAAGGTCTGGTGCTCGACTTGCGCAACGATCCGGGCGGCCTGTTGCATGGCGCGATTGGCGTATCCGCTGCCTTCCTGCCGGCCAACAGCGTGGTGGTGACGACCGATGGTCGCGTCGCGGATGCCAAGCGCAAGTATCTGGCCACCAGCGAGGATTACCTGCGCAGCGACAGCCGCGAGGACTTCATCAAGAAATTGCCCGAGGGCGCGCGCACGGTACCGCTGATCGTGCTGGTCAATGGCGGCTCGGCCTCGGCGTCGGAAATTGTCGCGGGCGCATTGCAGGACCATAAGCGTGCCATCATCATGGGTACGCAGACCTTTGGCAAGGGCTCTGTGCAAACGGTGTTGCCGCTGCCATCCAAGTCCGCGATCAAACTCACGACGGCGCGCTACTACACGCCGAATGGCCATTCGATCCAGGCCAAAGGAATCACCCCCGACATCATTGTTGAGGAAACCGCCAACGGTGGGTCGCGCGAGCGGGTGCGCGAAGCCGATCTGGATCGGCACCTGATCAATGACAGGGACGGCGAGAAAGCTGCGCCGGCCAAGAAAGAAAAGAACGAGAAGGCCGCGAAGCCGCAGGAAAAAGGCAAGGAAGACAGCCCCGGTGCGCCATTCGAACCGGCATCCGCCAGCGATTATCAACTGGGCCAGGCCGTCAATTTGCTCAAGGCCCTGAACGTGCTCAAAAAATGAATGCACACCCCGCCACTGCTGATCGCTACAGACGCGGTCAGTCGCGCAGTCACTTGCAGGCTGCCGCACCGGGGTGGATCAGATGAACCCCGAGCGGGCACGGCTGCTGCGCGACCATGAGCGCGGCCTGCACCGGCCGCATGCGCTGGCGCCCCAGGCCGCGACGCGCAAGCATCGCGAGATACGCTTCTGCAAACTCAAGAGCTGCCAGATCGCCGATGCCACTGCCGTGCTGAGCGCGCTGCCCAATCTTGATGTCGCTCCCGGTGCGCTGCCCAATGGCATTTCGGTCTGGTACGAGATTGCCGACTACAGCATGGAAGCCCTGGAAACGATGTTGATCGAACGCGGCTTCCATCTGGAAAACACCCTGTATTGCAAGCTCATCCGCGCGCTCGTTTATTTCACCGAGGAAACCCAGTTGCGCAATCTCGGCCAGCCGGAACGGTTGATCAAGAAGTCGCATGAGGTTTATTCCCAGGCCTGGGAGCACCATCCGCACGGCGACCACGACGACACCCCGCCCGAACTGCGCGAGTACAAATAGTGCTGCGCGAATACAAGTAATTCATCTGCCATGAACGATCAGGAACTGCTGCGCTACAGTCGCCACATCCTGTTGCCGCAGATCGGCATCGAAGGCCAGGAAAGACTGCTAGGCGCGCGGGCGCTGGTCCTCGGCGCGGGTGGGCTGGGTTCGCCCGCTGCCCTGTATCTGGCTTCGGCCGGCATCGGCACGCTGGTTCTCGCCGACGGCGACACGGTCGACCTGACCAACCTGCAGCGACAGATATTGCACCGCACGGCGGCAATCGGACAGCCCAAGGTAATTTCAGGCGTTGCCACGCTTGGCGCGATCAACCCGGAATGCCGGGTGATCCCGTTGCAGGAACGATTGGCGGGTGAACGCCTGTGCGCAGAAGTCGCTGCTGCTGACGTGGTGCTCGACTGTTCCGACAATTTTGCCACCCGCCATGCCGTCAATCGGGCCTGTGTGCAGCATGGCAAGCCGCTGGTCTCCGGCGCGGTCATCCGCTTCGATGGCCAGGTCGCGGTATTCGACGCGCGGCGCGCAGATGCCCCGTGTTACCACTGCCTGTTTCCCGAGGCGGAAGAGGTCGAGGAAGTGCGCTGTGCGGTGATGGGTGTGTTCGCACCGCTGACCGGCATCATCGGCGCCGTGCAGGCCGCCGAGGCGCTCAAACTGGTGATTGGCTGCGGCGAGTCGCTGGCCGGCCGCCTGTTGCTGCTTGACGGACTGGCGATGGAATGGCGCAGCATTGCCGTGCCGCGCGATCCGGCCTGCGCCGTGTGCTCGATCAGATAGATCGAGCATTTGCCGCATATTTATTTGTAAATTGCCAGCAGTTCCACCTCGAACACCAGCGTGGCATTGGGTGGGATCACGCCGCCGGCGCCGCGGGCGCCATAGCCGAGGTTGGGCGGGATGGTGAGCTTGCGCGTGCCACCGACCTTCATGCCCTGCACGCCTTCATCCCAGCCGGCGATGACCTGGCGGCCGCCGAGCGGAAAGTCGAAGGGGTCGTTGCGATCCTTGCTTGAGTCGAACTTGCTGCCATCGGTGAGCCAGCCGGTGTAATGCACCGATACGGTTTGTCCGGCGGCGGCAATTTCGCCAGTGCCCTCGACGATTTCTTCAATCATCAGGCCGCTGGACGTGGTGGTTTGGGTCATGCGTTTCTCCTTGTTAAAACTGGTTTGTTTTCAATTCAAGAGCGCCAGGATGCGCTGATCAGCGCCGACCATGCGGCGGTCGGTGATGGTCAGCCGCCGCGCACCGCTCAGTTCGACGAGTTCGGGCAGGTCGGCCATGCCGCGTGCCTGGTCGCCCAGCAGCATCGGGGCCTGATAGATCAGCAGTTCGTCGACCAGGCCTTCGCGCAGCAGGGAGGCATTGAGTTTGGCACCGGCTTCGACCAGCACTTCGTTGTAGCCGCGGCGACCGAGTTCCAGCAACATCGCGGCCAGGTCTACCTTGCCGGCGCTATTTGGCAGCACCACGACTTCGGCGCCGCTGGCAGTGAGCCGGCTGATTTTTTCGGTGTCGTGTCGGGCAGCAAAGACCAGTGCGCCGCCTGCCAGCAGTTTGGCGGTCAGCGGCGTTTCCAGGCGGCTGTCGACGAGCACCGGGCGCGGCTGGCGTGGCGTGACGACTTCGCGTACGGTGAGCCGCGGGTCGTCGTCCCGTAGCGTGCCAAAGCCCGTGAGTACTACACAGGAACGGGCGCGCCAGGCATGGGCATCGCGCCGCGCAGCCGGGCCGGTAATCCACTGCGACACGCCGTTGTTGAGTGCCGTCTTGCCATCCAGGCTCATGGCCACCTTGAGCCGCAGCCAGGGCCGGCCGCGCGTCATGCGCGAGACGAAGCCGACGTTGAGCGCGCGTGCTTCGGCTTCCAGCAGGCCGCTGGCAACGGCAATGCCGGCAGCGGCAAGCTGAGCCAGACCCTGTCCGGCGACGAGCGGGTTCGGATCTTTCATCGCCGCGACGACACGGCTGACGCCCGCCGCGATCAGCGCATCGGCGCAGGGCGGGGTACGGCCATGGTGCGAGCAGGGTTCGAGCGTGACGTAAGCCGTGCAACCCGCCGTCCCGCCAGCGCCGACTTTCGCCAGGGCGTTGATTTCGGCGTGCGGCTGCCCGGCACTTTCGTGCCAGCCCGCGCCGACCACTACGCCATCCTTCACCAGCACGCAGCCGACGCGCGGGTTGGGCGTGGTGGTGTACAGGCCGCGCGCCGCCAATTGCAGCGCGCGGCCCATGAACCCGTAGTCTTCAGGCAAAAAAGCTTGCGGCACGGGGGTCACGAGGACTTGGGGCGGGTGGTGCGCGGCCGCTTCATTTCGCGGACGGCATCGGAGAATTCGTCGACGTCGGCAAAGTTGCGGTAGACGGAAGCAAAGCGGATGTAGGCGACCTTGTCGAGCTTTTTCAGCTCGCGCATCACCAGTTCGCCGATGCGGTCCGAAGTCACTTCACGCTCGGCCAGTTGCACCAGTTTGTCCTCGATGCGATCGAGCGCACTGGCGACGCTCTCGGTGGTGACCGGGCGCTTGCGCAAGGCGAGCGTCATGCTGGCAATCAGCTTGTCACGATCGAAGTCGACGCGGCTGCCGTTTTTCTTGACGACCAGCGGCAGTTGCAGTTCGACGCGCTCGTAGGTGGTGAAGCGCTTGTCACAGGACAGGCAGCGCCGGCGCCGGCGTACCGTGTCGCCTTCCTCGTTTTCACGAGTATCGACAACCTGGGTGTTGTCCTCGCTGCAGTAAGGACATTTCATGGAACTCGCTCAGTCGCCGTAAACGGGAAACTTGCCGCACAGCACTGCCACTTCGCCGCGTACTCGTTCGAGCACTGCCTCATCGTTGGGCGCCTCGAGCACGTCGGCAATCAGGTCGGCAATTGCTTCAGCTTCGATTTCCGTGAAGCCGCGCGTGGTCATTGCTGGTGTGCCGATGCGGATGCCGCTGGTGACGAAGGGCTTTTGCGGGTCGTTGGGGATGGCGTTCTTGTTCACCGTGATGTGGGCGCGGCCCAATGCGGCTTCGGCGTCCTTGCCAGTGATCTTTTTGGATTGCAGATCGACGAGGAAGACATGCGATTCGGTGCGACCCGAAACAATGCGCAGGCCGCGCAGTTTGAGCACCTTGCACATGACCAGGGCGTTTTCGATCACCTGCTCCTGGTAACCCTTGAATTCGGGGGCCATCGCCTCCTTGAAGGCCACGGCCTTGGCGGCGATCACGTGCATCAGCGGACCGCCCTGCAGGCCGGGGAAAATGGCCGAGTTGATGGCCTTCTCGTGTTCGGCCTTCATCAGGATCAGGCCGCCGCGTGGACCACGCAGCGTCTTGTGCGTCGTCGAAGTGACGACATCGGCATGCGGCACCGGGTTCGGGTAGAAGCCGGCGGCGACCAGGCCCGCATAGTGCGCCATGTCGACCATGAAAATGGCGCCGACTGATTTGGCGATCTTGGCGAAGCGCTCGAAATCGATGCGCAGGGCGTAGGCCGAGGCGCCGGCAATTATCAGTTTTGGCTTGTGACCCTGGGCGAGGCGTTCGACTTCCGCGTAATCAATGGCCTCGTTCTGGTCGAGGCCGTAGGGCACGACATTGAACCATTTGCCCGACATGTTGAGTTTCATGCCATGCGTCAGGTGGCCGCCGGCGGCGAGGTTCATGCCGAGAACGGTGTCGCCGGGATTGAGGAAGGCCATGAACACGGCCTGGTTGGCCTGCGATCCGGAGTTCGGTTGCACGTTGGCCGCCTCGGCGCCGAACAGCTTCTTCGCGCGGTCGATGGCGAGTTGTTCGGCGACGTCGACGTGCTCGCAACCGCCGTAGTAGCGCTTGCCGGGATAGCCTTCGGCATATTTGTTGGTCAGTTGCGAACCCTGGGCTTCCAGCACCGCCCACGAGACATAATTTTCGGAAGCGATTAGCTCGATGTGATCTTCCTGGCGACGGTTCTCGTTCTGAATGGAGGCAAACAGTTCGGGGTCGGTCTTGGCGAGGGTATTTTTCTTTGAAAACATTTTCGGGGTCCATTCAGAAATGTTTCAGTGGAGGCGAAGGCGCGCAGCGCGTTATGCCGGAACCAAAACAAGGCCATGGCCTGTTTCAGGAAATGAGGGACGGCAATTTTATCATGCGGCCGGACCCCGTTTCAGCGTTGCTTCCCCTCCCGTTTACAGCTCATCCAGCGTACCAGCCAGGTGCCCGCGTTCGGCCCAGCTCAGGAGCGTCCAGCACGTGTCGGCTGCTTCTATCCAGTTGATGGCGGCGTTGGGGATGGCGAAGTCGCGCGGTGTCGTCAGCGGTTTACCCGCCGCGCGGCGATGCAGGATGTCGAGGACGCCGCCATGCGTGAAGATGGCCACCGCTTGCCCGACGTGGCGGCGCGCGATGTCGTCACAGACGCCGGCAATTCTTGTCGCCAGATCATGCAGGCTTTCGCCCCCAGGCGGTGCGAAGTGCGCATCGTCGCGCGCGTGGTGGCGGGCGTAGGCTTGCGGATACCGCGCCGCCGCTTCCGCATAAGTCAGTCCCTGAAAAACGCCGTAATGCCTTTCGCGCAGTCCGGTCAGGAGGTGTAACGGCACATGCGCCAGATGGGCGGTCGCCTCGGCGGTTTGCCGCGCGCGGGTCAAGTCGCTACTGTAAATGGCGGCGAAACCTTCGTTGGCCAGCGCATTGCCGGCGGCACGGGCCTGGCTGTGACCGACGACCGACAGTGGCACATCGATATGTCCCTGGATTCGTCGCCCGGCATTCCAGTCGGTCTCGCCGTGGCGCACGACGCACAGGCGGGTAGCCAAAGTCATGGAGCTCAAGGTGGCGCCGTCCCGTCAGTCCCGCAAAGGGGATTCCCTTCGGTCACGCCGATTTTTACTGCTTGACGCTTCAGTGGTCTTTAACTGCTCCGACAAGCGCTGGAGCCGGTAGTTTTCAAAAGCCATCTCGGTGTAGCTCCAACTCCAGGTTTGATCGCGGAGAAATGCAGCATAGCTGCCGTATATCCTTTTCCAATGCGGATTTTTTTCGGCCAGTTCGGCATACAACTCGTCCGCCGCCTGATGGGCGGCATCCAGTACCGTTTTGGGGAAGGGCGTCAGGCGCGCGCCGATGGCAATCAGTTCCTTGAGCGCCAGCGGATTCTTTGCATCGTACTGCGTCAGCATGTCGCAGTGGGCTGCCGTGGCGGCGGCCTTGATGATCGCCTTGTTTTCGGCCGTCAGCGCGTCATAGGCGCGCCGATTGACGTAGAGCGAGAGTTGCGTACTGCCTTCCCACCAGCCGGGATAGGCGTAATACAGCTTGAGCTTGTGCAGGCCGAGCTTCAGGTCGTCATATGGCCCGACCCATTCGGCGGCATGGATCATGCCGCGCTCCAGTGCCGGATAAATTTCGGCCCCGGGCAGATTGACCGGAATCCCGCCCAGCCGGGCGAATACTTTCCCGCCGAGCCCGGTAATGCGCATTTTGAGTCCCTTGAGGTCGGCCGGGGAATTGATGGGTTTGCGATACCAGCCGCCCATCTGGGCGCCACTGTTGCCCATGGGGAAATTGACGATGCCGTAGTTCAGGTAGAACTCGCGCAGCAGATTGAGGCCATTGCCATGGCGCAACCATGCGGCCATCTGGCGGGCGTTGAGACCGAAGGGAATGGCGCAGTCGAGGGCGAAGGTCTCATCCCGGTCAATGTAGTAATACGCCGCCGTGTGCCCGCATTCGACAGTGCCGCGCTGTACGCTGTCCAGCACATCGAATGCCGGCAATAGCTCATCGGCGGAATGGACGTCAATCTCGAACTTGCCGCCCGACATGTCCCTGACCTCGCGGGCGAAAAAATGCGCGCTGCCATGGGTGATTTCCAGTGTTTTTGGAAAGCTCGACGCCAGTCGCCACCGGAGCGCCGGTTTGGCATGCACGGCCGGTGCCGCGCCCGTCGCCAGAATGCCGACCAGGCCCGCACTGCGGATGAATCTGCGTCTTTCCATAAGGTTTTCGCTTGTCGAATCAGGATATTCTGGCTAACCATGCCACGCTGTGCAGCATTGCGGCTTTCCACAATGCTATGGCCAAGCCGCGGCTGAACGTTTAATATCGCGCCCTTGCTCTAGCTGGCAGAAAGCAGTCAACGCACAACAACACCGCAGGATCGGGCGGCCACATTATGGCGTACCGCTATCCGTGCGCGGAGGAGAAATATAGATGAATTTCCTGCTGCAATTCTCGCGGCTGATCGATCGCATGACAGAGCAGGTCGGTCGCGTCACGCTCTGGCTGGTGCTCGTCGCCGTCCTCATCAGCGCCACCAACGCCATTGTGCGCAAGGCCTTCAACGTCAGTTCCAATGCCTTCCTGGAAATCCAGTGGTATCTGTTTGCCGCGATGTTCCTGCTGGCCTCGGGTTACACCATGCTGCGCCAGGGACATGTGAAGATCGACGTCATTCTCGGCCGTTTCTCCAAGCGCGCGCAGATCAAGGTCGAAATCTTCGGCATCGTGGCGTTCCTGATGCCCTTCGTGATCCTCGTCATCGATCTGGCCTTGCCGCTGGTGATCCAGGCTTACCACAGCGGCGAGATGTCGGAAAATGCCGGCGGCCTGCTCCGCTGGCCGGTTTACGCTTTGCTGCCGATCGGCTTTACGCTGTTGGGCCTGCAAGGAATTTCCGAGCTGATCAAGCGTGTCGGTTTTCTCAAGGGATTGTGCGCCGACCCCTCCCAGCCCCCACAGACCAGGACGGCGGAGGAGGAGCTGGCCGACGAGATCAGGAAGCATGAGGTTGCTCCCGAGGTCATTCACCGCGTCGAAGACGCCGTCGATATGGTTTCTGATCGAGTCAAGGAAGGCAGGGCAGGCAAATGATCGAGTTTCTGCAAGCCAACATGGCCCCGATCATGTTCATGGGGCTGTTCATGTTTCTGCTGATGGGCTATTCGGTGGCGTTTTCGCTGGCGGCCTGCGGCCTGTTCTTCGCGTTCATCGGCATCGAGCTCGGCATGCTGCCCGCCTCGCTGATGCAGGCCCTGCCGCTGCGCATCTTCGGCATCATGAAGAACGACACGTTGCTGGCGATTCCCTTTTTCACCTTCATGGGACTGATTCTGGAGCGCTCGGGCATGGCCGAGGACCTGCTCGACACCATCGGCCAGTTGTTCGGCCCGATTCGCGGCGGCCTCGCCTACGCGGTGATTTTCGTCGGTGCCATGCTCGCCGCGACGACCGGCGTGGTGGCGGCCTCGGTGATCTCGATGGGCCTGATCTCCCTGCCATTGATGTTGCGTTACGGCTATGACCGTCGGCTGGCCTCGGGCGTCATCGCCGCTTCGGGTACGCTGGCGCAGATCATTCCGCCGTCGCTGGTGCTGATCGTGATCGCCGACCAGCTCGGCCGCAGCGTCGGCGACCTGTATGCCGGCGCCTTC
>CAZOMI010000055.1:0-17658 GCA_964580925.1 uncultured Methyloversatilis sp.
CCGCCTTCGGCCCGCAGCACGGCCTGCGCGGCGACAAGCAGGACAACATGGTCGAATCGCCGGATTTCATCGATCCGCAGCACGGCATTCCCGTCTTCAGCCTTTACGGATCAGTGCGGCGTCCGAGCGACGCCATGCTGGACACGTTCGACGTGCTGCTGATCGATCTACAGGATCTCGGCTGCCGCATCTACACCTTCATCACCACCCTGCGTTACCTGCTCGAAGCCGCCGCCCGCCACGGCAAAACGGTGTGGATCCTCGACCGGCCCAACCCGGTCGGCCGCCCCGTCGAAGGACTGCGCCTGCGCGACGGCTGGGAAAGCTTTGTCGGCGCCGGCACCCTGCCGATGCGCCATGGACTGACCATGGGCGAACTGGCGCGCTGGTTCATCGCCACGCTCAAACTCGATGTCGACTGCGAAGTCGTGACAATGGCGGGCTGGCAACCGGACGCCGCCCCCGGTTACGGCTGGCCACTCAATGAACGCAGCTGGATCAACCCCAGTCCCAACGCGCCGAATCTCTCGATGGCGCGCTGCTATGCCGGCACCGTGATGCTCGAAGGCACGACGCTGTCCGAAGGGCGCGGCACCACCCGCCCGCTGGAACTGTTCGGCGCGCCTGACCTCGACGCGGCGGCTTTGCTGAACGAGATGGAGAAGCTTGCGCCGCACTGGCTGACGGGATGCAAGCTTCGCCCCTGCTGGTTCGAACCGACCTTCCACAAATACGCCGGCCAGCTCTGCCAGGGCATCCAGATTCATGTCGATACCCTTGACCACTACGACCACGCCGCCTTCCGCCCTTGGCGCCTGATGGCGATCGCCTTCAAGGCGCTGCGCCGCCTGCGGCCGGACTACCCCCTGTGGCGCAATTTCCCTTACGAGTACGAGCATGACCGCCTGGCGATCGACCTCATCAATGGCGGCGAACTGCTGCGTGAATGGGTGGACGATCCCGACGCGACTGCCACCGATCTGGACGCGCTGGCATCTGTCGACGAGGCAGGCTGGCAAGAGGAAAGTGCAGCGTTCAAGCTTTACTGACGCCGCGCCGCCGTCCCGCCAGCGCCGACTTTCAGGGCAATCTTGCAATGCCTGTTTTCGGCCAGGTGCTGCCGCACGCTGCTTCCACAAAGCCGCCATCTGAGCGACTGCTGTACTTCGATATCTGCCGGAGTGCCAATTCAAACAAATCGACCGCAGCTGACCTTGAGACTGCGATCCCAACCTGTCAGCAATGAGGTCGGTATGCTGCCATTCAGCGGCGATTCATTCAGCCACCTCAACAAAACCTCATGGCCAAAAGAATGCTGACTGAAACGTAATTTCCTGGTCACCTTCCTGTTGGTATGCGACTCCTAAGATGGCATCACCGTCGGACGAGAAATGCCCGGTGGAATCAACCCAACTCACAAGGAGTAAACCATGAATACCAAGCTTGCCAAACTGGCCCTGATTGCCGTTCTGAGCACCGCAGGTGCAACGAGCGCGTTTGCCCATGATGCCGCCCGCGCCGAAGCGAAACAGATGATCGATCTGAAAGACGGTTCGACGCTTTACATCTTCAAGGACGGAAAAATGGCAGTGGAAGACCGGTACGGTCGCGCCACTCGCACGACTCCGGGCACCGTGGTAGAGACCAGTGATGGCCGAAAATTCACGACGCAGAGTGACGAGGCCGCGCGTCTGCATTCCCTGATCACCCAAGGGCACGAAGGAGGCTGAGGCTAAACAACCGATTCTTCTGATCGTGAAGCGGCTCCTTCGGGGGGCCGCTTCCGTTTGGAAGTAACGAGAAAACAGTGAAAACGCATTTCCTGTCGCAGTTCGGTGCTGCTGGTTTGGACAGCTTTGGCGAGCATATCGGGTGCAATCCCTATGAACGCCGCAACAACTTGTCGTTGCGCCCCTGATGCACAAACGCCCGGTATGCGGCCGTCACCCCGGGCATAACCCGGAAGTCTGTAGCAAAGGCGGTTTTGGCTATATTTGCAGCTCAAATATGGTGACCCCATCGGCCGACTGAACCGATACGGATCCTCCATGCGCGTGAATGATCGAGCGTGTGATCGCCAGCCCCAGACCAACTCCATCGGCAAGACGTTTCCTTGCAGGGTCTGCCCGGTAGAAACGGTCAAAGAGACGCGGCAGATGTTCTGGCGAGATCGTCTCGCCGGAGTTTTCAACCTGGATCGTTGCCATTCGGTCTTCATTTTTGCCGATCTGAATTCGTACGTAACCTCCTCGGGGGGTATGCCCAAAGGCATTCGCCAGCAAGTTGCCGATGGCTCTACGCAACATCAACCGGTCTCCTGTTACGGTGGCGCTCCCATCTACAGTCAGCGTAACGCTGTTTTCCTCGGCGACAGCCTCGTAGAAAGAGGCTAGTCCTTCCGCCTCTGCCCGGAGATCAACGGCATCGAGATTGGGTACCACGAGGTCATTGTCGGCTTTGGCGAGGAACAGCATGTCGGCGATCATTTTCGCCATGCGCTCCAGTTCCTCCGCGTTTGACGCAAGTACCTCCTGATATTCGTCAATCGTCCTGGCACGCAAAAGCATGACTTGGGTCTGCGTCAGCAGATTGCTGACCGGCGTTCGCAGTTCATGGGCAATATCCGAGGAGAAATCCGACAACCGCCGGAAAGAATCCTCCAGACGGGCGAGCATCTGGTTCAGAGTCTCGGCAAGATCTACCAGTTCGATCGGGATCGATTCGGTAGCTAACCTGGAGTGCAGGCGATCCGCTGTAATGGCCGCTGCCTCCTGCTTGATCGCGTGCAATGGCGCCAACCCGCGTCTGACAGCCATCCAGCCGAGAAATCCGGTCATGAGTGCAGCCAGAATCACGACAGACCATAATGTGATTCGAAACGAACTCATGAAGTGTTCGTGGTGGGATATGTCCGTCGCTACGGCAACGACGGCAGGTTTCGCCCCATCGATGCCGGTTTTGACCAGCGCCGAAATCCCGCGCAGCGGTATGCGATCCTTCGATTTCCAGATGATCGGACGCGAGTTGGTCATATCAGGGCTTCGCGCAAGCAAGACCTGTGGAAACTCGGCACCACTGGTAACAAACAGGGTTTGTCCTGAAGGCGCCACCACAATGACCGCCAAGCCATGATGCCCCACCAGGGAGTCATCCAGTTGCTGTGGCAAAGCATCCAGGTCGCTTTGCGAATGAACCTTTTCCAGCGCGTGCCGGGTCAGTTCCAGTTTTCCGGTCAGCACCTCCATGTCCTGCACTTCGAAATGGTGCTCGACTGAATTGCCGATCAAAAGCCCAAGCACAAGCAGGACGGCGGTCGATGCCGAAGCGAATAGCAGCGTCAGGCGGTAAATGATGGATTTGCGTCCGGCTGATTTCACTCGGTAATCTCCAACACATACCCCATGCCACGAACGGTACGGATCAGTTTGGGTTCGAAGCCTTCGTCGATCTTGAGCCGTAAACGCTTGATCGCCACCTCGATAACGTTGGTGTCGCTGTCGAAGTTCATGTCCCAGACCTGCGAGGCGATTAGCGAGCGCGGCAAGACCTCGCCCTGACGCCGTAGCAGCAGTTCCAGCAGGGCAAATTCCTTGGCGGTCAGATCGATACGCTTGCCTGAACGTGTGACACGGCGCCGCATCAGGTCGAGTTCGAGGTCGGCAATGCGCAGATACTCGGACTCCTTCGCCTTGCTGCCGCGGCGCAGATGGATACGCACACGAGCCAACAGCTCCGCGAAGGCGAAGGGCTTCACCATGTAATCGTCCGCTCCTAACTCCAGGCCGTGCACACGATCCTGCACCTGATCGCGGGCCGTCAGGAACAATACCGGCATGTCCTTGCCGGCCCTGCGGATGCCCTGCAGCACCGCCCAGCCGTCGATGCCGGGCAGCATGACATCCAGTATCGCCAAGTCATAGGCATCGGTCTGTGCAAGATGCAACCCATCAAGGCCATCACGCGCCAGGTCGACAACGAACCCGGCTTCGGTCAGGCCTTGTCGCAGGTAATCCCCGGTTTTGATCTCGTCTTCGACGACCAGTATTTTCATGTGCTTCCTTCCGTGTTGCGATTTGCGCCATTCTGCGCCGGCAACATAGCCAATCTTCAAAGATTACCTAAATGTAATCTTTCGGTCAGCCGCGCGTTAGTTGCGGTTGTGCAGACTTCGCTCATCGTCGAACAGGAGCGAATGCTGTGGAAACTCATACTCGAAATCGTCAGGATGTTGCGGGCCGCCAGGCACTCCTGCCTCTATTTTTGCGGCAGACATGAAACTCACATTTTCCCATCAATCCCGCCAACTGAGGCTAGTGGCGGTTTGCGCTGCCGGGCTGCTCGCCGGTTTTTCCGTGCAGGCGGCAGAAACGCCGAAATCCGGACTGGCGACCGCCGTGGAACAGGCCTGGCGCCTGAACCCGCAAGCCGCCGGATTGGATGCCCGCGAGGCCGAAGCTCGCGCTGCGCAGGATGTCGCGGCCGGACTGACGCCCGAGCCAGGTTCGGTCAGCATCGGCAGCCTGAGCGACCGGTTCAACCGCAATCGGGGCAAGCAGGAATACGAGGTCGAACTGGCGGTGCCGCTGTGGCTGCCCGGCCAGAAGACAGCGCGTGAAGCCGAAGCGGCGAGCCGGTTCGACGAAACTGTTGCCAGGCGTACTGCCGTGCGTCTGGAGGTCAGCGGCGAATTGCGGGAGGCATGGTGGGCGTTGGCAGCGGCACGCAGTGCCAAGGTGCTGACGGCACGACGCCTGGAAACAGCCCGCGCTTTGGAAACCGACGTCATGCGGCTCTACAAGGTCGGCGAACTGTCACGCATCGATGCCAACCTTGCGCTAACCGAGACTCATGCTGCCAATGCCGAGTTGGTCGAAGCGGAGGCAACGCTGCTCCAGGCTGAGCAGGCCGTGCAAACCCTTATCGGTTCTTCGGCCCCGCAGGATCTGGACGAAGAGTCACCGACGACCCGGCGATTGATCGATGAAACCGGCGATACAGCCGCATCCCACCCCTTGCTCGTCGCTGCCGCCGCTACTGCACGCAGTGCCCGTGCGCGGGTACAGGTTGCAGATGAATCGCGCCGCGCCGCGCCGGAACTGGCGCTACGGGTGGTGCGTGAGCGCGGCGACTTCGCCGAGTCTTATTCCAACAGCGTCGGGATCAAACTCAAGATTCCGTTTTCATCGGGTTCACAGTTGCGCCGGGAAACCTCGGCGGCGCAAGCCGAAGCAAATCAGGCCGATGCCGACCTGCTGCGTACCCAGACCCGGGTCCGGCTCGACGCCGAACGCGCGCAGCGCAACCTGCAGTCGGCGGAACGGCAAATCGCCATGGCACAGGAGCGCCGCCAGCTTTCCGCCGAGAACCTGCGTCTCGCCGAGAAAGCCTTTGCGCTGGGCGAATCCGATCTGGCGACCTTGCTGCGCATTCGGGCCGCCGCCTTCGATGCCGATGCCTTTTTTGATCGCCAGCGCGTGACCCGCGCCGCCGCGATATCACGTTTGAACCAAGCTCAGGGAGTGTTGCCGTGAAGCGTGTAATGAAGTTTTTTCTTGTGACGCTCGTCGCTTTTTCCTTGCCTGTCTGGGCAGGCGGGGACAGTAGCGATGGGCATAGCCACGAAGCGCCGGCACCCGCACCTATTCCGGTCAGCCAGGGTGTCACGCCGCGTGCCGCCACAGCGACCGATGAATTCGAGGTCGTCACCTCGCTCGAAGGCAAGAAGCTGGTGGTGTATGTGGATCGTTTTGCCAGCAACGAACCGGTGACACAAGCCAAGGTGGAAATCGAGGGTGCGGGGCTGAAGGGCGTGGCCAGCGAAACCACACCCGGAACCTACGTGCTCGATGTCGCCACGCCCCTGCCGCCGGCCAAGCACCCGCTGACCATCAGCATCGAGGCCAGTGACAGTATCGATCTCCTCACCGCAACACTGGACACCTCCGCCTCCATGACCACTGAGGTGCAGACCCACGGCTGGAGCGAGTGGGTCGTCTGGGCTTTGTCCGGAGCGCTGCTGCTGGTCACCGGAATATTGTTTGCCGTTCGGCGACACAAACGCGCCAAGAAGGGGATTTGATGATGCGCAAGATCGATTTGCATGTACTGGTGACCGCACTGGCATTTGGGTTGGCCACAGGAACAGCCTTGGCTCACGGGGACGAAGATCACAGCAAGGACGCCAAGAAGAAGGCGCCGGCCGCTGTGTCGGCGGGAGGCACAATGGGGGAGGCGGGGGTGACTGCAGCGCTGCAGCGCTTGGCCGACGGCAGTTTGTTCGTACCGAAGCCGGTGCAACGTCAGCTAGGTTTGCGCACCCAGCCGGTACGTATCGCCGAACTGGCGGCGACGGTCGAATTGAACGGCCAGATCATTCCCGATCCGGAAACCAGCGGTCGGATGCAGGCCATGTTCGCCGGCAGCGTGATTCCCGGCCCGAAGGGTATGCCGACAGCCGGACGGAAGGTCATCAAGGGGGAAGTCCTGGCCTACCTGCGCCCGATCAGCGGCGCCATCGAACGCGGCAACCAGAAAGCCAGCCTTGCCGAACTCGAAGCGCAACTGGCCATCGCCGCGGGCAAGATGAAGCGCTTTGAACAACTCGAAGGCGCCGTACCGCAGAAGGAGATCGAGGCAGCGCGCATCGAGCACGCCGCATTGCAGCAACGGCAGGCCTATGTCCGCGCCAGCATCGATTCGGCCGAACCGCTGGTGGCGCCGGCGACCGGCATCGTCAGCGCCTCGCATCATCTGCTGGCCGGGCAGGTGGTCGATGCCAGGGAAGTGCTGTTCGAGATCATCGATCCGTCCCGTCTTGCCGTGGAGGCGCTGGCCTACGATGTCGGCATCGCCAGGACGCTGGTTTCCGCCAGCGCGCTGGCCGATCAAACCGCGCTGGACCTCAAGTTTGTCGGCGGCGGTCAGCAACTGCGCGAGCAGGCCTTGCCCCTGCTGTTTCGCATCACAAACCGCAACGCGGCAGTGGCTGTTGGTCAGCCGGTCAAGGTGATCGTTCGTATCGACAAAGGTGTCAAGGGCGCGACCGTGCCAAGGGCGGCACTGACCAAAGTCGGCGCTGGCGAGACGGCGGTTTGGGTGCATACCGAGGCCGAGCGCTTTGTCGCCCGCCGGATTCGCCACCAGTCGCTCGACGCCGCCAACGTCGCCATCTTAGAAGGCCTGCATGAAGGCGACCGCGTGGTGACCGTCGGCGCCGGGCTGCTCTCGCAGGTGCGCTGAAAATATGGCCCCCCACGCTCACTATCGTTCGCTGCCCCCCACAGGGGGGCGCATGCCCTCTTGGGGCGGCCCGGCGAGGTCATGATGTTCGACTACATCATCCACGCCGCGCTCAAGCAGCGGCTGATCGTTCTCGGCATATCGCTGCTGCTGATAATCTATGGCGCGATCACGCTGCGGCAGATGCCGGTCGATGTCTTCCCCGACCTCAACAAGCCCACCGTGACCCTGCTCACCGAGGCCGGCGGCATGGCTCCTGAGGAGGTCGAGCAACTGGTGACCTTCCCGGTCGAGTCGAGCATGAACGGTATGCCGGGTGTGACGCGCGTCCGCTCGGTATCGGGCATCGGTCTGTCGATCATCTACGTCGAATTCGAATGGGGTTCGGACATTTATCGCAACCGTCAGCAGATTGCCGAGCGCCTGAATCTGGTGCGTGAGGCCCTGCCGCCCGGCATCGTGCCGCAGCTCGGGCCGATCTCGTCGATCATGGGCGAGATCCTGCTGATTGCGTTGCCGGCCGATCCAGACAAGATCAGTCCGATGGCGGTCCGCGAATATGCCGACTGGGTGGTACGCCCGCGCCTGTTGACGATTCCCGGCGTCGCCCAGGTCATCCCGATCGGTGGCGAAGTGCGGCAATACCGCGTCGAAATCAAGCCGGCGCAGCTCCAGGCGCTGGGCATCGAGCGCGAGAAGCTGGAAGCTGCCCTGAAGGACTTCGGCGCCAACACCAGCGGCGGCTTTCTTGAAGCCCAGGGCCGCGAATGGCTGATCCGTCAGATCGGTCGCAGTTCGCGGATCGAAGACTTGCAGAATCTCGTGGTGACGGTCAAGAACGGCCAGCCGATCCTGCTCAAGCAGGTAGCGGACGTGAAGCTTGCGCCGGCCATCAAGCGCGGCGACGGCAGTTACAAGGGCAAGCCGGCAGTGATCCTGTCGGTGCAGAAACAGCCGGCCGCCGACAGCGTCAAGTTGACCCGCGAGGTCGAGAAGGCGATGGCCGAACTCGGCAAGAGCATGCCCAAGGGCTTCGAACCACCGTCCTTCCTGTTCAAGCAGGCCGATTTCATCGAGCATTCGGTGAATAACGTCGAGGAGGCGCTGCGCGACGGCGCCATCCTGGTGGCCGTGATCCTCTTCATGTTCCTGCTCAATGTGCGCACCACGCTGATCTCGCTGATGGCGATTCCGGTGTCGCTGCTGGCCACGGCGCTGGTCTTCCATTACTTCGGCCTGTCGATCAACACCATGACGCTGGGCGGCCTGGCCATCGCCATCGGCGAGCTGGTGGACGACGCGGTGGTCGGCGTGGAGAACGTGTTGCGCCGTCTGAAGCAGAACCGGGCCGCCGATTCCCCGCGACCGGTCGCGGAAGTCATCGCTGCCGCCACGCTGGAAGTACGTTCCGCCATTGTCTATGCGACCGTGATCATCGTGCTGGTATTCGTGCCCCTGTTCGTCCTGCCGGGCATCGAGGGCCGGCTGTTCACGCCACTCGGCATCGCCTACATCGTCTCGATTCTCGCCAGCATGATTGTGTCGGTGACGCTGACGCCGGTGATGGCCTATTACCTGCTGCCGCGGATGAAGCAGCTCCACGCCGGCGACAGCCCGCTGGTGATCTGGCTCAAGCGCTGGGATGCGAAACTTCTGCACTGGTCGTTCGGTCATGCGCGTAGCCTGCTGGCCGGCGCCGTGGCGCTGGTCATCATCGTCGCGGCGAGCGTGCCCTTCTTTCCGCGCTCCTTCCTGCCGCCGTTCAACGAAGGCACGCTGACGGTCAATGTCCTGCTCAATCCCGGTACATCGCTCGCCGAATCCAACAGCATCGGCACTTTGGCCGAGCAACTGGTGATGCAAGTGCCCGAGGTCACGCAGCTCGGACGCCGCACCGGCCGCGCGGAGCTCGATGAGCATGCGGAAGGCGTGCACTACACAGAAATGGACGTCGACCTGAAAGCCTCGGCGCGCAGCCGTGAAGAGATCATTGCCGACATCCGGCAGCGTCTTGCCAGCCTGCCGGCCGCCACCAACGTCGGCCAGCCGATTTCGCACCGGCTTGACCATCTGCTCTCCGGTGTGCGCGCACAGATCGCGCTGAAGATCTACGGCGACGACCTCGATACCTTGCGCGGACTGGCGGCCGAGATGCGCGACCGGCTGGCGCGGATTCCCGGAGTGACCGATCTGCAAATAGAAAAGCAGGTGCTGATTCCGCAGATCAAGATTCACCTCGACTACGAGCAGGCGGCGCGCTACGGTGTGGCGCCCGGCAATCTGCTGCGCGGTCTTGAGCAAATGATCGAGGGCGAGAAAATCACCCAGATCATCGAAGGCCACCGCCGCTTCGATCTTCTCGTCCGCCTGCCGGAGTCTGCGCGCGGACCGCAGGCCCTGGCCGACCTGCTGATCGAAACGCCATCGGGTTACGTCCCCTTGTCCAAGATCGCCAGCGTCGAGGAAAGCGACGGCCCCAACCAGGTCAGCCGCGAGAACTCACGCCGCCGCATCGTGCTCTCGGCCAACACCGACGGCCGCGACATGTCGAAGGTGATTGCCGATATCCGCGCCGAGCTGGCCGCCAAGCCTATGCCCGAGGGCTATTTCACCGCGCTCGAAGGGCAGTTCCAGGCGCAGGAGCAGGCAGCAAGGCTGATCACCTTGCTCGCACTGGTGTCGCTAACGATGATCTTCATGGTGCTCTACAGCCGCTACCGCTCGATGGCGCTGACCTTGATCATCATGGGCAACATTCCGCTGGCGCTGATCGGCAGCGTCATCGCCCTGTGGATTTCCGGGCAGCCGCTGTCGGTTGCGGCGCTGGTCGGCTTCATCACGCTGACGGGCATCGCCACGCGCAACGGCATCCTCAAGATCAGCCATTACATCAACCTTTGCGCCTTCGAAGGCGAAAGCTTCGGCCAGCATATGATCGTGCGCGGCTCGCTGGAACGGCTCACGCCCGTATTGATGACCGCGCTGGTGGCAGCCTTCGCACTCATGCCCCTGCTGCTTTCCGCCGACGCCCCGGGCAAGGAAGTGCTGCACCCGGTGGCGGTGGTGATTTTCGGCGGCCTGGTCAGCTCGACCCTGCTCGATACCCTGCTGACCCCGGTGATGTTCTGGCTGTGGGGACAGCGCCCATTGGATCGGCTGCTGGCCAGCAAGGAAAAAGAAAGTTTCTGACCCATTTCACCCACCAAGGAGAGTTCCATGAAAAAAGCCCTGTTCCTCATCGCCGCCGCCAGCACATTGGGTCTGGCGAGCCCGCTGTTGTTCGCCCATACCGATGACTTCCTGGATACGCAAAAAGCGCCCAACGGCGGCCAGTTGCGCATGGCTGGCGCCTATCACTACGAACTGGTGGTCGCCAGGGACAGCAAGGAAGCGAAGGACAACGCGGTGGTCGTGTATGTCACCGGTCACGACGGTACGAAGGTGCCGACGGCAGGTGCAAAAGGTACGGTAACCATCCTTACCGGCAAAGCCAAGGCCACCGTCAGCCTGATACCGGATGGCGACAACCGACTGAAGGGTTCGGGCACCTATGCGTCGACGTCCGACATGAAAGCGGTCGTGTCGGTGACGCCGGCGGGTAAATCGACGGAACAGGCCCGCTTTACCCCGCTGGCGATGCCCAAGGCGATAGCGCAGGACGGCCATGCGGACAACAAGCACTGAAGTTTCAGCATCGCGGCAGCGACGGAGGACTTTTCATCGCTGGTCGTAAAGGTGACAAAAATGTAATCCGGCAGTCAGGCTGGCGTTGGTATCCCCAGCTCATACTGGACTCGTCGAATCAGAAAGGAGTCCCGCATGAAATCCGCAATCCGCACCGCCGTCCTGTTTGCACTGCTCACTCCCTCCGCGTGGGCGGCTGGCGTCCTGCCGACCGTCGAAGTTTACAAAAGTCCGGCCTGCGGCTGCTGTGGCAAATGGGTGGAGCACATGAAGGTGAGTGGCTTCAAGGTCGTCACCCACGAAATGAACGATGTCACGCCACACAAGCAACGGCTGGGCGTACCCGTCGGCATGGGCTCCTGCCACACCGCCGAGGTCGGCGGCTACCTGGTCGAGGGCCATGTACCGGCGGATGACGTCAAGCGCCTGCTCGCGGAAAGGCCGAAGGCAAAGGGTCTCGTCTCGCCTGGCATGCCGCAGAGCGCACCCGGCATGGACATGCCCGGCAAGCAGCCCTACGAAATATTTCTGGTGCGCCAGGACGGCAGTACCTCGTCCTTCGCCCGTCATTGAAGCTTCACCAAAGGAGTAATGCCATGAAAACGATCACACTTTCCGCTATCGCTGCCTCCATCGCCCTGGCAATGCCGGCACTTGCCGAAGATGCCCATCACCCGGCGCAACCCGGCGGGACGCCAACTACCCAGGCGCAGCCGGATGGCAAGACCGTGCAGAAGATGCAAGGCAACCTGTCGGTAATGCAGAAACAGCTCGAACGGCTCGGCAAGGCCAAGACCGCCGAGGAGCGCCAGAAACTCATGACCGAGCACATGAAAACAATGCAGGAGAACATGGGCATGGCCAAGGGGATGCAATCGGGCATGATGGACTGTCCGATGATGCAGGGGAGCATGGGGATGATGGGCGGTCAGGGCATGATGGGAGGCGGCATGGGGATGATGGGACAAGGCAAGGTTTCCCCGGACGACATGATGTCCAAACGCATGGAGATGATGGAAAAGCGCATGGACATGATGCAGATGATGATGCAGGGCCGCATGGGCATGCCGTCGGCCGAGCCCGCGAAACCCGCCAACTGACCACATTCATGGAGGCATTGCCATGTGGGGATACGATCACGGAGGCGGCCTCATGGGCATCGGCATGATTCTGCTCTGGTTGATACCGATCGCCTTGCTGGTCTGGCTGTTCGCCAAGGCGGCGTCCGGTCGCAGCGGCAAGGACGCAACGCAGCAATCCCCGCGCGAGATTCTGGATGCACGGTATGCGCGCGGCGAGATCGGGCGCGACGAATATCAGGAACGTCTCGCCGACCTCGAAGGACACAACAAAGGATGAGCCGCACATGGGCACGCCCGTAACAAGGAGAAAGCAATGAGTACACGCTACGGATTCGGCAAGCAGGTCGCGCTTGCATTCGATCAGGCCATCGAACGCGTCACCACCGAGTTGCAGAAGGAAGGCTTCGGCGTACTGAACGACATCGACGTTTCGGCCACGGTGCGCGGCAAGCTCGAACGGGTCATGCAGGCGCTCTGAGCATTGCCCAGAAAGTCGGCGCTGGCGAGACGGCGATCGAATTGCTTGTTTCCTGTCTTTGCAACGAGGTGATTGAGATGAAGCGTCTGACAGAATGGTGGCACGCCCTGCAGGCGTGGCTGCGCGCCAACAGGGCGGCCCACGAACGGGCGCAGATGAAGGGTTGTTGTTCGTCGCCGCCGCCCGGCACCGGGCACCTCGACAACTGCAAGAGCCGAGAATGAAAGGGATCGAGAAGGATCCGGTATGCGGCATGGACGTGCCACTCGATGCCGGTAAGCCGAGCGCAGAACACGCGGGCACGGTCTTTCACTTCTGCTCGCAAACATGCCACGACAAGTTCGTTGCCGACCCGCAGCGCTATCTTTCTTCCGCGCCGGCGAAAGAGGAGCTAGTCTTGGCGGGCACCGAATATGTCTGCCCAATGCACCCGGAGGTGCGCCAGATCGGGCCGGGAACCTGCCCGAAGTGCGGCATGGCTCTGGAACCCGTCTTGCCCGAACTGGAACATGAGGAAGACGATGGCGAGTATCGGGATTTCCGGCGACGCTTCTGGGGCAGTCTGCCGCTCACCGTCGCCGTAGTCCTGCTGGCCATGGCCGGGCACCTCGTGCCATGGCTGACGCCGGCGACACGCACTTGGGCCGAACTGCTGCTTAGCGTGCCAGTCGTTCTCTGGGCGGGCGCTCCCTTCTTCGCGCGTGGCTGGCAGTCCATCGTCAGGCACAGCCCGAACATGTGGACCCTGATCGGCATCGGCACCGGCGCCGCCTTCGCCTACAGCGTCGTGGCATCCCTCGCGCCCGGCCTGTTCCCGGCCTCGTTCCAGGCTCACGGCCGCATCGGCGTCTATTTCGAGGCGGCGGCGGTGATCATCTCGCTGACCCTGCTCGGGCAGATGCTGGAACTGCGCGCCCGCTCTAAAACCTCGGCGGCGATCAAGTCCCTGCTCGGCCTCGCACCCAAGACCGCCCGACGCATCCAGCCGGACGGCAGGGAAGAGGACGTGCCGCTGACGCACGTTCAAGTTGGCGACATCCTGCGTGTGCGGCCAGGCGAGAAGGTGCCGGTGGACGGCAAAGTCACGGAAGGCGCCAGCGCGGTTGACGAATCCATGCTGACCGGCGAACCCCTGCCCGTGACGAAGCGGCCCGGTGACAAAGTGATCGGCGCGACGCTCAATACATCGGGCAGCCTGGTGATCCGCGCCGAAAAGGTTGGTGCCCAGACCGTGCTCGCCCAGATCGTCCAGATGGTCGCCCAGGCACAGCGTTCCAAGGCGCCGATGCAGCGTCTGGCCGACGTGGTGGCTGGCTATTTCGTGATGGCGGTGGTCGGCATCGCGCTGCTCTCCTTCTTCGGCTGGGGGATCTTCGGCGGCGAACGCGGCTGGCTGTTCGGCCTGATTAACGGCGTTTCGGTCCTCATCATCGCCTGCCCCTGCGCGCTGGGCCTGGCCACGCCCATGTCGATCATGGTCGCCACCGGCAAGGCCGCGACGCAGGGGATATTGTTCCGCGATGCGGCGGCCATCGAACGCCTGCGCGAGATCGACACCCTGATCGTGGACAAGACGGGCACGCTGACGGAAGGCCGCCCGGCCTTCGATCGCGCCATAGCAGCACCCGGCATCTCCGAGAACGAGGTGCTGCGCCTGGCGGCCAGCCTCGACCAGGGCAGCGAGCATCCGCTCGCCGACGCCATCGTCCGGGCAGCACGGGGAAAAGGGCTGGCGCTGGACAAGGCCGAGGGCTTCGAGTCCTCCAGCGGCATCGGTGTGCGCGGCAGCGTCGACGGACGCCGCCTTGCGCTGGGCAACACTGTGCTGATGGAACAGGAAGGCGTGGACGTGTCGCCCCTGGCGGCCCAGGCCGAGGATCTGCGGCGCGAGGGGGCGAGCGTCATGCACCTGGCCGCCGATGGCCGGCTGCTGGGTCTGCTGGCAGTCGCCGATCCGGTCAAGGCAAGCACGCCTGAGGCTCTGGCCGTGCTGCGCCAAGCAGGACTGCGAGTGATCATGGCCACCGGCGATGGCGAGACGACGGCGCGCGCCGTCGGACAGCGGCTCGGCATCGACGAGGTGCACGGCGAGGTCAAGCCGGCCGACAAACTGGCACTGGTCGAACGCCTGCAGAAGGATGGGCATATCGTGGCCATGGCCGGCGACGGCATCAACGACGCCCCGGCACTTGCCAGGGCGGACGTCGGTATCGCCATGGGCACCGGCACCGATGTAGCCATGAGCAGTGCCCAGGTCACGCTGGTCAAGGGCGACCTGCGCGGCATCGCCCGCGCTCGCCTGCTCTCGGCGGCAACGGTCGGCAACATGCGCCAAAACCTCGCCTTTGCCTTCCTCTACAACGCGCTGGGCGTGCCGATCGCTGCGGGTGTGCTGTACCCGAGCTTTGGATTGGTTCTGTCGCCGATCATCGCCGCTGCTGCCATGAGCTTGTCGTCGGTGAGCGTGGTCGGCAACGCATTGCGGCTGCGGGGTAGCTGAAGATCAGGACAGTCTTGCCTGACACACGCTATCACTCAATATGTCCATAGGGTATGTGGGCATTTCGCACCCCATCAGCTGAAGGGCAGCTATCCGCCTCGTTGCTGCCCGACATCGTTCGATTTGCCACCGGCAACTCTGGCCGAGCAGTTCTCGGTCAGCTACCACTCGGTGCGACTGCTCTGCTCATAAACCCGCCGGCGGATCACAGAGACGGTGAATGTCTCTTCAGGGTCGTAACTCGCCGTTCCGCCAGCGCCGACTTTCATGCGAACAAAAACGCCACGGCGAAGCGTGGCGTTTTGTCCCGCGCAAGTCGGCAGCGTCAGGCCTTCAGCGCTATCAGCACCTCGTCGAGCATCTTCTTGGCATCGCCGAACAGCATGCGGTTGTTGTCCTTGTAGAAGAGCGGGTTGTCGACGCCGGCATAGCCGGATGCCATGCTGCGCTTCATGACGATCGAGGTCTTGGACTTCCACACCTGCAGCACCGGCATACCGGCGATCGGGCTGTTCGGGTCGTCCTCGGCGGCCGGATTGACGATGTCGTTGGCGCCGATCACCATCGAAACGTCGGTGGTCGGGAAGTCGTCGTTGAGCTCGTCCATTTCCATCACGATGTCGTAAGGCACCTTGGCTTCGGCCAGCAGCACGTTCATGTGGCCGGGCATACGGCCCGCCACCGGATGGATGCCGAAGCGCACGTTGACGCCCTTCTCGCGCAGCAGCTTGGTGATTTCGAAAACAGTATGCTGGGCCTGCGCCACCGCCATGCCGTAGCCGGGGACGATGATGACGTTCTTGGCGTCCTTGAGCAGTTCCGCCGTCTCCTGCGCGCTGATCGGAGTGATCTCGCCGGCCGGCTGGCCGTCGGCCGGGGCCACGACCGTCCCGCCCCCCGTGCCAAAGCCACCGGCGATGACGCTGATGAAGTTGCGGTTCATCGCCCGGCACATGATGTAGGAAAGGATCGCGCCGCTTGACCCCACCAGAGCGCCGACGACAATGAGCAGGTCGTTGGAAAGCATGAAGCCCGTGGCGGCGGCAGCCCAGCCCGAGTAGCTGTTGAGCATCGACACCACCACCGGCATGTCGGCGCCGCCGATGGCCATCACCATGTGGATGCCGAAGAGCAGCGCGATGACGGTCATCACGATGAGCGGCAACATGCCCGCGTCGATGCTGCCAGCATTGATGAATTCGCGCCCGAACCAGAGCACCACGAGCAGACCGGCGAGGTTGAGCCAATGGCGGCCCGGCAACAGCATCGGCTTGCCGCCGATCTTGCCCGAGAGCTTGCCGAAGGCGATCACCGAACCGGAGAAGGTCACGGCGCCAATCAGGATGCCGATGTAGATCTCGACCTCGTGAATGGTCTTTTCGACGCCAGAGTAAGCAATCGAGGTGTCGATGTAGCTGGCGAAACCGACCAGGCACGCGGCGAGGCCGACCAGGCTGTGCATCAGGGCGACCAGTTCGGGCATCTGCGTCATTTTCACGACGCGCGCGGCATACAGGCCGACGCTGCCGCCAATCACCATGGCGGCAACGATCCAGGGAATGCCGGCCAGGGTGACGCGCGGGCCGAAGACGGTGGCCAGCACGGCGATGGTCATGCCGATGATGCCGTAGAGGTTGCCGCGCCGGGAGGTTTCCGGATTGGACAGGCCGCCCAGGCTGAGGATGAAGAGGATGATGGCGCCGATGTAGGCGACTGTGACGAGACTAGCGGACATGGGCCTTTCCCTTATTTTTGGAACATCGCCAGCATGCGGCGGGTAACGGCGAAACCGCCGAACATGTTGACGGCCGTGAGCGCGATGCCGACGAAGGCAATCCAGCGGATCCACTCGTCCGGACGGCCCGTGCCGAGATCGGCCAGAGGCGGCGCGATCTGCACCAGCGCGCCGATGGCGATGATGCTGGAGATGGCATTGGTCACGCTCATCAGCGGCGTGTGCAAGGCCGGCGTGACATTCCACACCACCATGTAGCCGACGAAGCAGGCCAGCACGAAGACCGTGAAGTGGGCAAGGAAGGATGCCGGGGCATGGGCGCCAACAAACCAGAACAGCGCGGCGGCCACGCCGAACATGATGGCCAGTGTGGTGCCGGCCAGCGGCGCGCTGGGGGCGCCGTGGCCCTTGCCCTTGCCCTTGGCTACCGGCGCTGCGGCAGGCTTGGCGGCGGGCGGCGGCGCAGTAACTTTCGGCGCTGGGGGCGGCCAGGTAATGGCGCCTTCCTTGATGACGGTCAGGCCGCGGATGGCTTCGTCTTCCATGTTGACGTCGATGTCGCCATCCTTGGTCTTGCACAGCTCTTCGGTCAGGCGGAACAGGTTGGTGGCATACAGCGTCGATGACTGCTTGGCCAGACGGCTGACCAGGTCGGTGTAGCCGATGATGGTGACGTCGTGCCTGACGACGACCAGCCCCGGTTCGGTCAGCTCGCAGTTGCCACCCTGCTCGGCCGCCATGTCGACAATGACGCTGCCCGGCTTCATGCTCTGCACCATCGCGGCGGTGATCAGCCTGGGCGCGGGCTTGCCCGGAATCAGCGCGGTGGTGATGATGATGTCTACTTCCCGGGCCTGCTTGGCGTACATCTCGCGTTGGGCGTGCTGGAAGCCCTCGCTCATCACCTTGGCGTAGCCGCCGCCGCCGGAACCTTCTTCCT
>CAZOMI010000055.1:17668-20778 GCA_964580925.1 uncultured Methyloversatilis sp.
GTAATCAACCTTGACGAATTCGCCGCCGAGCGACACGACCTGGTCGGCCACTTCGGCACGGGTGTCGTTGGCGCGCACGATGGCGCCAAGACTTGCGGCGGCACCGATCGCGGCCAGCCCGGCCACGCCGGCACCGGCGATGAAGACCTTGGCCGGCTGCACCTTGCCCGCAGCGGTGATCTGGCCGTTGAAGAAGCGGCCAAAAGCGTTGGCGGCCTCGATTACGGCGCGGTAGCCGGCGACGCCGGCCTGCGAGGTCAGCGCGTCCATCTTCTGGGCGCGACTCAACGTGCGCGGCAGGGAATCAATGGCCAGCACGGTCACCTTGCGGGCGGCCAGTTGCTGCAGCAGTTCAGGGTTCTGCGCCGGCCAGATGAAACTGACCAGGGTGCTGCCTTCCTTCAGCAGGCCGATTTCGGCGGTGCCGGGACCGCGCACCTTGAAGATGATGTCCGACTGGGCGCACAGCGCCGCGGCATCGACAATGATCTGCGCACCGGCGGCGCGGTAACTCTCATCGCTGCAGTTGGCGGCAGCGCCGGCGCCACTTTCGACGTTGACGGCAAATCCCAGCTTGATCAGCTTCTCGACGACCTCCGGGACGGTCGCGACGCGTTTTTCACCAGCAAATGTTTCCTTTGGTACCCCGATAGTCAATGACATGTTTTCCCTTCCTGATTGCACTCACACTCACCTGGCCGCAATTTTTTTCCATAGCGGCATATCTTTTTCTGTTTCAACTTCCTTCAGGCGCACGATGGCCAGCGTGCAATTGTCGCCCCGGCCTAGCGCACGGTCACGCGCCGTATTGATGAGGATCTCGGCGGCCTCGCGCACCGGATATTCATTCAGCACGCGCCCCAGTTCGTCGTCGGTGAAATAGGCCCACAAGCCGTCCGAACAGAGCAGGAAACAATCACCACCGACCAGCGGCACGGCCTTGCCGAAATCGATCTGCGGAGGCAGGTTGTCGCCAAGGCAGGAGATCAGCAGGTTCTTTTGCGGATGGCTTTCGGCCTGCTCCGGGGTGAGATAACCCATCTTCACCAGGTTCATCACATGGGAGTGGTCACAGGTCTGCGACATCTTGACGCCGTCGCGGAAATGGTAGAGGCGCGAATCGCCGCAATGCGCCCAATCGGCGCGGCCCGGCTGGACAATCAGCAGGCAGGCGGTGCTATGGGGATCCTGTTCGGTGGTAAAGCGCGACAGGTTGATGCCATCGTGGGCGTCGTTGATGCCCTCGGCCATCATCTCTTCGACATTGACACCGCCCGGCGGATTGGCCTGGAAGATGTTGCGCGCCGAATGGATGACCTGCTCGGCCGCCATCGAACCGCCGGTGTGACCACCCATGCCGTCGGCCAGCACAGCCAGCAAGGCGCCCTTCTGGACGGGGTGCGTGAACAGGCCGACGCGATCCTGTTGTTCCTCGCGGTCGCCGATATGCTGTGCGGTGCAAGTTTCTATGGTGAACGGCATGGCGGAATTATAAGGTTAGAATTGAAATGCTTAACTTTTCTCATAGAGGAGTGTTTCATGCTACCCGGACGTGGATACAACGAACTGAAAGTCGGCGACGCCTTCGATTCCGCGATGACCCTGACCGAAACCCACATCGTACTGGGTGCCGGTCTGTTTGGCGACTTCAACCCCCTGCATGTCAATGAAAGCTGGGCGAAATCCGGCCGTTTCGGCACCCGCATCGCCCATGGCTACCTGACCAGCAACATCATGGCGGCGCAGATGGGCATGCTGCTGTATGGCACGGCCATCGCCTACATGGAGCACTCGATCCGCTTCACCGCCCCGGTCAAGCCCGGCGACACGCTGCACGTCACCTGGACCGTCGTCGCCAAGGACGACAAGCCCAAGCATCAGGGCGGCATTGTCAACTTCACCGGCGTTTGCAAGAATCAGGACGGCACCACCGTGGCCGAGGCCAACGCCAAGCTGATGGTGAAGGACAACGCCTGAAGCGTCACGCCGCTGCAGTTGAAATAACCGCCGGCGCGCTTATTCGACGCCGAGCTTGTGGAGATACTCGTCGTAGCTGCCGCGGTAGTCATTGAAGCTGCCGTCCTGCCTGATTTCGAGGATGCGCGTCGCCAGTGACGAGACGAATTCGCGGTCGTGCGAGACGAACACCAGCGTGCCGGCGTATTTTTCCAGCGCGGTATTGAGCGACTCGATCGATTCCATGTCGAGGTGGTTGGTCGGCTCGTCGAGCACCAGCACATTGGAGTTGAGCAACATCAGCTTGCCAAAGATCATGCGTCCCTGCTCGCCGCCGGAGATGACATTGACCGGCTTCTTCACATCGTCGCCGGAGAACAGCAGGCGGCCGAGGGTCTGGCGCATCAGCGTCTCGACATCGGCGCCTTCGTAACCACCGGCGCGCACGTAACCGGTGATCCACTCGGTCAAGGTCTGGTCGGAGGCGAAGTCGGCGGCATGGTCCTGGGCGTAGTAGCCGGGACGGGCCTTCTCGGCCCACTTCAGGGTGCCGTGTTGCGCGGTCAGTTCGCCCATCATCAGCCGCAGCAGCGTGGTCTTGCCGACGCCGTTTTCGCCGATCACCGCGAGGCGGTCGCCGGCGTCGAGCGTCAGCGTCAGGTTTCTGATCACCGGCAGTTTGGGGTCAAAGCCGAACTGCAGGCGTTCGATTTCCAGCGCCTGGCGATGCAGTTTCTCCTTCTCGTCGAAGTCGAAGCGGATCCACGGGTACTGGCGCGAGGAGGGCTTGACGTCCTCGACCTTCAGTTTTTCGATCTGTTTCTTGCGGCTGGTCGCCTGGCGCGCCTTGGCCTTGTGGGCGGAAAAGCGCCGCACGAATTCCTCGAGGTCGGCAATGCGCTCCTTCGACTTGGCATTCTGTGCGGCCAGGCGCGCGCGGGCGGCGGTCGAGGCCTCCATGTACTCGTCGTAGCTGCCCGGATAGACGCTGATGGTGCCGTAATCGAGGTCGGCCATGTGGGTGCACACCTGGTTGAGGAAGTGGCGGTCGTGGGAAATGATCACCATGGTCGATTCGCGCGCGTTGAGCACATTCTCGAGCCAGCGGATGGTGTTGATGTCGAGGTTGTTGGTCGGCTCGTCGAGCAGCAGGA
>CAZOMI010000056.1:0-20762 GCA_964580925.1 uncultured Methyloversatilis sp.
AACGGGAGCTCCCCGTAACAGACGAGCGTAGCGAGTCATAAGTCACCCCTCCCGCAATGGGAGGGGGAGAAAATCGGCACCACCGCAGCCCACACCCCAGTAGCCTTGCCGCCGGGCCGCCCCAAGGCAAGGCGGCACGCGGCGCCAGCCGCAATCCGCTCCAAAGCATGAACGGGAGCTCCCCGTAACAGACGAGCGTAGCGAGTCATAAGTCACCCCTCCCGCGAGGGAGGGGCTGGGGGAGGGTGGATCATAGTGGGCCTTGTTTACCCAGCGGCAAGCTCGCCGAGCCGTTTCACCGCCGCCTCGATAGCGTCGCTCCACGGGTTGCCGCAGTTGAGCCGCAGGCAATTGCGATACTGCCCGCTGGCGGAAAACAGGTCACCGGGGGTGAAGGCGATGCCTTCGGCAATCGCGCGCGGGAAGAGCGCTGCCGTATCAATCTTTCCGGGCAGTTCGACCCACAGCACGAAACCGCCCATCGGCCGCGCCATGCGTGTGCCGGCCGGGAAATAACGCGTGACGGCCGCCATCATCTGCTCCACCTGGTTCTGGAAGTGGCGCTTCAGGCCGCGCACCTGCCGCTCATAGGCGCCCGACTCGAACACCTCGGCCAGCACGCGCTGCGTGATCGGATTGGTGCCGCCGCTGGACAGCGTCCTTTGCAGGGTGACGGCGGCGTGAAACCTGCCCGCTGCGGCGAAGCCGATGCGCAGGGAAGGGGACAGGCACTTCGACAGTGAAGCGCAGAGCATGACATTGCCGGTGGTATCGAAGGCCTTGATCGGCCAGGGCCGGCGGGCGTCGAAACAGAGGTCGCCATGAATGTCGTCCTCGATCACCGGTATGTTGCGCGCCGCCATCAGCTCGGCAAGTTTGCGCTTGCTATCGTCCGGCATCACGCTGCCGAGGGGGTTGCTGGCATTCGGTACGAGCAACACGGCAGCCACCTTGCCGTCGCGCGTGGCCAGGTCGAGCGCCGCCACCGACATGCCGGTCTGCGGTTCAGTGGGAATTTCCAGCGCCTTGAGGCCAAGGCTTTCCAGCAACTGCAACATCAGGTAGTAGGCGGGGGATTCGACCGCCACGGTATCGCCGGGCCGGGTCACCGTGCGCAGGCACAGGCACAGCGCCTCGGTACAGGAATTGGTGATGACGATTTCCTTGCTGTCGAGCGGCCCGCCCCAGGCCAGCGAGCGGCGCACGATCTGGCGCACCAGTTGCGGGTCGTTCATGTCGATGTAGTTGCCGCCGGCCAGCAGGTTGGGAAAACGGCGAGCGACGTTCGCGTAGCGGCGGTTGAGTGCGGCCACCGGCAGCAGGGACGATGCCGGCAGGGCAACCCCGAGCGGCGCGACACCGGGTTTCATGGAAGCCTGGAGCACCCGCATCAGCCGCTGATTGAGGTCGACCGCGACGGGTTCATCGGGTGTGTTGCGGCCACCGGTGGCCGCCAGCGGCTCCGGGCGGGCACGGACGAAAAAGCCGGATTGCGGCCGGGCCTCGACCAGGCCGCGCATTTCGAGTTGGCGGAATGCCTGCACCGCCGTCGAAATCGACACGCGCTGCTCCTGCGCCAGGCGTCGCACCGAAGGGAGGCGTTCGCCGGCCCGCAATATTCCGCTGGCAATCAGGCCGGCCACGTCGTCGGCCAGCTTTTCGTAGCGTAATTCAGTCATCCGAATGCCCATCCACTAAATACAGTTACTCATGGTGGTGGCCAGTACAGTTTAACGAAAGGTAATCTGTAATGGTCACAATAATGTTTTCCTGCAACTGTAACATTCTTTGTTCTCTATCTAAACTGGTGTCAGATGTTTCGCCGAGGAGCAATGTTATGACCAACCGTGAGTTATACCTTCAACACAATCGACCCTTGCGCATCGATGCCACGGGAGCGGCTGTAAAGGTCAAATGCCTCACCGGGACAGTCTGGTTGACCAGTTCAGCTCAAGCCGGTGACGTTTTTCTCCAGGCCGGTGAAAGCTTCACTCTGGATGGCTCCGGCCTCGCCCTCATCGAAGGTTTGGGAGATGCGCGCGTTGTGCTGCAACCACCCGTGTCCCGCTGGATGAACGCAATCACTGTCGCGAAGGGATGGTTTTTGTTATCTTCCCTGCATGAGCGCATGCGAACTGTGCGATTCCCCCGGTGGAGAAATCCTCTGGCAGGATGATTGGTGCCGCGTTGTCCGCGTTGGCGGTGGCGAGGCGGACGCTTTTCCCGGTTTTTGCCGGGTCATCTGGCAGTCCCATGCGCGGGAGTTGTCCGACCTGACGGCCGCCGAGCGCCACCATCTGCTCGATGTCTTGGCCGCCACTGAAGCCGCCGTGCGCGCGGCGGTGCAGCCGGACAAGATCAACCTGGCCAGTCTGGGTAACCTGGTCCCGCATCTGCACTGGCATGTGATTCCGCGCTGGGCGAACGACAGCCACTTCCCCGCACCGATCTGGGCGACGGCAATGCGCCCGCCCCCCGTCCGCCCGTTACCCACGGACAACGCTCTGCGGGCGGCACTGACCGCCCACCTGGAAACCACGTGATGCCCCTCCCCCCCGGCCCCCTTTGCCAGGCATGGGCCGACCCAGATTGCGGGCGATGCCCACCCCCTGTTTGCGGGCATCGCCCGCCCCCTATTTCGACCGTTCCCCCTTGGGACGGCGCAGCGGAGGAACTTGATGAAAATCGACCTGCCCACCACCAGTGCGGATAATCCGCCGATTTTTACCAGCCGCGAAGCGTGCAGAACCTGGCAACAGGCGCTGCCGCTGTCAAATCCCATCCAGGTGCAGGCGCAACTGCTGCGCCAACTCCATCTGCTGAACCGCTACAGCCTGCCGGTTGAAACCCGTCTGGCAATGCTCGAAACGCTGCGCGAGGCGGTTCACTTTGTCCAGGAGGAAGGCGAGAAGAAATTTACCGGCAAGCCACTGCCCCTTGCGCCGCCGGACCAGGCGGCTTTCGATGCCGTGCAGGGGCTGTGGCAGGCTTTCATCACCGGCTATTTGCGCTGTATTGAATCATGTCAGGCCGACCAGGCCAGCCCGAAGGCCGAGACCCCGATGATCTGCCAGCGGGCATTGGCAGCCCTGGCCGAAAGTCAGCTTGATATCGTGCGTGCCGGCCATCAGCCGGGCGAAGCCCATTGGCGGATGGTATTCGAGCTGTATGCCTGTGCCGAAGCCCAGGGTGTGGCGTCCATGCCGGTCGAAGACCGCCTGCACGCGGGTCAGCCAATGACCCCGGCGGCGACTTTCGCTGAAATGATGCTGCTGGCTGCCGCCGGCCTGCATGAATTGCTGCCCCGCCAGCAGCTCTGGGTCATGCGCTGGGCGCGGCGCTGGTCTGGCAAGGTCAAGATACTGGCGGCACCGCCCGAACTCAAGACGCCGGCACTGCCGCTCTGCGTTGACCTTGAAGGTAGTGCGCCGGCCGGCTTCAAACCGCTTGCCGGTCCCGGCGCGCGCTGGCTGGAAACGACCGAGCTGCGCAAGAGCCTGAAAAAACGCCTCACCCTGCTGGCCAAGAATGATCCTGCCGATACACCGGCCCGGATCGGCCTTGGCGAAGACTGCCAGCAGCCTATGTGCGGCGAGGTGTTGCGCCGGATTTACCCGCGCTGGGTCAAGGGTGGAGTTCTCCGCCGCTATGAGCGTCACCCGATGCGCGGCATTTGCCGCTTCGTTGCCGGCATCGACGTGATCCACTATTACCTTTCCGGTCACCGCCCGTTCAAACCACCCGGCAGCATCAGCGCCGATGACCTGCGTCGCCAGCGCGACGAGCTCGCCACCTTCGGCCGCATCGCCGCGCGCTTCGAGGAGGAATACAGCCGCAACCATGGGTACCAGCTGGAAAGCTGGGAGGTGGTCGAAGATTGGGGATTGCTCGACCAGTCGAGCGGCGGCCTGCTGCTGGTGCGGCCGCTGGCCCAGTCCGGCGGGCGTCTGGGTATCGGCCAGATGGTCGCCGTGCAGCCGGCGGGAACCAGTGGTCTGATGCTCGGCATGGTGCGCTGGGTCCAGGTTGCCGGCAGCAATCTGGTTGCCGGCATACAGTTGATTCCGGGTGAGCCGGTGCCGGCGGCAGTGCGCGCCACCGGCGTCATGGCGACCAAGGAAACACACAAGCCGGCGTTTGTCCTGCCGCCGCTGGAGGCACTCAAGTTACCCGCCAGCCTCATCCTGTTGTCCGGCAGCTTCAAGCCGGATCGCATCGTCGAGGTCTGGACCGAGCAAGGGTCCGGCGAGGTGAAGCTCAAGTCGATCATCGACCGTGGCGCAGGCTTCGAACGGGTTACCTATGAGGACATGCCTGGACGCTAGGGGTTGTCAGGCGGAACTGCCCGGTTCGTCGGAGCCGAGCGGTTCCAGCCAGTGCAACTGCTGTTCCAGCACGGCGACGGTGGCTTCCGAGGCATCGTTTTGCCGCATGTCGATGCGCCGGGCGAGCTCGGTGGGCGGGGCGGTAGGTGCGAGGATGCCGAAGGGCACACCAAGCCGTGCTGCGAGGTCGTGAAAGTGGTTGCGTTCGGCGCGCTTGAGGAAGGCGGCATCGACGATCACCGACCAGCCGGACTGCAACGCATCTTCAGCCAATGCTGCCAGCCGGGCATAGGTGCGGCGGGTGGCTTCCGGCGTGTAGATCGAGCCGTCGCTGGCGGCTTCCGGCGCGAGGCCGAACAGGCGTTTCCTTTCGACATCGGAGCGGAAGCGCACGGTGTCGAGAAAGTCGGCGCTGGTGAGACGGCGGCTGCTGGCGTAAGTTTTGCCGCAGCCTGAAGGTCCGTGGGTGATCGTCAAGGTCGGGGTGAGTTTGGGAACGGCCAGCCTCTGGGCGAGCAGGAGATAGCCGGTAGCTTCGGCGCCATCGCCGCGGAGGGCGGCCACCTTGGCGCGCACCAGACCCCGATAGACGAGGTAGAAGCGCAACACCACCAGCGCCGAAAAGTCGCCGCTGGCCATCAGCCAGGCATCGAGCAGCCAGGTGGCCAGTCCCGGATTGTCGTGGTCGAGCAGGTCGAGCAGGGTGAAGGCAATCTCGCTGGCGACATCGATACAGCGGAAGCTGTCATTGAACTCGATGCAGTCGAAGGGGGTGATCCGGCCGTCGAGCAGCACCAGGTTGCCCAAGTGCAGGTCGCCGTGGCCATCGCGTACCCGACCGGCGGCACGGCGGGCGGCGAAGTCATCCTGCCGGGCGGCGAACTCGTTGCGCGTCCATTTCTCCAGTGCGCCCAGTCGATCGTGTTCTGCCGGCAGCAGGCGCACCAACTCGGTGAAATTTTCCAGCGCATCGGCCAGGATGGTTGGCGGCGAACCAAAATCTGGCGTGACCGAAGGTAATCCCTGTGGGACTGGCGGGATGGCGGCGGTGGCTTGAAATGCGACCAGTGTGCGGGCGAGCTGACCGAGTTGCGCGGTCGTCAGCGCGCCGCGTGCGCAGACATGATCGAGCCGCAATGCCTCGTCGAAACGCCGCATCTTGACGGCCGGTTCGCCGGCGAGTTCGACGACCTCCAGATATAGTTCCGGGGCGAAGCGGCGATTCAGGTGCAGTTCGGCAGCGCAGCAGGCGCGGCGCTTTTCGACCGTGCCATAGTCCAGAAAAGGCAGGGTGACCGGCTTCTTCAGCTTGTAGGCGAATTCGCCCGCGAGCAGCACCCAGGAAATATGCGTCTCCATGACCTGCACATGGTCGGGATCGGGCAGCGCCCGGATGAAGGAAGTTGGCATATCCGGCATAATCGCCATTATGACCCTCACCGAGCTGCGCTACATTGTTGCCCTGGCCCGCGAACGCCATTTCGGCCGCGCGGCGGAAAAATGCTTTGTCGCCCAGCCAACCCTCTCGGTTGCGGTGAAGAAGCTGGAAGACGAGCTTGGCGTCATCCTCTTCGAGCGGGGCCAGAGCGAAGTCAGCGTGACGCCGGCCGGGGTGCCCGTGGTGGCGCAGGCGGCACGCGTGCTGGCTGAAGCCGCGCGCGTCAAGGAGCTTGCCGATACCGCCGGCGACCCGCTGGCCGGGCCACTGCGACTGGGCGCCATTCATACCATCGGCCCGTATCTGCTGCCGCGCCTGGTGCCGCTCGTCAAGGAACGCGCACCGAAGATGCCGCTGATGATCGTCGAAGGCCTCACCGTGCAGTTGATCGAAGCGCTGAAGAGTGGTGAACTGGATGTCGCCGTGTTGGCGCTGCCGGTCGAGGAACCGGGACTGGTGGTCCAGCCGGTCTATGACGAAGCGTTTCGTGTGCTGGTGCAGGCGGGGCATGCCTGGGCGAAGCAGAAACAGGTCGATGCCGACCGCCTGCTTGACGAACCGCTGCTGATGCTCGGTCGCGGCAACTGTTTTCGCGACCAGGTGCTCGATCTGTGCACCCGCGCCGGTGCCGGTGGCCCGCAGGTGCTGGAAGGCTCGTCGCTCGAAACCATTCGCCTCATGGTGGCCTCGGGCGTGGGCATTACCGTGATGCCGTCCTCCGCGGTCGATACGCTGCCGAAGGATGACCCGCTGCTCTGCGTGCGGCCCTTTGCCGCGCCGACGCCGACACGGCGCGTCGGCCTCGTGTGGCGCGTCAGCTTCCCGCGGCATCAGGCCATCGACCTGCTGCGCAGTGTCCTGCTGGACTGCAAGTTGCCGGGCACCCGGCCGATCAAATAGCCGGCGGCTATCCGCGCCATTGTGACAATTTGCTGGAACGATCGCATGCAGAGGCGCAGAATCCGTCCATCGCAATAAGAAACCAAAAGGAGAACGTCATGAAAGCCAAGACCAAAAAACCCGCCGGCATCGACATCGGCATTTCCGACTCCGATCGCACCAAGATCGCCAAGGGTCTCTCGCACCTGCTCGCCGACAGCTACACGCTCTATCTGATGACGCACAACTTCCACTGGAACGTCACGGGGCCGATGTTCAATACCCTGCACCTGATGTTCATGGCGCAATACACCGAGCAGTGGACCGCCCTCGACATGATCGCCGAACGCATCCGCGCCCTCGGCCATCCCGCGCCCGGCACCTACAAGGAATTCGTCAAGCTCGCCTCGATCAAGGAAGTGGATGGCGTGCCGAAAGCCACCGAGATGATCCGCCTGCTCGTCGCCGCGCAGGAAGCCACCGCCCGCACCGCGCGCGACCTGTTCCCGCTGCTCGACAAGGCGAACGATCAGCCCTCCGCCGACCTGGTGACGCAGCGGCTGGAAGTGCACGAGAAGACGGCGTGGATGCTGCGCAGCCTGCTGGAAGAGTGACCGCCCGCGTTACCTATCAGCTTTCGATTGAAGTCGCCCGCCCGTTGCGGGCGACCATCGGCCGGCTCGGGAGGCTTAGCTTCCCCGCCGGCCGTTACATTTATACGGGTTCTGCACGGCGCAATTTCGCAGCGCGCATCGCGCGCCATCTGCGGCGCGAAAAGACGCTGCGTTGGCACATCGACTACCTGCTCGCCGCGCCCGGCGTGCGCATCGTCGGCGTACGGCGTTATACCGAGGATGAATGCGCGATCAATCGCACTACCGCTGGTAGCCTGCCGGTGACCGGCTTCGGCGCATCCGACTGCCGCATGGGTTGCGGCAGTCACCTAAAATATCTGGGCTGATGTTCACGCGTCACCGAGAGCATTAACGCCTGAGTTCGGCCAACAGCCGACGGTCACCATCCAGAAAACCTGTTGAGTTGAATGTCAGCTGCATCGTCCCCTGCCGCCATTCACAGAAGTCGTGCTCTATCCTGGAATTCGGCCAATGTATGCACTCGGGAATGGCAGTTGCCTGCTCGCTGACAGCATGACCAATGCCAGAGTACTATTGCACCTGCACACGTATCCGAGCAAAACCACTTCAGGATTTCGTGCAAGTTAGACATACAAGGCCGCGCAAGGTCTGCTGTTGTTCAGCCATAGGGGAGCCGTCCGCCAATGAAATTTGTCAGCAATGCCGGAACCGACCGCGTGTTGGATTTGGTTCGTCCCTGGCTCAAGGCCGACAGCGGACTGGACATGGTTTCACCGACGCTTTCCCTCTTTGCCTTCGCCGAAGTGCTGGGCGACGCTGCCAAGCTTGCCAACGCACGCGTGGTACTGCCCGCCGGTCAGGCGGAAGGTAATGATGAACTTGGCCTACTTGGCAGCGCCAAGGACCGCGCCGCCCGCAACAAACTGCAAGGGCCGTGGCTGGCGCGCAAGCTGGCGGCGTGGCTGGAGCAGAAAGGCAACGTGCGGCAGGCAACGGGCGGTATCCCGCAAGGCACGCTGGTCCTGCGCGACAGCAGCGGCACCGCGCAACAAGCAGTACTCGGTTCGTTCTCGTTCAGCACCGAAGGCTTGGGCCTGACACCGGGAAACCCGCTGAGCCTGATTCAGGCATCCGCAACCCCGGCTGAAGCTCAGATGCTCAGCCAGTGGTTTGATGCCCAATGGGCTAGCTTGAACCCACAACCCGAAGCCAAGACTCAGCTAGTTGAACGCATCAAGGCACTGGCTGCACATCGCGACCCGGTCAGCGTTTACGCCCTGATGCTGCATCACTTATTTACTGACGTCGGCGACGGCATGGACGAGGACCGCATCGTCAAGTCCGCAACCGGCATTCGCAACACGGTCGTCTGGAAGAAACTCTACAAATTCCAGCGCGACGGCGTTGTCGGCGCGCTCGACAAGCTGGAACGCTTCGGCGGCTGCATCATTGCCGATAGCGTCGGCCTCGGCAAAACCTTCGAGGCGCTGGCGATCATCAAGTATCACGAACTACGCAATGACCGCGTTCTCGTACTGTGCCCCAAGCGCCTGCGCGACAACTGGACGCTCTACAAGGGCAACGACCGGCGCAACATTCTGGCGTCGGATCGCCTGAACTACGACGTTCTCAATCACACCGACCTGTCACGCGACGGCGGCCATTCCGGGGATGTCGACCTGTCACACGTCAACTGGGGCAATTACGACCTGGTGGTAATCGACGAGTCGCACAACTTCCGCAACAAGAAGTCGCCGCGACAGGGCAACGAAACGCGCTACGACCGCCTGATGCGCAAGATCATCCGTGAAGGCGTGAAGACTCGCGTCCTGATGCTTTCGGCGACCCCAGTCAATAACCGGCTGGCCGACCTCCGCAACCAGATCGCCTTTGTCACCGAAGGCAACGATACGGCGCTCTCCGAGCACGGTATTGGCAGTATCGACAGCACCACCCGGCGCGCACAGAAGGCGTTCAACCGCTGGCTCGATCTGCCCGAGGAAGAGAAAACGCCGTCCTTGCTGATTGAAATGCTGGGCTTCGATTACTTCGCCCTGCTCGATCACCTGACCATTGCCCGCTCGCGGCGCCATATCGAGAAGTATTACGGTACGGCAGAAACTGGGCGCTTTCCCGACCGTCTGCCGCCGATCAACATCAAGGCCGACGTCGACCGTGCCGGTGAGTTCCGCTCGATCCGCGAAATCAACCTTGAGATTCGCCGCCTCAACCTCGCCGCCTATGCCCCACTGCGCTATGTGCTGCCGAACAAGCAGAAGGCCTACGACGACAAGTACAGCACACAGATTCGCGGCGGCGAAAGCTTCTTCCGGCAAGTTGATCGCGAGGAAAGCCTGATTCACCTGTTGCGTGTGAATGTCCTCAAGCGCATGGAGAGCGCCGTATCGTCGTTCGCGCTGACCGTGCATCGCCAACTCAAGGACGTGGAAGCCACCTTGGCACGCATCGAGGCGCACGAGCAAGAATTTGAAGAACTCGACATTGCCGACGTGGATATCGAAGACCCCGCATTTGAAGCCCTGCTGGTGGGCCGCAAGGTCAAAGTCTTGCTCGGCGATGTCGATCTGATCCGCTGGAAACAAGACCTGATCGAAGACCGCAACCGGCTTGCCACGCTGCACGCCGCCGCCCAACAAGTCACCGCAGCACGCGACGACAAGCTCTGCAAGCTGCGCGAGATCATCGCCAGGAAGTGCCGCAATCCGAGCAATCCCGGCAACCGCAAAGTGATTGTCTTCACCGCCTTTGCCGATACGGCGATGTACCTCTACGACCAGCTTGCCGGGTGGGCCAAGTCCGACCTTGGCATCGAATCGGCGCTGGTCACCGGCTCCGGGCGCAATCAACTGACCCTGCCGCATTTGCGCAAAGACCTGAGCAGCATCCTCACCGCGTTTTCGCCACGCTCGAAAGAGCGTCCGGCCGAACTCGCCGACGAGGGCGAAATCGACCTGCTGATCGCTACCGACTGCATCAGCGAAGGCCAGAACCTGCAAGACTGCGACTGGCTCATCAACTACGATATTCACTGGAACCCGGTGCGCATCATCCAGCGCTTCGGCCGGATCGACCGCATCGGCTCGCCCAACAGCCAGATTCAACTGGTCAATTTCTGGCCCAACATGGAGCTGGAGGAATACATCAATCTGGAGCAGCGCGTCAGCGGCCGCATGGTGCTGCTGGACATTTCCGCGACCGGCGAGGAAAACCTGATCGAGCAGCAATCCGGCAACCCGATGAACGATCTGGAATACCGCCGCAAGCAGTTGCTCAAACTGCAGGACGCCGTGATTGACCTCGAAGACCTGTCAACCGGCGTCGCCATTACCGACCTGACCCTGACCGACTTCCGCATCGACCTCGCGCAGTTCCTCAAGGCGCACCCCGGCAAGCTCGAAGGCATGCCCTTGGGAGCGTGCGCAGTCACCAGCAGCATCGACGCCGACATTCCCCCGGGCGTGGTGTTCTGCCTGCGCGCCGAAGGAACGGCGGCCGAGAAACCCATATTGGCGTCAATTGACCCGACGTATCCGCTGGCGCCGCACTATCTGGTGCACGTGGGCGACGACGGTGCGGTGCTGTTGCCCTACACCCAAGGCAAAAGGATTCTCGACCGCCTGAAGCGACTGAGCCTTGGACGCGAACTGCCGGATGCATCGGCGTGCGCCCGCCACGACAAGGCCACCAAGCAGGGCGAGGACATGCGGCATGCCCAGCGCCTGCTGGCGGCGGCCGTCAGCTCCGTCGTCGGCAAGCGCGAAGAGCGCGCCGTCGCCAGCCTGTTTTCACCGGGCGGGACGCACGCCATGAAGGGCGAATTCGCCGGCTCCAATGATTTTGAAGTCGTCGCCTATCTCGTCGTACTCCCCGGCAAGGACGGCGAAACCGGCATAGGACCCGCCGCGTGATTGAGGGTGCGACAGATAGCAGCTCGCGCCGTCTCGCCAGCGCCGACTTTATCGCGGCGTTCGATCTGCCTGCGGCTGCCCTGGTCAATCAGCGCGTCCCCAAGAAACTGCTGGTCGAAAACGCTGCGCCGACTACCGCCGACCGCAAGCTGATTCAGGACGCTATCGAAGAATTCACCTGGGTTGCCGCGCTCAAGCCCGCTACCATTGGCGTGCCCGAGTATCGCGACGAGCAGCGCAGCTATCTCGAACTCGCGGTTCTGGTGGCCGATCTACGCGAGAGCAGCAAGGTCGCTCGCCTCGCCGAGTTGATTCACCGGGCGATTCCTTACCCGGTGGTGCTGATCCTCGTGGACGGCGAAGGATTGATGCTATCGCTGGCGCATATTCGGTGGGCGCAGAAAGAAGCTGACAAGACCGTTCTTGATGGCGAGCCGAGCATGGAGCGACTGTCCGGCGACCAGAATGGCTTGAGCGACTTTCTGCAAGCACTTTCCCTGCGCCGTCAGCCGCGCAACGACTTGTACGGCCTATACCAAGGCTGGCTCGATACACTTACGGCCTTGCAGGCAGCGTCGATCACCGGGCGCTTCGTCGCCAGCGGCAGTGCCGAACAGGCCGCGTCACGGCGAGCGGCCCTGCACCGCTGCCGCGAGATCGACGGCGAAGTGGCGCGCTTGCGTCTTGCCGCCGCCAAGGAAAAACAGATGGCCCGCCAAGTGGCCGTCAATATGGAAATCAAAACCCTGCTTGCCGAACGCAAGCGGGCCGCCACGAATCTTTGAAGAAGCGAACGAACAACATGCAAAAAATCGAACCGGGTATGCAACCACTGGCCGCTGGCAGCCCCGAGTCGCGGAGTGCCGACCTCAAGGCCGAGAACATTGCCACACTCAAGGCGCTGTTTCCCGAGTTGCTAACCGAACGCATCGTCGACGGCAAGCCGGAAACCGCGATCAACGTAGATGTACTCAAGCAGCTGGTGGGCGACACGACGGCCAGCGATGGGGAAGAAAAATACGGCCTCAACTGGCATGGCAAGCGCCGCGCCCGCCAGATCGCCTTGACGCCCAGCACCGGCACGCTACGCCCCTGCCCGGACGAAAGCGTCGATTGGGACACAACGCAGAACCTGATGATCGAGGGCGACAACCTTGAAGTGCTCAAGCTGCTGCAAAAGAGCTACGCCGGCAAGGTCAAGCTGATCTACATTGACCCGCCGTACAACACCGGCAAGGACTTCGTTTATCCCGACAACTTTCAGGACAACATCAAAAATTATCTGGAACTGACCGGCCAAGTCGAAAGTGGGCGTAAGGTCAGCAGCAACACTGAGGCCAGCGGGCGCTTCCATACTGACTGGCTGAACATGATGTATCCACGGATGAAGCTGGCGCGGAACTTACTCAAAGATGACGGAGCGGTCTTCATTTCCTGCGACGACAACGAAGTGCAAAACCTACGGGCGTTGATGGATGACGTATTTGGCGGCGAGAACTTCGTCGCCAGCATCATCTGGCAAAAGGTTTTCTCGCCAAAGAACTCGGCAAGGCATTTTTCCGAGGACCATGACTACATCGTGGTGTATGCGCGTGACGCTGAAATTTGGACGCCTCGCTTATTGCCGCGCACCGAGGAAATGGAGGCGCGTTACACCAATCCAGACAACGATCCACGTGGCATCTGGACTTCTGGGGATATGTCGGCGCGCAATTATTACGGGGATGGCACTTATTCGGTAACAAGCCCATCTGGTCGTGTTATTGATGGGCCGCCCGCTGGAAGGTATTGGGTTGTCTCAAAATCAAAATTTGACGAGATGAACCGTGATGGACGAATCTGGTGGGGGGCTGACGGTAACAATGCCCCGCGCTTCAAGCGCTTTCTCTGTGACGTTCAATCTGGTCGGGTTCCACAAACACTTTGGACATACGAGGAAGTCGGCCACACACAGGAAGCCAAGAAGGAGTTGATTTCGCTGGTCGATTTTCCGAACTCGGGCGTGGTGTTCGATACGCCGAAGCCAACCCGTCTGATTCGCCGAATTCTCCAGCTCACAACCGCGCCCGGTGAGGCGGGCGAGTCCGATGGATTTGTCGGCGTGCGGGACATGTCCGCCGACTATGTTGTCGCCGCCAAGGCACAGCGCTCGCAGCAGCCACCACCCGATCTTGTGCTCGATTTCTTCGCTGGCACGGGCAGCACCATGGACGCCGTTTCCCGCCAGAACGCCGAAGATCAGGGCAACCGCCGCTGCATTCTGGTCCAGCTTCCCGAGCCGCTAGACGGCACTGGCGGTTCACTCAAGACGATTGCGGACATTACCAAAGAACGCTTGCGTCGCTCCGCCGCCAAGATCAAGGGTGACGCCCCGCTTATTGCAGGCGACACAGGTTTTAGAGTTTTCAAGCTCGACACCTCCAACATCCGTGCGTGGAATCCCAACCGCAACGACCTCGAAGGCAGCCTGCTCGCCAACATCGAGCACATTCAACCCGGCCGATCCGATACCGACGTTCTCTACGAACTGCTGCTGAAGCTCGGCCTCGATCTCTGCGTGCCGATTGAGGCGCGGTCGATTGCTGGCAAAACCGTGCACAGCATCGGTGGCGGCGTGCTGATGGCGTGCCTTGAGCCGCGTATCGCCGTCAGTGATGCCGAAGCGCTGGCGCTGGGCATGGCCGCTTGGCGCAAGGAACAAGCACCGGCCGGCGACACAACGGCGGTGTTCCGCGATAGCGCTTTCGAGAACGACGTCGCCAAGAGCAACCTCGCCGCGATCCTGCAACAGCACGGCATCGGCCAAGTTCGGAGCTTGTAATCATGCCCATGCCTGCGCAGCCTAAGATTTATCACATCTGTCATGTGGATAGGCTGCCTTCCGTTGTGGCCAGCGGGGGATTGCTGTCTGACGCTGCCATCCAGCAACAAGCCTTGCCCGGCACGGTCATTGGCATGAACAAAATCAAACAACGGCGCCTGACCGAAAACACGCTCGCCAGCCATCCGGACTTGTATGTGGGCCAATGCGTTCCGTTCTATTTCTGTCCGCGATCAGTGATGCTCTTTTTGATCTATCGACAGAATGCGGAGCTTACGTATCGCGGTGGACAAGGCCCTATCATCCACCTGGAAGCCGACCTGCATGCCACGGTGGCATGGGCCAATGCCCAACCCCTGCGTTGGGCCTTTACGTTGTCTAATGCCGGATCACGCTACTTTGAAGACCGCGCCGATCTTGCCAAGCTCGGCGAAATTAACTGGGATGCGGTACAAGCCAATAGTTGGCAATCGTGCAAGGAACCAAAACAGGCCGAGTTCTTGCTGGAAAATAGCTTTCCCTGGCACTTGGTGGAGCGCATTGGCGTATCGTCGAGAGCTGTGTATGGGAATGTAGTGAACGCCTTGCCTGCAAATGGACACAGGCCAGCGGTCGATATTCGGCCGGATTGGTATTACTAAAAGAGGAGTCAGCGATGATTGAACGCACTAGCGGCGACATCCTGAAAGATGAGTCTGAAGCCATCGTCAATACGGTGAACTGTGTTGGCGTGATGGGGCGCGGCATTGCCCTGCAATTCAAGAATGCCTGGCCGGAGAACTTCAAGGCCTATGAGGCAGCCTGCCAGCGCGAGGAAGTGCAGCCGGGCCGGATGTTTGTCTTCGATACCGGGCAACTGACGCTGCCTCGATTCATCGTCAATTTTCCGACCAAGCGCCACTGGCGCGGTAAAAGTCGTATTGAGGATATTGAAACCGGTCTGTCAGCCCTGGTAGCGGTTATCAAGGAGCGCGGCATCCGGTCTATTGCCATTCCGCCACTCGGGAGCGGATTAGGCGGGCTGGCGTGGTCTGACGTTCTTCCACGCATTGAGTCCGCATTGGCGGCGTTGCCTGCGGTGCGCGTGCGCATCTACGAACCGAAGGGTGCGCCTGAATCAGACACTATGCACCATAGTCGCAACGTCCCCACCATGACGGCCGGACGTGCGGCGCTGGTGGAGTTGATGAACCGCTATGTGCGCGGCCTGCTCGATCCGGTAATTACCCTGCTGGAGGTGCATAAGCTGATGTACTTCATGCAAGAGGCTGGCGAGCCTTTGCGCTTGAAGTACGTACAGGCACCCTATGGCCCCTATGCGGAGAATCTGCGGCATGTGTTGAAAGCAATAGAGGGCCATTTAGTTGCAGGGTATGCCGATGGCGGCGATGCCCCGGATAAGCCGCTGACCCTCGTGCCGGGTGCAGTTGAGGATGCCAACGCGTTTCTTGAGGCGAATGCCGACACGCGCTCGCGGTTTGATCGCGTCGGAACTTTGGTCGAAGGCTTCGAGACTCCGTTTGGTCTTGAACTGCTCGCCACGGTACATTGGATCGCCAAGCACGGTGACCCTGTGGCTGACGTTGACGAGGTCGTCGCTCGTACTTACGCGTGGAATGATCGAAAGCGGCAGTTCAGCCGTCGCCAGATCGGGCTGGCGGTTGATGTTTTGGCCGCCAAGGGGTGGATTGATCCGATCAGGCCAAACCGCGCATGAAGCTGCATTTTGAATCCGATTTGCCATATCAAGCCGCCGCCATTGAGGCGGTCTGCGACTTGTTCCGGGGGCAGGAGGTCTGCCGATCCGAGTTCACGGTGACGATGCGGGCGCTGTCGGCCCGCCCGCTGGTGCCCGATGTGGAGAGCGCCGAATTGTTCCCCGGCACGGTGCCGCAGCAAATGACGCTGGAAGGCGTGCAGGAAACCGACCAGGGCGGTATCGGCAACCGGCTGACCCTGCTCGACGACGAGATCGCCGACAACCTTGGTTCGATTCAGGTCCGCAACGGTCTACCACCGTCGGGCAAGCTGTCCGCCGACTTCACCGTGGAAATGGAGACCGGCACCGGCAAGACTTACGTTTATCTGCGCACGGTGTTCGAGCTGAACCGGCGCTACGGATTCACCAAGTTTGTCGTCGTCGTGCCTTCGGTGGCGATCAAGGAGGGCGTGAATAAGACGCTGGAAATCACCCGCGAGCACTTTGAGGCGCTGTACCCGAGTGCCAAGGGCTACGAGTTTTTCCAGTACGACTCGGCCAAGCTGGGGCAGGTGCGCAACTATGCGACCAGCCCAAACATCCAGATCATGGTCATTACCGTGGGCGCGATCAATAAGTTCGGCGACGAAACCGAGGCCGCCGTGGAAGAGTCCGACGAATCGAAGCGTCGCGAGAAATCCAAGAACGTGATGTACCGCGCCAGTGAGAAGACCGGCGGCGAAAAGCCGATTGATCTCGTCCGCGCAACCAAGCCGATCATCATCGTCGATGAACCGCAGAGCGTGGATGGCGGTATCGACGGGCGCGGCAAGAAGGCGCTGGATCGCATGGACCCGCTGTGCACGTTGCGCTACTCGGCGACCCATGCCGAAAAGCACAACATGGTCTATCGGCTGGACGCAGTGGATGCCTACGAGCAAAAGCTGGTCAAGCAGATCGAGGTCGCAGCGGCGACGGTACAGGGGGCCAACAACAAGGCCTATGTGAAATTGCTCTCGGTGAGCAGCAAGCGCGGAGTGATCTCGGCCGTTGTTGAAGTGGATCGAGAAAACAGCTCAGGTGTGGTCCGTCGTGACCCCATTACCGTTCAGGACGGTTTCGATCTTGAGCAGGAAACCGGTCGCGCCTTGTACGCCAATGTCCGCATCGGGGAAATCCGCACAGCCAAGGGTGACCAGTTCATGGAACTGAAGGTGCCCGGCAGCGAGGTCTTCTTGCGTCCCGGCGAGGCTTGGGGCGATGTGGATGCGACGGCGATCCAGCGCGAAATGATTCGGCGCACGATCAAGGAACATCTGGACAAGGAAATGCGCCTGCGGCCTCTGGGCGTCAAAGTGCTGAGCCTGTTCTTCATCGACGCCGTCGACAAATATCGTCAGTACGACGCCGAAGGCAATCCGGTGAAGGGGGAGTACGCGGTGATCTTCGAGGAAGAGTACAAGCGCTGGGCGCGGCATCCCGACTATCTGAGCCTGTTTGGCGAGATCGACCTGAACACGGCGGCGGACGAAGTGCACAACGGGTACTTTTCCATCGACAAGAAAAAAGTCGGCGGCAAGTCGGTGGAGGTGTTCAAGGACACCAGCGGCGAGACCAAGGCCGACGACGATACCTACAACCTCATCATGCGCGACAAGGAAAAACTGCTGGCCTTCGAGTCGCCGCTGAAATTTATCTTCTCGCACTCGGCGCTCAAGGAAGGCTGGGACAATCCCAACGTCTTCCAGATTTGCAACTTTTCCACTCGCGAGACCGAGCGCTGGCGTCGGCAGACCATCGGCCGTGGCCTGCGCTTGTGCGTCAATCAGAACGGCGAGCGCCTGCGCGGTTTCGAGGTCAATACGCTGACGGTAATTGCGACCGAGAGCTATCAGCAGTTCGCCGAAAATCTGCAAAAGGACATCGAGCGCGACACCGGCATCCAGTTCGGCGTGGTGCAGGATCACGAGTTCGCCGCCATTGCTGTGAAGCAGGAAAACGGCGATCTGGTGCCCTTGGGCTTCGATCAGTCGAAAACCCTGTGGAGCCACCTCAAGGCGCAGGGCTACATCAACGACAAGGGCAAAGTACAGGACGCCTTGAAACTGGCCTTGAAAGACGGGACGCTGGTATTGCCCGCCGAAAATGAGGCGCAACGGGCGCAGATCGCGGCCGTGCTGCGCAAGCTGTCCGGCAAGCTGGAAATCAAGGACGCCGATCAACGTCGGACGGTGCCGGTCCGCAAATCGGTGCTGGTCAGCCCTGAGTTCAAGGCCTTGTGGGATCGCATCAAGCACAAGACGACCTACCGCGTTCAGTTCGACAACGAGAAGCTGATAACCGGCTGCATCATGGCACTACGCGATGCACCGCCCATTACCAAGTCCCGGCTTCAATGGCGCAAGGCTGGTCTGGCGATTGGCAAGGCCGGCGTCGAAGCGACCGAAAAAGTGGGCGCCGACACCGTTACGTTGAGCGAGGCCGACATTGACTTGCCCGACGTGCTGACCGAATTGCAGGACCGCACGCAACTGACCCGCCGGACCATCGCGCGCATCCTCACGGAAAGCGGACGGCTGAATGATTTCAAGCGCAACCCGCAGCAGTTCATCGAACTGGCGTCGGACGCCGTCAACCGCCGCAAGCGCTTCGCTCTGGTTGATGGCATCAAGTACCAGCGCCTCGGCGACGAGCAGCATTACGCGCAGGAACTCTTTGAAACCGAGGAACTGATCGGCTACCTCAAGAACATGCTGATGGACACGGAAAAGTCGGTTTATCAACACGTGGTTTACGACTCCGAGGTCGAGCGCGACTTCGCCGATCAGCTCGAAAAGAACGATGCGATCAAGGTGTACGCCAAGCTCCCCGGCTGGTTCAAGGTGCCCACCCCATTAGGTACGTATAACCCCGACTGGGCCGTGCTGGTCGAGCGCGACGGGCACGAGCGACTTTACTTCGTGGTGGAAACCAAAAGCAGCTTATTCACCGAAGACCTGCGCGACCGCGAAGGCGGCAAGATTGAATGCGGACGCGCCCACTTCACGGCGCTGGGCGTCGGCGAGAACCCGGCGATCTACGAGAAGTTCAAGGATGTGGATGGACTGCTGGCTTACGGGGCAAGGCAGTAAGAAGTGGAGCGTCACCTTTTCGCCAGGTAGCCGTCAATCAGATTCCACACGTCATGTGACTCCAATGGTTTAGGTTTGTTCGACGTCTGCCCTCCACGTGACGAAGCTGGCTGACGCGCGAGTGCCTGCGGGCAGACGTTGAATAAACCTCCAGGGAGGAAACCGCGGAATGCTGCTGCGCGGTTTGGGTAGGCCACGGCCTATGGGGATTTGACCTCAGCCGCTGTGCCTGAGATGGCCGATGATTGGAGCGTCGAGCCGTCGGCATCCCCGAGAGCGACACCGTCAGCGGTGATTGGCGTCACGAGCGCAAGTGCCAGAGGCAGCGAAATCCACCGATATGGCGTCAAGCGGCAACAGGGGGCACTCGGCATGGGTGGGGCGGAAGCCGACGCAGGCGCATGGTGGTGGAGCAGCAAGGCAAGCATCATGGCGGTGCGCGAATCGGCTGCTGGCGCATGACGATCTCGACGACGCGCATGGGGGCGCCACAGCAGCGGCAAACGAAAGTCGGCGCTGGCGGGATGAAATGCCCCGTAGCGGGTACGGCGGTTTCATCGTCGACCGGCGCGGGTTGAGGAACATCGAGCAAGGCGCGCACCTTGGCCAGATTCTCGCGTCGCCCGGCATTGGCCAGTAAGCCGTAGTGGCGGATGCGATGAAACCCGCCCGGCAGCACATGGAGCAGGAAGCGGCGCATGAACTCCGCTGGCGCGAGCGTCATCGTCTTGTGCCGGGTACGCCCCTTGGCGCGGTAATCCTTCCAGCGGAAGGACACGCCGCTGTCGTCCATCGCCACCAGCCGCCGGTTCGAGATGGCCACCCGGTGGGTATAGCGGGAGAGGTAAGCCAGCACCGCCTTGGGTCCGGCGAAGGGACGCTTGGCATACACCACCCACTCGCAGGCCCGCAGCGGCGCCAGCCAGCGGGCGAACGCTCCTGCATCGCTCAGGTCAGCGTGTTCGCCGAAGAACTGCAACTGGCCAGCGTGATGCAGCTTCGCCAACTCTTCGACGAAACGGCGGCGGAACAACCGCGACAGCACGCGCACCGGCAAGAAGAAACCGCGCCGGCAGGCCACCCAGCGTTCCCCGTCCCGGGAAATGCCACCGCCGGGTACGATGCCATGCACGTGTGGGTGATGCGTCAGTGCCGAACCCCAGGAGTGCAACACCAGCGTGGCACCGATCTGTGCGCCCAGATGTTTCGGATCGGCGGCGATGGTCGGCAGGGCTTCTGCCGCGACGTCGAACAACAGCCGGTAAATCGCGGCCTTGTTGGTGTAGGCGATGGTGCTGATCGGTTCGGGAAGCGTGAAGACGACGTGGTAATACTCGACCGGCAGCAGATCCGCCTGTCGGGCCTCCAGCCATTGTTGCGCGGTACGCGCCTGACACTTCGGGCAGTGCCGGTTGCGGCAGGAGTTGTAGCTGATCTCCTGGTGATCGCAGGCGTTGCAGTGCAATGCGTGTCCTCCCAGCGCCGCCGTGCGGCACTGTTCGATGGCCGACATGACCTTGAGCTGACCGAGGCTCAGGTGTCCTGCTTGCTGCTTGCGCCATGCGGGCGCATGGGTGCGAAAGATGTCGGCGACCTCCAGGGCGGGCCGCCCCATGGCGGCGCTATGCGGAGTTCAGCCTCTCCAACGGACTGACCACCTCGCGCAGAATGTCGGTGGCGACCTGGGCGTACAGAGCGGTTGTTTCCAACTTCTTGTGCCCGAGCAGCACCTGGATCAGGCGAATGTCGACCTTCTGTTCCAGCAAGTGGGTGGCAAACGCATGACGTAGCGAATGCATGGATATCCGTTTCTCGATGCCGGCCTCGTCGGCCGCCGCGTGGATGGCACGGTTGAGTTGCCGGGTGCTGAGGGGCTCAACCGGGTTGAGCCCATTCCATTACCCACATTTCCCAGCCCATGAATCCTGCCCTGGGAACTGACGT
>CAZOMI010000057.1:0-20352 GCA_964580925.1 uncultured Methyloversatilis sp.
TCGACCTCGTCGAGAACCGCTATGTCGGCATGAAGTCGCGCGGCTGCTATGAAACGCCGGGCGGGACCATCCTGCTGAAGGCGCACCGCGGCATCGAATCGCTGTGCCTCGACCGTGAAGTCGCGCATCTCAAGGATGACCTGATGCCGCGCTACGCCAGCCTGATCTACAACGGCTACTGGTGGAGCCCGGAGCGCCGCGCCCTGCAGGTGCTGATCGACCACACGCAACAGAGTGTCAATGGCTGGGTGCGCGTCAAGCTCTACAAGGGCAGCGTGTCGGTGGTGGGCCGCGATTCGCCGACCGATTCGCTGTTCGATGCCACCATCGCCACCTTCGAAGACGACGCCGGCGCCTACGACCAGAAGGATGCGGGCGGCTTCATCAAGCTCAATGCCCTGCGCATGCGCATTGCCGAAAATGCCCGGGTCAAACGCGGTGCCAAGCCGGCCCGGCGCAAGTCCTAGGCCAGCGCGGGGCGGGGCGGTTGTTCGGTTTCAGCGAAGCAGAGGTGGCGCAATGGGGCATGACCTTCGGCCTCGGCGCCTTCATGCTGTACATGCTGTTCATCATCGGCGAGCTGGCCTATCGCTCGAAGGCGGGCAAGCTCGGCACCTTTGCGTTGTTCTTCGTGCTCGCCTTCGGCATGCTCGGCTTCATCGCCAAGACGATTCTCGAAAAGTTGTGGGGGATTTAATATGACCGTGGTGGAAAATAAGTTTGACAATGTCGCCGTCGTCAAGAAAGCCAATGTCTATTTCGACGGCAAGTGCGTCAGTCATACCGTGCAGTTTGGCGACGGCACGAAAAAGAGCGTCGGCGTGATCCTGCCGGCCACGCTGACCTTCAACACCGGCGCGCCGGAGATCATGGAATGCATCGCCGGCGCCTGCCGCTACCGCCTCAAGGGTGCGGACTGGATTAACTGTTCCGCCGGAGAGTCATTCAATGTGCCGGGCGACTCGTCCTTCGACATCGAGGTGACCGGCGCGCCCTACCATTACGTTTGTCACTTTGGTTAAGAGGAAACGCGATGCCCTCGTTTGACATCACTTCCGAAGCCGATCTGGTCGCCCTGAAAAATGCCATTGACGTGGCCGGCCGGCACATCGGCAACCGCTACGACTTCAAGGGCACCTCGGCCAAGGCGGAGTTCAACGAAAAAGACAAGCTCATCACGGTGTTCGGCGATTCCGAGTTTCAACTCGGCCAGGTCAAGGATATACTGTTCCCGGAGATGGAGAAAAAGGAGCGCGAAAGCACCAAACGCCTCGACATCGGCGCCGTGCAGAGCGTGTCCGGCAACAAGGCCAAGCAGGAACTGAAGATCAAGACCGGGGTCGAGCAGGAACTGGCGAAGAAAATCGTCAAGCTCGTCAAGGACAGCAAACTCAAGGTGCAGGCGACCATCCAGGGTGATGCCGTGCGCATCACCGGTGCCAAGCGCGACCTGCTGCAGGAGGTCATTGCCCTGGTGAAACAGACAATTACCGATTTTCCGCTGCAGTACGGCAACTTCAGGGATTGAGTGACATCATGGCGCTGGCACGCAGTTGTCTCGCCCTGTTGCTGTGTGTCTGGAATTTTGCCGCGCAGGCGGCCGATGTTGCCCTGGTTGGCCTGCTGCCCGGCAAGGCGCTGGTGGTGATCGATGGCGGCAAGCGCCAGACCCTGGTCGTTGGTGCTGTGACGGCCGAGGGTGTGAAACTGCTGGCTCTCGAGTCCGGCGCTGCCGTCTTCGAAATCGAAGGCAAATCGCGGCGCGTGGCGCTTGGCCAGAGCGTGGTGTCGACTGCGGGTGCCGAGCGACCCGCCGCGACCCTGATCGCCGATGCGCGTGGCCATTTTGTGGTGCCAGGCAATATCAATGGGGTGGCGATGCGGTTTCTGGTCGACACCGGTGCCACCTTCGTTTCGCTGGGTGCGGCTGATGCGCGGCGGGCCCGCATCGATGCTTCGAAAGGCGCGCCGGGCATGAGCATGACAGCGAATGGGCCGGTACGCGTCTGGCGCGTCAAGCTGGAGAGCGTCAAGCTGGGCAATATCACCCTGCGCGATGTCGATGCTTCGGTGCATGAGCAGGACATGCCGGTCGTTCTGCTCGGCATGAGCTTTCTCAATCGCATGGAAATCCACCGCGACGGCTCCTCGATGACGCTGACGCAGCGCTATTGAATGGCCCCAAAAGCACACTTTGATTCGCTGCTTTCCTTGGGTGGAAGGACGAGCGCCTGAAAACATGCCGGTAACCGTCGATTGGCTGCGCCAGCGGCTTTCCACAAACCGGCCGCAGGTAGCCGTTCGTGAGGCTCCTGTGCCAACGGGGACTCCGGTGGCCGCTGCGGTGCTGGTACCGATTGTGGATCGCCCCAGCGGTTTGACCGTGCTACTGACGCAGCGCACCGCCCATTTGCGCGACCACGCCGGTCAGATCAGCTTTCCAGGCGGTTGTTGCGAGCCGGCAGATCTGTCACCGGTGGCAACGGCACTGCGCGAGAGCCATGAGGAGGTGGGCATCGCTGCTGATCAGGTCGAAATATTGGCAAGCCTGCCCGACTACTTCACCAGCACCGGTTATCGGGTCACACCCGTGGTGGGACTGGTGACGCCCCCGCTCAATCTGCAACTCGACGATTTCGAAGTGGCGGACGTGTTCGAGCCACCGCTGGAGTTTCTGCTTGATCCGGCGAGCTACCAAAAACATGCCCTTGAGCGGGATGGCACGGTGCACTACTATTGGGCAGTGCCGTGGCAGGGCCGTTTCATCTGGGGGGCGACTGCGGGCATGCTGGTCAGCCTGCGCCAGAGCCTGTTTGGCCCTGATTGACAGCGGCATTCCAGCGGTGCGGCACCGGGGATTGTGATATCTTCGTCCTGCCAGTTGCCCGCCATCAGCCATGACCTTTCTCAGCATTATCTGCGCTCTAGTTCTCGAGCAAATCAAAGCCCTGCCAGCACGGCACATTGCCGTCTGGCAGGCGCAGTACGCAGGTTTCCTGGAGCGCCAGTTCAACGGTGGCGAGCAACAGCATGGCACCATCGCCTGGGCGCTGGGAGCCGCCTTGCCGGCGCTGCTGGTGCTGTTGCTGCATGCCGGAGTTGATGCGGTGCATCCGCTGCTGAGTTTCGTTGTTGCGGTGGCCGTGCTGTATCTCACCATGGGTCTGCGCCAGTTCAGCCATTTCTTCACGGATATCCAGATGGCTTTGCGCATGGGCGAAATCGATCGCGCCCGTCGTTTGCTGGAGGAGTGGCGCGGCCAGAGTGCGGTGCGACTGAATTCGACGGAGATTGCGCGCCTGGCGATCGAGCAGGGTGTCATCGCGACGCATCGCCATGTTTTCGCGCCCTTGCTGTGGTTTATCGTGCTCGGGCCGGCCGGTGCAGTGCTTTACCGCCTGAGCCTGTGCGTGATGCAGTGCTGGGGTGCGCCGGCGACGCCCGATGGTGAAAAATCACTGGCAGCAAGTAATTTTGCGCGGTTTGCCCAACAAGCCTTCCAGGTACTCGACTGGCTGCCGGCGCGTCTGACGGCAGTAACGTTCGCCATCGTTGGCGATTTCGAGGATGCGGTCTATTGCTGGCGCACCCAGGCCAGCCAGTGGGCGCAGACGGTTCCGGCGGAACAGGGCGCCGACATGGCTTCAGGAATACTGTTGTCCAGCGCGGCGGGTGCGTTGGGTGTCAGGCTCGGCCTGCCCCTGCCTGATGAGACAGGCTTCGCTGCCAGGCCAGAACTCGGTCTGGGCGACGATGCCGATATCGAGCATTTGCAAAGTGCGGTTGGCCTGGTCTGGCGCGCTTTGGTGTTGTGTTTGTTGTTGTTGGCCTTATTGACAGTGGCAAGTTGGGTCGGGGCGTAATTCATTAAATCAAGGAGTGGTAAACATGTCTAATAAAGAAGTTGTAGCTCTGAGTGCGGTGCGTTCTGCCGTGGGCGCCTTTGGCGGTTCACTTAAGGATCTGGAGCCTGCCGAATTGGGTGGCATGGTGATCCGGTGCGCGATTGCCCGCGCCGGCGTCGATGCCAGGCAGGTCAGTTTTGCCTCGGTCGGCAACTGCATCCCCACGGAAGCGCGCTATGCCTATGTTGCGCGGGTCGCGACGATTCAGGGTGGCATGTCGATGGATTCGACGGTATTTGCCGTCAATCGCCTGTGCGGCTCGGCCCAGCAGGCCATCGTCAGTTCGGCGCAGGCCATCATGCTGGGTGATGCGGAATATGCGCTGGCAGGCGGCGTCGAAGTGATGTCGCGCGGCGCCTATCTGTTGCCGGCCTTGCGTTCCGGCGCCCGCATGGGTGATACCCAGGCAATCGACGCCATGGTCGCCGTGCTGACCGACCCCTTTGGCGTTGGCCACATGGGCATCACCGCAGAGAATCTGGCTGCCAAGTGGGGGATCACCCGCGAAGAGCAGGATGCCTTCGCGCTCGAGTCGCAAATCCGCGCCGCCAAAGCCCAGGAAGCTGGCTATTTCAAGTCGCAGATCGCTCCGATCACCCTCAAGACCCGCAAGGGCGAAGTGGTGTTCGATACCGACGAACATCTGAAGCCGACCACCACTCTCGAGACGCTGGCCAAGATGCGCCCCGCGTTCAAGAAGGATGGCACCGTCACCGCCGGCAATGCTTCCGGCATCAACGACGCCGCCGCCTTCCTGGTGCTGGCTGATGCCGCCAAGGCTGCTGCTGCCGGCCAGAAGCCGCTGGCCCGCCTGGTGGCCTACGCGATTGCCGGCGTGCCCAACGACATCATGGGCGAAGGTCCGATTCCCTCATCCAAAACCGCGCTGCAAAAGGCCGGATTGACGCTCGACCAGATGGATGTCATTGAGTCGAACGAAGCCTTCGCTGCCCAGTCCATCACCGTCGCCAAGGGGCTCGGCCTCGATCCGGCCAAGACCAACCCGAACGGCGGCGCCATCGCCATCGGCCACCCGGTCGGTGCCACCGGAGCGGTGATCGTCACCAAACTGCTGCACGAGATGCTGCGGGTCAATGCCCGTTACGGCATGGCCACCATGTGCATCGGTGGCGGTCAGGGCATTACGACGATCTGGGAAAAAATCTAAAGGTAAGGCCCACCCCCTCCCGGCCTCCCCCTCGCGGGGGAGGTGACGGTGGCTCGCTGCGCTCGTCTGTTACGGGGAGCCACCGTTCATGTTTGGGAGCGGATTGCGCCTGGCGGCGCGTGCCGCCTTGCCTTGGGGCGGCCCGGCGGCAAGGCTACGGGGTGTGTCCTCGATCTCTTTCTGTTTTCACGCCGTCCTGCCGGCGCCGACTTTTCAAATCGTTCAGGGTGCGTTGGCGTAGGATTCCTTGGCTTCGCGGGCCTTGGCGGCCTCGTCTTCCGAATAGGCCTTGCCGGACCACAGCATGCTGTAGGCGATTTCTTCATTGCCGTTTTCGCACAGTTCCAGTACCTGCTGGAACAGCGGCTGGAAGGTCTTGCTGCGGTGCGATGCTTCATGTTCCTTGAATGAGCGCCAGAAGGTGATGATCAGCGCTTCGCGGTCCTTGAGCCTGCTCTTGACCGCTTTGCCGATGGTGCTGCCCTCGTTGGAAACCTGGCCACTGTTCAGGACGACCATGCCGCCGACAAAGCCGGTGTCGGAGTGATAGGTCTTGACGTTCTCGCAAAGCATGGCAACGCGTTCTTCGAGATCGTCGACGGTGTAGCCGGATTTGAGAATGATGCGATTGACGGTGACGACGCCGTCGCTGTCGAAGCCGGGAATGAATGACATCACATTGCTCCTTTGCGGTTGCGTGATGATTCTGATCTGGTGGCGTTCTGTTAAAGTTCAAGCCACAACAAACTTCAGCGTACAACATGAACGAGTCCGATTTTATAGAGGAAACGCTGGCGAGCGAGCAGGTTTTCGATGGTCGGCTGCTCAAGGTGTTTGCCGACAGGGTGCGCCTGCCTGATGGGCGCGAGACGGGCCGCGAAATCATTCGGCATCCGGGCGCGGTGGTGGTGATCGCCGTGCTCGATAACGGCAAGCTGCTGTTCGAGCGGCAGTTCCGCTATCCGCTGCGCCGCGTCCTGCTTGAAATGCCGGCCGGCAAGGTCGATCCGGGCGAGCATATCCTGGATACCGCGCGCCGCGAATTGCGCGAGGAAACCGGCTACAAGGCGGCGCTGTGGCGTCACCTGGGTGTCATGCATCCGTGTGTCGGCTATGCCGATGAGCGCATCGAAATCTTTTGGGCGCAGGGCTTGAGTTTTGTTGGCGCGGAACCCGACCACGACGAAATACTCGACGTCTCGGAACTCACCGTTGCCGATGCGCTGCTGGCCGTGCGTGACGGCGAGATCACCGATGCCAAGACAATCACGGCCCTGCTGTGGGCCGAGAAAACCCTGTCGGGGGCATGGCCCTTGCCGCTGTAAGCAGCGCCGACCGACACTGCGAAGGCGGTAGAATGCCATGCTTGCAGAACAGACCACCGTTAAGGTGGCTTTGACCACGGAGGAGCATGATTTCATGAGTGCCACCGCTACACCCCAGGCCATCGTGCCGGAAGTGGATAGCGACGAGCGCACGCGACTGCTGGCGCTCAATGTCTTTTCCGAAGTGTCGGCCAACCTGGTCGATGAAGATGATGTCGAGGAACTGCTCGGGCGCTTCCTCGGCACCATGCTGCGTCTGGCGAAGGCCGATGCGGGTGCCGTGCGCGTGCTGACCACGGATGGCAAGCATTTGCGGCTGGTGGCGGCACGCGGCCTGCCGCACGAGGTCGTCGAGCAGGAACGTCTGGTGTCCATCGATTGTGGCCAGTGCGGCGTCGCCGTGCGCGACAATCATTGCCGCTACGAAATCGACCTGCACGCCTGCGCGGTACGGACCAAGCATCCCTATTTCGACCGCGACTGCATGGCGATGGTGGTTGTACCACTGCAGCATGGCAACAAGCTGCTGGGCGTATACAACCTGTTCCTGTCTGAACGTTTCGAGCTCCCTGAAGAACTGGTCCTGTTGTTCCGCTCGATTGGCGAACACCTCGGCATGGCGCTGGAAAACACGCGCCTCAAGCGCGAGAACCTGCGCATCACGCTGATGAACGAGCGGCAGATGATGGCTGCCGAAGTGCATGATTCACTGGCCCAGGCGCTGTCCTACATGAAAATGCGCATGGCCTTGCTGGTGGATTCGATCAGCGAATGCGATGAAGAAAAAGCCGGCAAGTACGCTGGCGATATCGGCCAGGCGCTCGATGATGCCTACATCCAGTTGCGTGAATTGCTGGCACAGTTCCGCAGTCGCATGGATCCGCTGGGGCTGTCGCAGGCGCTAAGGCGGCAAGCCGACAGCTTTTTTGATCGCACCGGCATTGAGCTTGAATTCGACAATCGCGTCGTCGATCTGCGCCTGTCGGTCGACCAGGAGGCGCAGGTGTTCTTCATCGTCCAGGAAGCACTGGCCAATGTGCGGCGCCACTCGAAAGCCACCAAGGCCTGGATGACCCTGGAAGGCACCTGCGACCATTACATGATCACGGTAGATGACAACGGGCGCGGCGCCCAGGGTTTCTTCCCGATTGCCAACCGTACCGGCGATTCCGACGAACTTCCCTATGAGCGCGACCACTTTGGCTTGTCGATCATGCGCGAGCGTGCCTGCCTGGTCGGTGGCCGCGTAGAAATGGTCAACCTGCCGGAGCGCGGTTTCCGCGTGCGGCTGACTTTCCCGGCGATCAGCCCATCCAACCCCAAGACAGCGGTATGAACGACATCAAACCTATCCGTGTTGTGCTGGTCGATGACCATACCCTGTTCCGCAAGGGGCTGGCCGAGTTGCTTGAGCAGCGCAGTTCGATCAACATCGCCGGCATTGCCGGCAATGGGGACGAGGCGATCGAATTGCTGAAAACCATCGAAGCGGACGTGGTGATCACCGATCTCAACATGCCGCCACACGGCGGTCTGGCCTTGCTGCGAAAAATACGTGCCCAGGGCTGGAAATTTCCGGTATTGGTGCTGACCGTCAGTGACGCCAAGGATGACCTGGCCAACGCGATGGGCGCCGGCGCCCAGGGCTATCTGCTCAAGGATATGGAACCCGATGATGTGGTGGATGCCGTGCAACGCGCGGTGCGCGGCGAGACGGTGGTGGCGCCGGCCATGACCCTGAAGCTGGTGCACCTGCTGCAGAGTGGGGGACAACCGCCCAAGGCGGAAGCCTTGCAACAGCTGACGCCACGCGAGCGGGAAATTCTCGAACACCTGTCGCATGGCTTGTCGAACAAGGCCATCGCCCGGGAACTCGACATCAGCCACGACACCGTCAAGTTGCATGTGCGCCACGTCCTGGCCAAGCTGAACCTCACCTCGCGCGTGGAGGCCGCCGTGTTTGCCGTCGAGCAAAAAGCCGGACAACAATACGGCAAAGCCTGATCAAGGCGCGACGACAGCGCTTGACCCGGCGGCGGCGCAAATTCACTCCGCCCCCATGCTCGAAATCCTTTACCGCGACGCGCAACTGATCGCCATCGACAAGCCGGCGGGTCTGCTGGTGCATCGCAGCGACATTGATCGCCACGCAACACGCTTTGCCGTACAACTGTTGCGCGACCAGGTCGGCCGGCGCGTGCAGCCGGTACACCGGCTCGACAAGGGGACATCGGGCGTGCTGCTGTTTGCCTTCGATGCAGCCGTGGCGCGTGCGCTGGGGCGCCAGTTCGAAGGCGGTGCAGTCGGGAAGACCTACCTTGCCGTGGTGCGCGGCTGGCCGGCGGAATCCGGTGTCATCGACCATGCGTTGTCGCGCCAGCACGACGACTATGGACGCAAACTGCCCGCAGCCACCGCCCAGCCGGCGGTCACCCATTACCGGCGCCTGGCGACCATCGAATTGCCGGTGGCCATCGACCGTTACCCGAACTCGCGCTACGCGTTGCTGGAACTCAAGCCGCTTACCGGCCGACACCACCAGTTGCGCCGCCACATGAAGCACATCAGTCACCCCATCATTGGCGACGCCACGCATGGCAAGGGAGTGCACAACCGTTTTTTTCAGCGTGAGCTGGGTTGCAGCCGCCTGCTGCTGGCCTGCGTCGGGATGGTTTTTCACCATCCGCTCAGCGGCGCGAGAATCGTCATTGACGCAGATATTCTGCGTCCCCAAGCAAAAGTCGGCGCTGGCTGGACGGCGCCAGATCAGTTCGCGGCGCTGCTGGAAAGATTCGCCTGGAGCCAGGCGATAGCGCCGCGCCCGGCGGCATGACCGCTGGCAAAACAGGCGGTGAGCAGATAGCCGCCGGTCGGCGCTTCCCAGTCGAGCATTTCTCCCGCGCAGAACACGCCGGGCAGGGCGCGCAGCATCAGTCGGTCATCCAATGCCGCAGCCATCACGCCGCCGGCGCTGCTGATGGCCTCGTCGAGCGGGCGCGGCGCGTCAAGTCGCAGCGGCAGCGCCTTGATGGCGGCGGCGAGAAGCACCGGGTCGTGGTAGTCGTCCCGGGCCGCGCATTCGCGCAGCAGGCCGGCCTTGACGCCGCTGATGCCGGCGCGGCTTTGCAGATGGCTGGCCATCGAGCGTGCGCCGCGCGGGTGGGCGATTTCCCGCGTCAGGCGTTCCAGTGTCTTGCCGGGGGCGAGATCGAGTTGCAGCGTGGCGCTGCCGTTGGCCGCGATCGCATCGCGCAAGGGGGCGGCGAGGGCGTAGATCAGGCTGCCTTCGACGCCGTGTTGGGTGATGACAAAATCCCCTTGCCGCCGTTCCCCGCCAAATGTCGCCACCACGGATTTGATCGGCTGGCCGGCGAATTTGCCGCGGAAATGTTCGCTCCAGGCAATCTCGAAGCCGCAGTTGGCGGGCTTGAGCGGTGCAATGGCGACGCCGCGCGCTTGCAGTAGCGGCACCCAGGCACCGTCGGAACCGAGTTTGGCCCAGCTGCCGCCGCCCAGCGCGAGAATTAGACAGCCCCCACGCTCACTTTGTTCGCTGCCCCCACAGGGGGCGGCGTCTTCCTCGGGACGGCCCTTCGGAAGACGCGCCGCCGTCCCGCCAGCCCCACGGGGATTTCCTTCGGTCACGCCGACTTTTGTCACACCGGTTGGCGTGGCGAAGCGCAAATCGCCTTGTTCATTCCAGCCCAGCCAGCGATGCCGCATGTGAAAGCGCACGCCTGTTGCTCGTAGCCGATGTAGCCAGGCGCGCAACAATGGCGCCGCCTTCATCCCGGTCGGGAACACGCGGCCAGACGAGCCGACAAAGGTATCGATGCCCAGATCGCGTGCCCAGGCGCGCAAGTGATCGGGCCCGAAATCCGCGAGCCAGTGCCCCACCCAGTCGCGCTCCTTGCCGTAGCGGCCGAGAAAGCTGTTGATGGCTTCCGCATGCGTGAGGTTGAGCCCGCTCTTGCCCGCCATGAGGAATTTGCGGCCGACCGAAGGCATGGCGTCGTAAACATCGACACTCACGCCGGCCTGACTCAGCACCTCCGCTGCCATCAAGCCGGCCGGCCCGCCGCCGATGATTACCCCTATTCTTTTCATGGCTGACAGTCTACTTGACACGTCTGCGATAATGCTTGGCTCCATGGCCTGAACGGCCTGTTTTTACCCCGTAATAAAACGGGAGCTTATGACCTTCTTCCCCCCGGCCCCCTTCCCGAAGAAGGGGGTTACGCTTGTTCGCGGGCTGCGCCCGCTCCATATTTTGGCCGCTCCTCCTTGGGGCGGCCCTGCGGAGGAACCATGACCGAAACTATTGAAAGCTTTGCCGCGCTGCAATTGCCCGCGCCCCTGTTGACCGCCCTCGCGGCCGTCGGCTACGAAACTCCGACGCCGATCCAGGCGGCCTGCATCCCGCATTTTCTCGCTGGACGCGACCTGCTGGGCGAGGCGCAGACCGGCACCGGCAAGACGGCGGCTTTCGCCCTGCCGCTGCTGGCGCGACTCGATCTCGCCAAAAAGATGCCCCAGGTGCTGGTGCTGACGCCGACGCGCGAACTGGCCATCCAGGTTGCCGAAGCCTTCCAGAAATACGCGCACAACATGCCCGGCTTCCATGTCCTGCCGGTGTATGGCGGGCAAAGCATGGTGATCCAGTTGCGTGCCCTGTCGCGCGGCGTGCATGTCATTGTCGGCACGCCGGGTCGCATCATGGACCACCTCGAGCGCAAGAGTCTGCAACTCGACAACCTCACCACGCTGGTGCTCGACGAGGCTGACGAGATGTTGCGCATGGGCTTCATCGACGATGTCGAATGGATCCTCGAGCACACGCCGGCGACGCGCCAGACCGCCCTGTTTTCGGCGACCATGCCCGCGCCGATCCGTCGCATCGCCCAGCGCTACCTGCGCGACCCGCGGGAAGTGCGGATACATTCCGCCACCACGACGGTGGCGACGATCCGCCAGCGCTATTGGCAGGTGCGCGGCGCCGACAAGCTCGAAGCGCTGACGCGCATGCTCGAAGTCGAGGAGGATTTCGAGGCCGCCCTGATTTTCGTGCGCACCAAGCTGGCGACGGTCGATCTCGCCGAAAAGCTGGAGGCGCGCGGCTACGAAGCCGCGGCGTTGAATGGCGACATGACGCAGGGTTTGCGCGAGCAGGTCGTCGAGCGCCTGAAGAGCGGCAGCCTCGACATCGTCATCGCCACCGACGTCGCCGCGCGCGGGTTGGACGTGCCGCGCATCAGCCACGTCATCAATTATGACGTGCCCTACGACACCGAATCCTATGTGCATCGCATCGGCCGCACCGGCCGCGCGGGGCGCCCCGGCAATGCCATCCTGTTTGTCGCGCCGCGCGAGATGAGGATGCTCAAAGCCATCGAACACGCCACGCGCCAGCCCATCGAGGCGATCGGCCTGCCGACGCAGGGCGAGGTCGCGGAGCGCCGCATCGGGCAATTCAAGCAGCAGATCATCGACGTGCTGGCCGAGGAAAATCTCGACTTCTTTTTCGAAGTGGTGCGGCGCATGGAAAGCGAGGATAACCTTGCTGCCCGTCAGATTGCCGCGGCATTGGCCTTTCTCGCCCAGCGCGAACGGCCCCTGCAGCCCCTCGGCGTCGATGTTCCGCCGCCGCCCGCCGCCTCTTTCCGCGCCGAGCGTCCGGCCGCCGCCGCCGAGCGGCCGCGTGCGCCGCGTCCCGATGGCGGGGATCGTGCCGAACGCCCGGTGCGCGAGCCACGGGCTGACCGCGAGGAGCGTCCGGAACGCAAGGAGCGCCCCGCGCCCCGCAATTTCAGCAGCAGCCAGGTCGTGCGTTATCGCATCGAAGTCGGCCGCAACCAGGGCGCCTTGCCCAAGGAAATCGTCGGCGCCATCGCCAACGAGGGTGGCATCGAGGGCAAGCTGATCGGCCAGATCAATCTGTTCGACGACTACAGCACCGTCGAGTTGCCCGAACTGCCCCCCGAGGTGCTCGATATCCTGCAGCGCACCCGCGTGCGCCAGCTGCCCCTGAAAATTCGCGTCGCGGCGGCAGGCGAAGGCGAGAACCGCCGCCCCCCGGCCAAACCCCGCTGGGAAAAGGATCGTGAACCGGCAGGGGGATCACGTGAGCGCCGTCCCGCCAGCGCCGACTTTGGGCGCTCCAGCGGGACGTCCAAACCTGCCGCCAGCGCCGACTTTGGGCGCGCCAGCGGGACGTCCAAACCATCCGCCAGCGCCGACTTTGGGCGCTCCAGCGGGACGTCCAAACCTGCCGCCCGCGCCGAACATGGGCGCAGCGAAGGGACGTCCAAACCGCCGGCCCGGACGGCTTTTTCAGACAAGCCGCCTTATCGCGGCGACAAAAAACCCGCGGGGGAGTGGAAAGGGCGGAGCGAGGGCAAATCCTCCGCCAAGCCGGGGACAAAACCGCCTGGCAAGAAGCGCCCTTACTGACGCGTCACTGCGGCTCAGGCAGTCAAGAGGCGCGGTTCGATCAGTACGGTTTGCGCACCGTCGCCCGCGGTGAGCCAGATCTGGCCATCCTGGATGGTGCATTGCAACTGCATGTTGCGCGCGGCCAGCGCCGCGAGCGCGCCCGACTGCTCGACATCCAGCGCAAGTACGCGCAGGTTGCTCAGGCGCGCCAGTGCACGACTTTCCTTGTTCCACCAGATATCTGCACCCTTGCCGCCGTAGACGAGGACGACCACTTCTGCGGCGCGTCCGGCGGCCTTGCGCAGCAGACGTTCGTCGGGCAGTCCGACTTCGATCCAGCGCTCGATCTCGCCGGAATAGCTTTTCAACCACAGCGCCGGTTCGTCGTCTGCCGACAGGCCGCGGCCGAATTCGAGGCGCTCGTCGGCAAACATCAGGAAGGCGAGCAGCCGCACCATCATGCGCTCGTCGGTTTCGGATGGATGACGCGCCAGTGTGAGCGCGTGCTCACCGTAGTAGGGACGATCCATGTCGGCAATGCTGACCGACACCTTGAAGATGGTGGACTTGAGCGCCATAGGGGGTGAGGCTGCGGGTTAGTCACCCGTAAACGTGAAGAGGCGGCGCATTCTACATGGCCGCCTCTCCCCTGACTTCAGCGCTGCTGCCGGCTGGTGTCGGCGCAGCAGGGTGTGTCTTACTCCTTGATCGTAAAGCTGCCGTCTTTTGCCACGGTGATGGCGGAGGCCAGGAAGCGGCTGTTGATGCCGGCATTCTTCAGCAGGTTGTGTGCCATCTCGGCCCGCATCCCGCCCGAGCAGTGCATGACGAGTTCCTTGTCCTTGGGAATCTCGGCAAGCCGTTGCGGCATCTCTTCGAGCGGGATGTTGATGGCGTTCTTGATCTTCCCGCCCGCGGCCTCGCTGGGGCTGCGCACATCGAGGATGGCGATGTTGGCCGGGGTCTTGTCGGCGAGTTGCGTGAATTCCGCCGTGGCAAGGGTGCCAGGCCTGGGTCTCGGCACAAAGGCGATGACCGTTTTCGCATCGCCCGCGGCGACCGGATTGCCGGCCAATTTCCAGTCTTCAAAACTGGCGGGCAACACCCTCACGCTGCGATAGCCCCAGGCACCCAGTTTCTTGGCAGCCTCTTCCTTGCCGTCGCCGTACAGCACGATCGGGGCGTTCTTCTGCTTGGGAAACTGGTCTTTGGCTTTGTCGAGATCGGCCAGCGGGATGGACACGGCCGACTTGATATGCCCGGCTTTCACGGCGTCCGCAGCGCGCAAATCAACCAGCACGTAGGCGAAATCCTTCTCGATGGCCGTTTTCAGCCAAGCCGGCGTGGTGGTTGCATATTCAGCCTGCATCCAGTCGGGGAAGCCACCCGTGTAGACCTTTACATTCGTGTAGCCCATTGCCTTGGTGCGCATGAAGTTGGTCGGGCTGAGGCAGCCGCCCACGCAGTAGAAGACGATCGGCGTGTTCTTGTCCCGCGGCAGCACCTGGGCATGCATCTTGTCGAAGGCCGGCGCCGGCAACAGCTTGGAACCGGGGATGTGCGCTTCCTGATAGGGCTCCGGCGGGCGGGAATCCAGCACCAGGACATTCTTGTTGTCGGCGAGGAATTTCTTGAATTCGTCGCGGGTCAGCTTGTCGGCGGGCTGGATCGTCTGGAGGATGTCGAAGCGGGTGACGAGTACGGCTTTCTTCTCGCCTTTTTCTTCGACATAGTTGATGCGGAAACCCTTGCCGCGATGCAACTTGAGTTCATCCATTTCCTTGATGTTCTTGACGGCGGTGTCGTCGTCATATTTGACGACTTCCTTGTGGGTGCCCAGATCCATCATGATCGTCTGCGCCGGCGGCGCGAAGCCATCGAGTTGTCCGCGCATCATGTTGGTGTCGGACTGGTGACAGTTCTTGCACAAGGGATGCATCGGGCCGCCCTTGATGTCGATCCCCGCCGCCGCCTGGGCAAAAGATAGCGTGGCAGCCGAACACAGGGTAACGAACGCTGTAAAGCCTAATAATCTTTTCATCCTGAGCCCCTTTTGAGAGTGAGACGATAGAAAAAAACATGTCTTCCGTGCGGGGAATATTGTGCGCGGATTACCTTTGGAGGTGAAGGGGGAAAGCCCAAAATCTCTTTATCCCGCCCGGCGCTGGCGGCTGCTTGCAACAGTGTTAACGTGAAAAACGCAATTTGACGCCGCGTTCATGAACGAGCGCAGCGAGCAAACTTCGACCCCCGCCCCGGGGCGGGGGCTGGGGGTGGGGGACCATGGGAAGGGGCTGACTTTCATGATGCGGGGTGATGTTTCACGCATCATGAAAGTCAGTCGATGAAACGCCAGCCGGCGGACTGGCAGGCGAGGGCGCCGCCGCGGTCGGCATGCCAGTCGCCCAGCACCCAGCGCGGGCAGGACATTCCGCCCACGCGGTGTTCATGCCGGCCCTGCCGGTGGGTGTGACCGTGGATCATGGCGCGTGCGCCCTGCGTTGCCAGCGCAGCCACGACGGCCGTCGCATTGACGTCCATAGTCGCCGCTGCCTTGATGCGCTTTTCAGTTTCACTGCGCATGCGCAGGGCTTCGATCTCGCGCTTCCTGTCGGCGAGCGGCCGCGCGAGGAAGGTGACGCGCCAGGCCGGATCGCGCACCGTTTTGCGAAAGCGCTGGTAGTCGGCGTCGTCGGTGCACAGCGCATCGCCGTGCGTCAGTAGCGTCGGCACGCCGCCGATGTCGCGCACGACAGGGTCGGGCAGCAGATCCAGGCCGGCGGCAGCGGCGAAGGCATCCCCGACCAGGAAATCGCGGTTGCCCGCCATGAAAGACAGGGCGACGCCGCGCGCGGAAAGTTCGCGCAAGGCAGTAGCGATGCGGGTGTTAAAGGGATCGGCGAGATCGTCATCGCCCGCCCAATAGTCGAACAGGTCGCCGAGGATGGTCAGGCTGTTCGCCGTGCGGGCCGGCCCGGCGAGAAAGGCGAGGAAACGCTCGGCCGTCGCCGGCGCGTGCGGCGAGAGATGAATATCGGAAATGAACAGCGCCAACCTGTCGCGGGTACTTGACATGAAAGTCGGCGTGACCAGAGGGAATCCCTTTTTCGGGACTGGTGATACGGCGCTGGTTTGCGTCAGGCGACGACTTCGGCCTTTTCAATCACCACGTCCTCGACCGGCACATCCTGGTGAAAACCCTTGTTGCCGGTCTTGACGCCCTTGATCTGGTCGACGACATCCATGCCGTCGACGACGCGGCCGAACACGCAGTAGCCCCAACCCTGGCCGGACGGCGCGCGATGGTTGAGAAAATCGTTGTCGGCGAGGTTGATGAAGAACTGGGCGGTGGCCGAGTGCGGGTCGGAGGTGCGCGCCATGGCGACGCTGCCGTGGTCGTTTTTGAGACCGTTGCCGGCTTCGTTCTCAATCGGCGCCTGGGTGGGTTTTTCCTTCAGGCCGACACCCATGCCGCCACCCTGAATCATGAAGCCGTTGATGACGCGATGGAATACCGTGCCGTCGTAGTGGCCGGACTCGACATAGGCGAGGAAGTTGGCGACGGTCTTTGGCGCCTTTTCGGCATCGAGTTCGAGAGTGATGACGCCGTGATTGGTGGTGAGCTTGATCATTTTGCAGTTTCCTTGCCGGGGAGAAGTTTTGCCGATTCGATGATGATCGGCGTGGTGGGAACATTCTGGTGGCCGGCGGCGTTGCCGGTGGCGACCTTGCCGATTTTCTGCACGACGTCCTGGCCCTGCACCACCTTGCCAAACACGGCATAGCCCCAGCCATCGCGCGAGGGGTAGTCGAGCGCGGCGTTGTTGGCGAGGTTGATGAAGAACTGGGCCGAGGCTGAATGCGGGTCCGAGGTGCGCGCCATGGCGATGCTGCCGGTGACATTGCGCAGACCGTTTTTGGCCTCATTCTGAATTGGCGCGCGGGTGGGCTTCTGCTTCATGTCGGGCGTGAAGCCGCCGCCCTGGATCATGAAGCCGTCGATGACGCGATGAAAGGCGGTGCCGTTGTAATGGCCGTCCTTGACGTATTGCAGAAAGTTTTCAACTGTCTTGGGCGCTTTCTGGGCATCGAGTTCGAGCACGACCATGCCCTGGCTGGTCTTGAGTTCAACCTGCGGGTTGGTCGCGTGGGCAGCCAACGAAAGACAAAAAGAGGACAGAAAGACTAGCAGTTTCTTCATGGGGTGACTCCGGGTAAAAAAAAGGAGGGTATGCGGCAAAAAATGGGGACGCCCATGCGGCAAAAAAGGGGGGACGCCCATGCGGCAAAAAAGAGGGACGCCTATGCGGCGTCTTCGTGAACAATCTTCCAGCGCCCGTCTTCCTTGATCCAGTACTGGCGCTTTTGCATCCGGTTCGACAGGTTGCTGCTCTGGTAGTCCTGCTCGAAGGTGACGACGACATACTCCTCCTTGCCGGGATTGCGGAACATGCTGATGTTGTGGGTGGCGACCTTGATCCACTGCTTGCCGGCGTTGACCTTTTTCTTCTGGGCAAGCCATGCGGCGAGTTTCTTGCCGTCGCCGGAAAAATCGCGCGCATAGTGGCGCGCATAGCGTTCGATGTCGCGGCTTTCCCAGTCGCTGCGCCAGGTGTCGATCATGGCGAGCAACGCCTTGCGCTCGGCCTGCCAGTCGTCGAGCGAGGTCCATTCGATGCTGTTGCTGATGATGACGGGGGTGGTGCCGACCTGGAGATTTTTCGCCAGCGCGTCGAGGTCGCTGTTGGCGAGCACGACGCAGCCATCCGAAGCCAGCGGCGGGCGCGAGAAAGTGTCGGAGGGTGTGCCGTGCAGCCAGATGCCGTGGCCTTTCTTGCCCAACTTCCTGTCCCATTTGTTGGGATAGTTGATGGGGAAGGCGCCACTGCCATAGAGGTCGGGCAGTTTCTTGCGCGACAGGTCGGCGGTGACGTGATAAACGCCGATCGGCGTTTTCTGGTCGCCTTCCTTGATTTTGTCCGAGCCAAGCTTGCCGTGCGAGATGTAATAGTCGGCGACAAAGCGCGGCGTGCCGTTGTCGTTCTGGTAGAGGTACAGGCGTGCTTTCTGCGTATCGACCACCACGGCGTGCTCCTGATCCGGACGCATCTGCAACAGATAGCGCGGCACCTGGGCGCCGTTCGGCCGGTTCTTGTAGGCACGCAAACGGGCGATGGCTTCCTGTCGCAAATCGGCGACCTGTTCGGCGACCGGCGCGCCGGTTTTTGCCGCCACATGTTGCGCGCCGCCTTCGCCAAAATTCTTGAGCGTGCGGGTGCGGGCGAGCAGCAAGTCGCCCCTGATCAGGTGGCCGAGCCGGAATTTCGGGTAGGCCTTGAGCAGTGCCTCGGTTTCGTTGAGGGCCGGTTCCCAGCGGTTTTTCTCGATGTGCTCGAAAATACGTACCAGCAGGGGATCGGGGCCGGAATCGGTGTAACGCGCGGGGATGCCGACATCCGCCGCCGCGCCTTGCATGGATAAAAGAACGGTGCAGGCAACACCGATCAGATGACGTAGCGCGCTCATCCGCCGACGCGTTCCTGCTGGATCAGCCACCTGCCGTCTTGCTTGATCAGCACCAGCGTCTTGCCGGAAGACGAATTGAAGGTGGCGGATTTATAAGTCTGGCGAAAGCGCACGACGGCCTTGTCGCTGCCTTCAGTCCTGATGTTCAATTTGTCGCGGCTGACCTCGATTTTGCCGGGCTTGCCGACGCGCTGGCTGCGATCCGCCTCCCATTCCTTGCGCGACTGGCCGTCCGGCGCCTGAAAGTCCCGGGCGTAATGCGCGAGATAGCCTCGGACATCCTTCTTTGACCAGGCAGCCAGCCAGGCATCGACGGCGGCGGTAATCTCCTTGCTGGCGTCCGCGGCCTTGGCGGGTTCGGGTTTTGGCGCAGGCGCGGCAACTGGAGCGGCAACAGGCGCCGCCGCCGGTGCGGGCGCCGGCTTGACTTCAGCCGGCTTGCTCTCGGGGCGGGCTGCGGGTGCCGTGGCCGGCTTGGTCTCGGCACTGGCAATCACGACCGGCGTCGGCGGGGTGACGGGCGTTGCGGCGGGCGCCCTGGCCGGGACGGCTGGCGTGGCAGGGGCTGCGGGCTTGCCAGCGGCAGATCTCTCTCCGCCGACCAGATCGTTGATCATCGCCAGTTTGGTCTGCGCCGAAGCGTTGGATGAGTCGATCTGCAGCGCCTTGCCGTAAGCCTGGCTGGCCAGCCGCGAATAAATGTCACCCAGATTCTCGTGCGCGGTGGCGTAGGCCGGATGGGTGCGGATCGCCATTTCCAGCGCCTGCTTGGCCTTGTCGTACTGTTTCTGCTGGGCGTAGATGACGGCCAGGTTGTTGTACGGTTCGGGCAGGTCGGGATAATCCTGAGTGAGTTTCTGAAAAACCTCGATGGCCTCTTTTTGCCTGTTCATCCCCGTGAGGATGATGCCTCTCAGGAACCGCCCCTGCGCATCCTTCGGCTTGGCCGACAGGTGGCGGTTGATCTGCTTGAGTGCCTCCGCATGCTGTCCGGATTTGAGCAGTTGACTCGCTTCGCTGTAACTGTCGGCGAATGCGGGCAAGGCGGTCAGGCTGGCAACCGCAAGCCCCAGGGCCAGTATGAATGACTGCGTGAAAGCCCGCGCACCAAGGCGCGGGCGCAAGGCGGGCGAGGTGGCGGCGGTCGGGATGGCGGGCAGAGTAGGCATTTTGTGCTGGTCAGCGCTGAAAAATTCAACGTATCATTCTAACAAAGATGCACCGCCCAACGCGCCGTTCGGGCTGCGCCTAAAGCCCTAATCAGACAGGTTTACCTTCCCTTATGCTGAAAATCCACAACACTCTCGCGCGTGCTGCGCAAGAATTCATTCCGATCGAACCCGGCCGGGTGCGTCTCTACGTTTGTGGCATGACCGTGTATGACTACTGTCACCTCGGTCACGGCCGGGTGATGGTGGTGTTCGACATGGTGGTGCGCTGGCTCAAGGCCAGCGGCCTCAAGGTGACCTATGTGCGCAACATCACCGATATCGACGACAAAATCATCAAACGCGCCGCCGAAAACGGCGAAACGGTGCGCGCGCTGACCGACCGCTTCATCGCCGCGATGCACGAGGATGCCGATGCGCTGGGCGTGCTGCGACCCGATCACGAGCCGCGCGCCACCGAATACGTGCCGCAGATGCTCGCTATCATCGCTGCCCTCGAAAAAAACGGTTACGCTTATGTCGCCGAAAATCATGACGTCTGCTATTCGGTGCGTAAATTTCCCGGCTACGGCAAGCTTTCCGGCAAGTCGCTCGAAGACCTGCGCGCCGGCGAGCGCGTCGATGTCATGGCCGGCAAGCAGGACCCGCTCGACTTCGTGCTCTGGAAACACGCCAAGGCGGAAGAATCGGACGAGGTGAAGTGGGCGTCGGCCTGGGGCACGGGCCGTCCCGGCTGGCACATCGAATGCTCGGCGATGAGTTCGCAACTGCTCGGCCCGCACTTCGACATCCACGGCGGCGGCCAGGACCTGCAGTTCCCCCATCAC
>CAZOMI010000058.1:0-19988 GCA_964580925.1 uncultured Methyloversatilis sp.
TCGTCAATCCTCGAAAATCCGCAAATTATGACGTCTGGTTGCAATCTTGGGTTAACCAGATTGGAGGCGATGATGTCCGTGATTGTGAATGTGCATGATGCCAAGACCCATTTTTCACGCTTGCTCGATCAGGCGCATGCGGGCCAGGAAATCATTCTGGCCAAGGCCGGCAAGCCTTATGCGCGCCTGGTGCCGCTTTCTCCCGGTAAGGGCCAGCGCCAGGCGGGCCGTTTGAAAGGGCGAATTGGCTGCATTGGCCCGGAATTCTTCGAGCCCTTGCCGCAATCCGAGTTGGACGCGTGGGAATGTCAATGAGGTATTTGCTCGATACCCACGCCTTGCTGTGGTGGTGGACCGACGACCCACCATTAATGGTGTCTGACCCCATTTTCCCGCATTTTCCCGCGCTTGAGGCGCGACACTTCGCCTTCTTCCGCAACCTTGGGACGACCAGGCGCGCGAAACACGCCACCTTGAGTGGAGAAACGAGCGGAGCGAGTTTTTCGGGGTGGGCTTATATACAATGAGCACCATGCGCCTGACTCAATTCCAGCAGAAAATCATCAAGGACGAAGTCGCCCGCGTCATGGGCGAAGGGGTGCGCGTGCTGCTTTTCGGTTCGCGCACGGACGACAGCCAACGCGGTGGCGACATCGATCTTTATCTGGAAACGCCGGAACGCCGGGAGCAGGCATGGCGCCAGGTGTTGCGGCTGAATGCGGCGCTGCAGGAACGTCTCGGCGAACAGAAGCTCGACATCGTGCTTCACCAGCCGGACGAGCCGTTGCAACCGATACACCTTCAGGCGAGAAAGCAGGGTATCCGCTTATGACCGACTTGCGTGAGCGCCAGGTGCAAATTCTTGCCTTGATCGAAAAGGAAGACCGCCTGCTGTGCGGCGTCAGGGAGCGCCTGTTCCAGGGGCCCCCGCTGGATGCCGCGCGTCTTGCGGCCCTGCTGGAAACACCGGAAGGCATCGACCGCCTGGAGTCGTTCACCAGCAAATTCTGCCGCATGCAGGACACCTTCGTCGACAAGTTGTTGCCAATCTACCTGCGCAGCCTGGGCGAATTGCCCGGCTCGGCCATCGACAACCTGCGCCGTGCCGAACAACTGGGGTTGATCGAGAATGCGGAGGGTTGGGTGGAAATGCGCCTGCTGCGCAACCGCCTTGTTCACGAGTACGTCGACGACATTGCCCAACTGGCCGAGCAACTGTTGCTAGCTCGCGAGCAGGCCGAAGCACTGCACGATAGTTACCTCAAGCTTCGCAGCGGGTAGTTGCCCACCCACACAATCGCCACGAAAGTCGGCGCTGGCGGGACGAAGTGCCCCGTAGCGGGTATGAAATGCCCCGTAGCGGGTACGGCAGTAACTGACGAAAATCGTCACATTTGGCCCGCCAGCGTCGCCAGCACTGCCGACATTTCGTAATTTTCCACGCAAATCCGGGCTTGTCGAGCTGGCACGGTCATTGCATAATGCATGACAGCACGATTGAAGTGCTCTAACTCAAGGAGAGATACCATGCGTAAGATTCAACAGGGCTTTACCCTCATCGAACTGATGATCGTTGTCGCGATTATCGGCATTCTGGCGGCTGTGGCGTTGCCGGCGTATCAGGACTACACGGTGCGTGCCAAGATTTCCGAGGCCATTCTGGCCGGTTCGGCCGGCAAGGTGCCAGTCGCCGAGTTCTACCAGAACCGTGGTGTCATGCCGGCAACCGGCGCTTCGGCCGGCGTACAGAACAACGTGACCAACAAGGTGGCAAGCGTTATCTACTCCCAGACTAGCAATGATGTTGGCGTGATCACCGTCACCGTGGCCACAGGTGTACATGCCGACGTGAATGGCAGGACGATCGCCTTCACCGGCACGGGCACTAACACGACCGGCATCATCAACTGGACTTGCGGCGGTGGTGCTGCCAACCCGATTCCCGCGAAATACCTGCCGTCTTCATGCAAATAAGGTCAGTCGCCTGATCACAAAAGCCTCGCTGCGGCGGGGCTTTTTTCTGGTAGCTTGGGTTTGTTTTCAGAAATTCGCTAATAACACCTTCATGCTGCCATCCCACCCCGGTTTTCTGCTGCTTGCCCTTCTGGCGACGGTCGGGATTTATTGGCCCGGACTGGCGGGCGGGTTTGTCTTCGATGATCACGCCAGCATTGTCAATAACGCGGCCCTGCGGCTATTCGATGGCACCTGGCCGGGGTTGGTGGACGCCCTCCAGGGAGACATCTCCGGCCCATCGGGGCGCCCCCTGAGCATGGCGACATTTGCGCTCAACCTGTTCTTCCTGGGCGATGCGCCGCGGTATTTCAAGTGGGTGAACCTGACCATCCATTTGCTCAATGGTCTGCTGGTCTATCAGCTGTGCCGCCAGCTCTGGCCGCGCCTGATCGGGGATGGCCGGGCTGCGCTGGCTGCCTACTGGATAACGGCGCTCTGGCTGCTGCACCCGATCAACCTCACCCCGGTGCTCTTCGTCGTGCAGCGCATGACCAGCCTGGCGGCGTTGTTCACGCTGGCGGCGCTTTGCCTGTATGTCTTCGGGCGCCAGCGCGCCGGCCTTGTTCGCTGGCTGGCGTTTGCGGCGGCATTCCTGATCTGCTGGCCGGCGGGCGTGCTGGCGAAGGAAACGGCCTTACTCCTGCCCCTGTTCGTGTTGTTGTGCGAATGGTTGGTATTCAGGAGCCTGGCAGCGTTGCCGCAGCGCGTCCTGACGTACGGGCTGGCGGCAGCGGCTATCGGGCTGGCTGCCCTGCTGATGGCTGCCTGGCCGCTGATACAGCAAAGTTATCTGCTGCGCGACTTCACGCTGGCCGAGCGGCTGCTGACGGAGGCACGGGTGCTATGGATGTATGTCATCCAGATGCTCCTGCCCTGGCCGGACCTGTTCAGCCTGCATCATGACGACATCGCCATTTCGCGTGGCATCTTCGATCCCCCGCTGACTGCTCTGGCCGTGCTGGCCTGGGCGGCGACCATCGCGATTGCCCTGATGCAACACCGGCGCAGGCCCTGGCTGACGTTCGCCGTGCTCTGGTTCCTGGCCGGCCATGCGCTCGAATCGACCCTGCTCGGCCTGGAGATTGCCTATGAGCATCGTAACTATCTGCCCTCGATCGGCATCTTCATCGGGCTGGCGGCGTTACTGCTGCCTGCGGGAATGTCCAGCGGCAAGCTGCCGCGTATGGCGCTGGCCTGCTGCTTCGTCGCCTATTGCGGGCTGGTGACCAATCTGCGTGCCGCGCAGTGGGGTGATGAATACATCCGCACGCAAATCGAATCCAATACGCACCCGCAATCCGCCCGGACCCACTACGAGGCGGCGCGGGCCATTCTCGCCCGATCCAGGCAATCGGGCGAGATGAATGTACAAGCCTATCAGATGGCACGCATCCATTTCCAGCGGGCGGGGCTATACGATCCGCAAAGCAAGGCGGCGCCCGCCGGGCTTCTGTACCTGGACTGTGCCGTGGGGATGAAGCGGGATGAGGAGGCTCTGCAGACATTGCTCGATCGCTTGGGCAACCAGCGGTTTTCTCTGGGCGAACAAGGCTTCGTGCAAGGGCTTTCCGATATGCTGGTAGATAATTTGCTGTGCCTTGACGGGCATGCAGTCGAAAAACTGATCGCTGCCGCGCTGGCCAATCCGAGTGCAAAGGGAAAGATCCGCGGCATGCTGCATGCGGTGGCAATGGATTACGCGGCAGCCCGGCTGGGTTCGTTGCCGCGGGCGCGAATGCATGCCATGGCCGCCGTGGAGAGCGACCCGGGCAATGCCGTGTTGCGCATCAACCTGATCCGCGTGCTGCTGTATCTGGGTGATACAGTCGACGCAAAGCGGCAATATGCCGTTTTGAAAGGACTGAAAATCCCGGCGGTCAACCGCAAGGAAGTGGAGAATCTCGGACTGGGACTGGCCCAATGACGGATATCGGAGCGTTATGAACACTGCCAGAGTGTCGATTGTCATCCCGGCGCGCAACGAAGCGGTTCCGCTGGCGGGGCTGCTGCCGGAAGTGTTGCGGCTGCTGCCGAATGCGGAAGTGATTGTCGTTGATGACGGCTCCGGCGACGATACGCGCGCGGTTGCCGAGGCAGCGGGCGTCCGAGTGATCTCCCATCCCTATCCGATGGGCAACGGCGCGGCCATTAAGACCGGGACACGCGAGGCCGCCGGCGAGATCATCGTCTTCATGGACGGCGATGGTCAGCACCAGGCCATCGACATTCCCCGCCTGTTGGAAACAATCGACGCGGGTTACGACATGGCAGTCGGTGCGCGCAAATCCGGCTCGCATGCTGGCGCACATCGCGCAGTGGCCAACGATATTTTCAGCCGCTTTGCCAGTTGGATGGTCATGCAGCGCATTGAAGATCTGACCTCAGGTTTCCGTGCCGTGCGGGCGAGCAAATTCAGACAGTTCCTCTATCTGTTGCCGAACGGATTTTCCTATCCCACTACCATCACGATGAGTTTCTTCCGTGCCGGATACTCGGTGGCGTATGTGCCGATCGATGCCCAGCAAAGGCAGGGCAAGAGCCATATTCGCCCGATTCGCGACGGCGTGAGGTTCTTGCTCATCATCATCAAGGTTGGCACGCTGTATTCACCCTTGAAGCTGTTCTTGCCGATTTCGGCAGGATTCTTCATGACCGGCTTGGTTTACTACGGCTATACCTACCTGACTGCGGGCCGCCTGACCAACATGAGCGTGCTGATGTTCATCTCGGCGATTTTCACATTTCTGATCGGGATTGTTTCCGAGCAGATTTCCGCCCTGCATTACCGCGACCTTGATCGAGATCGGGATAGCTGACAAAGTGGAAGGGTTGCGCATCCTGCTGGCAGCAAGTTCATACCCGCGCGATGCTGCCGATTGGAAGGGGCGCTTCATCCATGATCAGGCCGCGGCGATTGCCCGGCAGGGGGTTGGCGTAGATATCTGGGCACCGCCTGGTGAGTTGCCGGCAGGCGTCAATTCCGTGCTTTCGTCGTCTGATGCCGAGTGGCTTGCGGAGTTGCTGGCCAATGGGGGTATCGCCCAACTGTTGCGACAACGGCCGCTGGCAGGTGTCCGGGCTGGCCGGGAACTGCTGCGGCGCTTGCGGTTAGCCTGCCGTCTCGCCGGCGCCGACTGTTATCACATCAACTGGTTGCAGAATGCCCTGGGCCTGCCTGATGACGCCCGCCCGGCGTTGGTGACCGTGCTGGGCAGCGATTTCCGATTGCTCGATCTGCCGGGCATGACTTACGCCCTCCGCCGCCAATTCCGCAGGCACAAGACGCTCCTTGCGCCGAATGCCGAATGGATGGTGCCACGCCTGCAAGGATTGTTCGGCGATGTGGCACGGATTGAAGCGACCCCCTTCGGCGTTGCGGACGAATGGTTTTCGGTGGTCAGGACTTCGCCGGAAGCGTCGAAAGGATGGCTGGTCGTCTCGCGGATTACCCGCGGCAAATTGGGCAAGCTCGTTGAATGGGGCAAAGGTTTGTTTTCCGACGCACGACCGCTGCACTTGCTGGGGCCGATGCAGGAGACGATAAGCCTGCCCGCCTGGATACATCATCATGGGGCGACAAATCCGTCAGAACTTCGCAATACATGGTTTCCCCGTGTTGCCGGCTTGCTCACACTGAGCCAGCATGACGAAGGTCGGCCACAAGTCCTGATCGAGGCTATGGCAGCAGGCCTGCCGGTGATCGCCAGCCGGATCGCTGCTCATGAGGATCTGATCCGGCACGGGGAAACCGGCTGGCTGGTTGCCAGCCGAGCTGAACTGGCAGATGCGCTTGTCGCAGGGGAAATGCCGGCTGCTGCAGCTACGGGGACGGCAGCCCGTAAATTCGTTATGCAGCACATCGGCACATGGGATGATTGCGCACGTCGCTATTGTGCGTTCTATCGCGAATTGCTGGGAGCGGCGGCATGAAAGGTGACGCAGTGCTGCTCATTGGTGGCGGATTCATCGGCGCGGCCCTGGCCCGACAACTCGGGGCGATCGACAGGCCGCTGCATGTCCTCACCCGCCGTCCCGCCAGCGCCGACTTTCCGCCGCTGTATTGGCATCGAGGCGACCTGCAGGACCGGGAACTGCTCGCGCGGCTATTGCCGGATTGCAAAACGGTGGTGCATCTCGCCTCGGAAACCACCCCTGGTTCCTCCGCTCGCCATCCGACGCTGGAGGCCGGCAACTTGCTGCCGACGCTCGGCCTGCTCGAAGTCCTGCAGGACTTCCCAGACATCCACCTGATCTACTTTTCATCCGGTGGCACGCTGTACGGTAACCCGGCTGTCCTGCCCGTGGCCGAGGATGCACCGTTCGCCCCGCTGTCCTTCCACGGGGCAGGCAAGGCTGCCCAGGAAATGTACCTGCAAGCATTCCGCGCCCAGGGCAGGGCAGTGACCATCATGCGCCCGGCCAACGCCTATGGCCCCGGCCAACCGTTGAAAGCCGGTTTCGGGCTGGTGCGCACCGTGCTCGAAAAAATCCGGTCCGGCCAGCCGATCGAAGTCTGGGGCGACGGCGAGGCCGTGCGCGACTTCGTCTATGTGGATGACGTGGCGGCAGCCTGCGTACTGTTTGTCGATCGGCCGGACGATAGCGGCACCTACAACGTCGGCAGTGGAGAAGGCTGCAGCATCAATGCCTTGATCCGGCTGGCTGGCGAAGTTGCCGAGCGAACACCACAGGTGATCTATCGTGCCGCCCGCCGCAGCGATGTCGCCAAAGTGGTGCTTGACGTTTCTCGCCTGCGCGCCACCGGCTGGGCACCGCTGACGGGGCTGGCAGAGGGGTTGGCCCGCACATTGCGGTGGCTGAATCAATAAAGGCGCCGTCCCGCCAGCGCCGACTTTTCTGGCTTCTTATTCCCGAAATCATGGTTGTATTATCACCATTGGATGGTTAGAATGCAACCATGATTCATCGTCTGATCACCGAAAAGCTGGCCGCATCGCTCGCCGATACCCGGGTGGTTTTGCTTAATGGCGCACGCCAGACCGGCAAATCGACGCTGGCGCGCAACATCGCCGAAATACACGCGGCACCTTATCTTTCGCTTGACGATCCAACCGTTCTGGCGCTGGCGAGGTCCGATCCCGATGCACTCGTGACAGGCCATTCCGGTTTGGTCGTCATCGACGAGGTGCAGCATGCACCGGAACTTTTTCGGGCCATCAAGCGCGTTGTAGACACCGATTCCCGACCGGGTCAATTTCTTCTGACAGGATCGGCGAACATCTTTTTGCTGCCGAAACTCGCCGAGTCGCTGGCCGGACGCATGGAAATCCTGCCGCTTTCGCCGTTTTCCCAGAGTGAGTTGGCCGGTGCATCGAATAATCTGGTCGATGCATTGTTCTCTGGAAAAGCATGGAAGATGGGAAAGCGGGAAATCGATCGGTTTGACGTTTGTGCGCGCATGATCGCCGGCGGATTTCCCGAAGCCGTCGCCCGCGCCGCCGGCGCGCGCCGCGATGCCTGGTTTCGCAGCTACATTGCCGCCTTGCTGCAGCGCGATGTGCGCGATCTGGCGAATATCGAAAAACTGACTGACTTGCCCCGGCTGCTGAACCTGTTGGCCGCGCGCGTGGGCTGTCTGATGAATGTCGCCGAAATCTCGCGGGCGATCGGCATTCCCCACACCACGCTGCAGCGCTACCTCGCATTGCTGGAAGCGGCATTCATGTCGCAGCCCTTGCCGGCATGGTCGGCAAACCTCGGCAAACGGCTGGTCAAGTCCCCCAAGATTCATCTGCTCGATACGGGCCTCGTCGCTCATCTGCGCGGCATCACCGATGCCGCGGCATTGAGCCAGTCGCCTGACATCGGCCCATTGCTGGAAAACTTTGTGGTTCAGGAAATCCGCAAGCAACTGGCATGGAGCCTTCAAACGGTAAGCGCATGGCATTTCCGCACGGCGACCGGCAGCGAGGTCGACCTGCTGCTCGAAGCCCCCGATGGCCGGGTCGTCGGGTTCGAAGTCAAAGCCGCCGGCAATGTCGGCCAGAACGATTTCAAAGGCCTGCGCGCGCTGGCCGAAGCGCTGGGCGAACGTTTCGTCGCCGGTGCGGTACTGTATCTGGGCGAGCAAACCCTGCCCTTTGGCGACGGTCTTCAGGCATTGCCGGTTTCCGTGCTTTGGCAGGCGAACGATTGATCTTGCCGCCGGTTATGGCATCCCATGAGCAGGAAGTTGCCGTCCCGCCAGCGCCGACTTTTGAGGAGCCAACCATGACCGGAGCGCCGCTCGTTTCCGTGTGCGCGGTTGTGGTGGCCTACTATCCCGATGCCGAGTTCGAGTCGCGTCTGCGCGCGCTTCTGCCGCAGGTAGCAGCGTTGGTGGTGGTCGATAACACCCCGACCATCGGTCGTTCTCGTACCATCGCGCTTCCTCCATTGCAAGCAGCCCGGGTTTGCTTAATCGAAAACTCAGACAACCTGGGTGTTGGTGCGGCTCTCAACCAAGGACTGGCGCAGGCAGTTGCCTGGAGCTGCGACTGCTTGCTTACCTTGGATCAGGATAGCTGCAGCTATCCCGATATGGTGCAAACGCTACTGGCTACGCGGGCCGGCTGCCTGCCGTCGCCTGTCGTGATTGGCAGCAATTACCTTGATCCTCGCAATGGCAAGACGAAGGTTCCGAAGGGAGGGGAAGCCGAATTTCTCGAACAAACGACGGTGATTACCTCGGGCAGCCTCGTTGATGTGCGTTTCGCTCAGGCGATTGGCGGTTTTCGCGCCGATTTCTTCATCGACCAGCTTGACCATGAATTCTGCCTGCGTGTGCGCTCACATGGGGGGCGCGTCGTCATCGGCTGCAAGGTGGGGATGGCACACAGCGTTGGCGAGGAAGGCGGGACATGGCTGCCGTTGCTTGGCCGGCTGCCTAACCATGCGCCGCTGCGCAAGTACTACGTAGCGCGCAACTCGCTTGTCACCATTGCTCGTTACTGGCGCACCGAGCCGGGTTGGTGCATGCGCCGGGCAACGCGGCTTTGGCTGGGCCTGTTTTTGATGGCGACGATGGAGCGGCAGCGCCTGCGGAAGGTCGGAGCGTTCGTCGCCGGCGTCGTTGATGCCGTGGCGGGGCGGATGGGGCCGTGTCGTCACAAATGTTTGCAGCGTATTTGATGCCACGGCAGGATTGTTCGCGGTGGCGCGGCTGGCCCGATGCGCTCGCCATTGCGCGTCAGATTGGGATTCCAGCTTGGATCGTGGGCGAGAATACTGCCCCAGCGTTGTTGCAGCAGGGCTGTTTCGCCTTCGTAGCGTCGGCGTTTTTTGGGCGTGTTCTCTGTGCCCCGACTGGCCGATTCGTGGTGAACCAGTTCTGCCTGCGGTAGCCAAAGATTGCGGTAGCCGCACGCTTGCACGCGCAGGCAGAAGTCGACATCGTTGAAGGCGACGGCAAATGCCTCATCCATGCCGGAAACCTCGTCCCAGATGGCCTTGCGGATGACTAGGCAGGCAGCGGTAATGGCGGAAAAGTTTTGCGGAAGCCGTGCCCGGTTGCCATAGCCGGCAGAGGCGCCGGGATGCCCCAGATGCAAATGCCCTGCGGCAACCCCATTCAGAATGACCCCGGCATGCTGGATGCGGCCGTCGGGGTAGTAGAGCTTGGCACCGACTGCGCCGATTTCCGGTCGTAAGGCATGCGCCACCATTTCGGACAGCCAGTCCGGGTTGTTGGGAAATACGTCATTGTTCAGCAAACACAGCAGGTTGCCTGTTGCGTGCTGTGCCGCAAAATTGTTGAGCGCGGAGAAGTTGAAGGGGATGGTATGCCGCAGAACCCGCGCCTGACCATCCTCGTGCAACGCGCTCAGGTAGCGCAGGGTGTCCGCATCATCGGAACCATTGTCCACGATGATGAGTTCAAGGTTCGGATAGCTGGTTCTCGTCAGGATACCTTCGACGCAGGGGTGCAGCAATTCAAGGCGGTTGCGTGTGCATACGACCAGCGAAACTTTTGGCGGCTCGTCCGGCAAGGGCAACTGCGTGACGAAGTGTCCTGTATCGAGCGGGACGACGCTTGCCACAATACCGCGTCGCTCCCAATGATCGAGCAAAGCACGCCGTGCCGTATCGACGGCATAGGATTTTGCGCCGACACTGAGCGCAGTAGAGCCAGCATTCGCACGCATGTGATAGAGGATATGCGGGAGATGATGGATACGTTGCGCCGTGGTGCGTTCTATTGCTCGCAGGGCGAAGTCCCAATCCTGCGATCCTTCGTAGCCCTCTCGGAAACCACCCGTGGCGATGGCGAGCGTTCTGCGGTAGACGCCAAGGTGGCTGATCAGGTTTTGCGCCAGAAACAAGTCCGGGTTCCAGTCGGGCTTAAAATAATGGCCGGAACGGCGGCCTGTGGCATCGATAATATCTTCGTCGCTGTACAGCAGATCGAGTTCGCGATTTTCGTTGAGGGCAATCGCGACATGGTAGAGCGCATGCTCGGCCAGTTCGTCATCATGATCAAGCAAGGCGATGAATTCACCTTGCGCCATTTCGAGCGCGGTATTGGTCGCGGCCGAAATATGACCGTTCGTCGTACGGAAAACAACCTGGATGCGTGGGTCGCTGGCTGCAGCTGCTTCCAGAATGGGGCGTATTGCAGGGTTTGTGGAGGCGTCATCGGCTATGCAAAGCGCCCAGTCCGGATATAACTGATTTTGCACGGAGGCAATCGCCTGCCGCAAGAACTCAGGGGGGGGGTTGAAGACTGGCATCAGCACGGAAATTGTGGGGCGACATTCGAGCACGTCGATGTGCTGGAGGATCGCCTGTCGATCCTCCACAGTGAGTGTGTCGTAACGCCGAATCCACTCTCTGTAGCTGATGCCGATCAAGTCCAGATAAATACGACGAAGACCGGCAAAGCCTTCGCGGCGGAATAGTCGATACCCCTTTGTGGTCAGGTCAAAGGGGCTGCGGCTGGTAATAAAGTCCAGCGCTGCTGACAGAAGGCGAACTGGATTAGCAGGCATTGCGGCACATGACAAGTTTACAACTGGTTTGTTCTGAACGAACTGATTGCGCTAATCAGCTTGCGCCAGAGAAAGGCGAGGAGACGCAGCGGTTTCGTGATCTGCCAGGAAAAAGTGGCCTTGATACGGCCGATTTCGGCCGTAAGTGCGTTAATTGCCGATTGCTGGTGCAGTGAAAACAGGAGATCCTCACGAGCAAGGGCCGAACAAAATGCAGTGATGCTTTGTCGATCTGCATTCGGAAGTGGGATCGCCTCTGCCGCTGCTGCGTAGACAGCCAGCACTCGCGGCTGATTGGCTACCAGTCCAAATTGAGCCAGCGCCCGCTCGCGCAGTTGCATACCGTATTCCGGACGATATTTTCCAATCTCGACGACAAGGTCGTCGATCGTGTAGTCCCAGCGGTGGCAGCGTCCAGAAAAGTTGCAGGTGCGCAATTCGTCCATATTGGCCGGCGTGACCAAGCCGTCACCGCCATGGACATCGAAGACAAGCGGTACGCGACCACAGAGCATCGATTCGACCACGCCGCGCCCTAGGGATACCACGATATCAGCCGCATTGATGGCGACCGCCAGCTGATCCTGCGCGAGAGTTTCGCGCGCGCCGCCGATGAAGCGGATCGAGGCCCCGACGATGTGGGCGGCTGCTTGCAGCATGAGCTTACGCGCCTCGCCCATTTTATAACTGAGCACCAAAATCCGTTCCGGCCGTGATCGGATCGGCTCCGTCGGTGCGAAGCGCTGCTCGCTGACAAGGTTGCGGACTATCTCGATCCGCTCTGCGGGTACGCCGCATGCAACCAAGTTTGCCAGTACTTCCTCGCTGATGGCGAGGAAGCGATAGATGCCACAATCGAAGGGAGCAGGCTGCTCGAGGAAGGGCAGGACACCGAGCGAGGCGAACACGATAGGCAGGGAAGGAAACGCAGCGCGCACGTCCATCAAGCAGGAATTATGCTGCACGTGGGCGAGATCGAAGCTGTGCGCACGCAGGGTGTCGAGGTCGTCCGTAACATAAACGCCTTCGCCAATCTGGCGGCTGGCCCAGACACGGTCGAGACGTCGGGCATAAACAGTCAGTTCGCAGCCGTGTGTCCGGAGCCATTCGGTTAGTGTCAACAGCAGCGTTTCCGATCCCGTCCAGCCATACAGATGGTTCGTCGCCAAAAGCACAACTGGCCGAGCTGCTGTTGTAGATTCGCTATTTCGCAGGGCAAACGACCCATCAGCGCAACCAAGCATGCTCACAAGCGACCTCCCCTTCCCAGCGTGGAATACCTTTACTGTTGGTCGCGTTGGCAACCTCGAAAGACAGGCAGGCCTCGCGTTCGTCGTAGGCGAACAGTACGCCGCGATCGCAGACGTTGGCGGTCACCCAGTAGCGACCAGGACAGAAAGCGGTTCGTGGTAACTGCAGAGTGACCTTGCGGATTATTCCTGAAAGCACGATGTCATCTCGCACAGTATTGAATAACGTAATTAACTTGCCATGCGCATCGCGGACGATCACACCAAAACCAAATTCTGTCGCTGCATCAAAGTGATCAGAAAAAGCCAGCTCGAAATGCAGCGTGAGGCTTTCACCCACTTCGATTTGCTCCGCACTGGCAGCGGAGCTCAATATGGAAATGTATTTAGGCTGACCGGACAGATGTAGTCGCCCAGCGTTAGTGAGTGTCGCGGCATGTTCTTGACGTTGGCCTACCTCTGTCAGGTAGGCTTGACATACTTCAGCCGCCACACCGGAGTGCAGAATCTTACCGACATCAATCCAGAGCGCGCGCTGGCAGAAACTTCTGACGGCGGGGATCGAATGACTGACGAACAGGATCGTCACCCCGCTTTTCTGCAAAGCCAGCATGCGGTTAATCGAACGTTCCTGAAACTCAGCATCGCCAACGCCCAAGGCTTCATCCACGACTAGGATATCCGGTGCCACATGTACCGCTACCGAGAACGCCAACCGCACAAACATTCCGCTCGAATATGTCCGCACCGGTTGGTCGATGAACTCGCCGATATCGGCGAAAGCTGCAATGTCATCAAAGCGTTCATCCACCTGCGCCTGCGTGAATCCCATCAGCGCGCCCTGAAAATACACATTCTCACGCCCGGTGAATTCGGGGTTGAAGCCGGCGCCGAGTTCCAGCAGGGCGGAAATGCGCCCGGCGACTTGTACGTTGCCGACGCTGGGTTTGAGAATGCCGCAGATGAGTTGCAGCAAGGTGCTTTTACCAGAGCCATTGCGGCCGATGATGCCGACGGTTTCGCCCTTCTTGATGTCGAAGGAAACATCTTTCAGTGCGGTGAATTCGCGATGGTATTGCTTGAGCCCAAGGCTGAAAAACTGCTTGATCCGGTCGCCAGGGTGGCCGAAGAGCCGGTAGGTCTTGGTGAGGTTGCGCACCGAGATCGCTATGTCGTCAGAGTGCATCGGCGAATTCATCACGGCTACGCTGGAAAAACGCATAACCAAGAAAAGCGGCAATTGCACTGAAGATCAGGGTGACTGCCCACCCAGTCCAAGGAATGGTATGCCCGATCACAGCAGCGCGAGTGGCCTCAATGACCGTACTCAGGGGGTTGATTTCATAAAATGGGCGCAGCGCTGGTGGCACCGCACTGGCGGGGTAGAACACCGGTGAAAGAAACAACAGCATTTGCACGAAAAGCGGCACGATTTGCGTCATGTCCTTTATGAATACACCCCAGGCCGCGAGAAACCATGCCAGACCAACGCCTAGCAACAGAACTGGGATTGCCAGCAAGGGGAACAGCAGGATGCCAGCGGAGAGATGTCCCGTCCAGGCGAGTGCGGCTGCAAGGATAAGCAGGTTGAGGGCGGCATGCACCAAGCTGGCGCCGAGAGGCACCAGGGGCAGGATTCCCACTGGAAATATGATTTTCTTGACGTAGCTGGGGTAGCCGCGCACCGTGGTGGGTGCGCGAGAAACGGTCTCGGCGAATATATTGAAGACGATCAGTCCCGAATAGAGCATCAGCCAGAAGGGCATGCCTTCGGGTTGTTGGGGCCAGCGTGACTGAAAGATATGGCCGAAGACGAAGGCGAAGATCGCCAACATCAACAGCGGGCTGAGAAATATCCACAGCACGCCGAACATCGCGCCGCGATAGCGCAACAGCACATCGCGCTTGACGAGTTGGCCAAGCAAGTAGCGATGGACGAAAAGGCTGCGGAGAGTTGTAGAGGAATTCACGGGGCCATGGCGTGAGCTTTGGGGCACGCGGGATCATAGCCGAGAACGATGCTGCAGCGCTCATTGCGCTAGATGCGCGTCTGCCGCGGGGGGCAGCGGCTTGATCCGGCACGCGACTGGCCAGTTCAGCGCAACATCTCCGGATTCATCACTGCCCGCAATATGGCCTGATCGCCGTCGGCGCGGCTTTGTCGGGAAAACCACCAGATGGCGCCTTTCTTGATGCTCCAGTCGGCATCGACGCCGGTGAGCAGCCGGGCGGCAAGCTGGCCGAGCGTGGGTTGGTGGCCGATCAGGATGACCGCGCCGGGATAGGTCGCCGCGCCGCTGGCCGAGAGGCGGGCGGCGGCGATGAGGTCATCGACATCCGCGCCGGTGGCGATGCGCGGTTCGATTTCGAAGGGCAGGGCCAGGGCGTGCGCGGTCTGCTGGGTGCGCGTGGCCGGGCTGGCGAGGATTTTCAGTTTTTTCGGCAGCCGTGGCTTCAGCCATTTGGCCATGTCACGCGCCTGTTTTTCGCCGCGCGCGGTGAGGCGGCGGTCTGCATCGGACTTGTCGAGGCCGCCGTCTTCGGCTTCCGCGTGACGCCACAGGATCAGTTCCATTGCTTCATTTCCTCCGTATTCAATTTTGTCCGGCGCATTTACGCGGCGGACAGCTTCGGTAGCCGCAGTCGCCCCAGTTGCTTGAGTCCGGCCGGCACGGCTTTCAGCAATTTATGGTGACGCGGGCCATGCCAGCCGCCGATCAGCGTGACGGCTTCGCGCAGGCGCGGATCATCGTCGGCACACACCATCAGCAATTCGCCGGCACTGGCGAGGTCGTTGATCTGCCCCAGGGCGTCTTGCAGGCGAGTCAGGTGCAAAAGCATGCGCCGCAGGGCTTTGGGTGATGCCAGCGGGGTAAAGAATTCGAGCGCATAACGCAGGCGCTTGATGTCAATGCGCAGTGCGTGAAGGGATGACGGATTGTCGACGCGGGTTTGTTTAACGAGAGCCAGCACGTTCTTGCGCAGGCGGCGCAGGCGGTTTTGCGCGAATTCGAGCAAGGTATGCGCCGTTCCGCCAGCGCCGACTTTTGTGTCTGCTATGGCCTCCGGTTGTCCGTGTAAAGTCGCCAGGGTCTGCAGGATAATGCTGCCATAGCGTGGCGAACGCATGAAGCGCATGGCTTCTTGCCGGACGACGAAGCGCCGCTCGGTGATGATGCCGACCAGCGCGGCGAGGCGCGGTTCGTCGGGGAGTGCGGTCAGCACCGGCGTGGCTATCTCGGCGAGCAATACGTCGAGATCGCGGGCCGGACCGAGCACCGCCATCAGTTCCCGCAGCGGCGGCAAGAGTACGGCGGCGAGGCCGTCGGGCAGATGTGGCCCGAACAGCCGCAGCGCTGCACGCAAGCGGCGCGTACTGATGCGCATCTGGTGAATGTATTCGGGGTCGGCGCTGTCGCAGGCCAGGGCGCCCAGATGATTTTGCTGCAGGTGGTCGAGGCAGGCCAGCGCAATGGTGCGGAAGGCGTCCGCCGGCGCTGCGTTGGCCGCCAGCGGAATCGGCGCGGCCTTGACGGGCGCGGCGGGGAGCTGCTGCCACAGGCGGTAGCCGCGATCGGCTTTCGAGAGCGGTGCGGGGGCGAGCGGGATGCGCTGGGCGAGGGTCTGCGCCAGGGCGAACAACTGCATGGCTTCGCCGGCGATGAGTTCGATCTCGATTTCCGAGATTGCCTGGCGCTGGCCGTTGGCGACGATCCAGCCGCGGTCGAGGGCGAGTTCGATGCGCGTGCCGCGTGGCAGTTCAAAAGTCCAGGCGGTGCGCTGAAAATTGGTTTCGAAGACGGGGGCGATCCGCGCCAGCAGCTTCGGCCGGGAAAGCCAGTCGCGCACCGCCGGGTCGTCGATCGCGGTGAAATCGAAATGCCCGGCGTAGGGCGTTTCCCATTCTGGACGGGACGAGATACCGCCGGCGCGCTGGCCGGCGCACTTGACGGACTGCAGCCAGAACCCGCCATGTTCGCGCAGCCGCAAGGCAATGCCGCGCTGGCGCAGCTCGCGTGCCGGGGTGTCGTAATACAGGTTGGTCAGCCGGTAGGACTGTTTGCGGGTGGCCTGCTGGAGGAGGGGATGACGCAGGAAATTGCGTTGCGCATCTTCGGGCAGGGCGAGCTTGAGTTCGATTTCTTGTGCCATTATTTCAACCACGTGTAGTCTTGCCGCCGGGCCGCCCCAAGGCAAGACGGCACGCGCCGCCAGGCGCAAACCGCACTGCAACCCGCAACGAAGCGCCCCGTAACAGACGAGCGCAGCGAGCAACAGTCACCTCCCCGCGAGGGGAGGACGGGAAGGGCGGGTGTTTACTCATGTCGTAGCGCTTCGATGGGCGACAGGCGCGCGGCCTGCCGTGCCGGATAGTAACCGAAGAAAATCCCGATGACGGCGGCGAAGCTGACCGCCAGGGCCGTCGCATGGGGCGAGAGCTTGATGGGCCAGCCGGCCAGCTCGCCGATGAGTTGCGCGCCGCCCAGGCCCAGCAGCACGCCGATCAGGCCGCCGATCAGCGAGAGGGTGATGGCCTCGATGAGAAATTGCCGCAGGATGTCGCCAGATTTGGCGCCCACCGCGCGGCGCAACCCGATTTCGCGCGTGCGCTCGGTGACCGAGACGAGCATGATGTTCATGATGCCGATGCCGCCGACCAGGAGCGAAACCGAGGCGACGGCGGCCAGCAACATCGCCATCACGCGTGAAGACTCCTCACGCGCCTGCAGCATCTCGGTCATGTTGCGCAGGGTGAAGTCGTCGTCCTGGCCGGGTTGCAGACGGTGCCGCTGGCGCAGCAGATCGCGGATCTTTTCTTCGGCCAGCTTCAGGTCGACGCCCTCCCTTGCCTTGATGCTGATCGAACCGACCGAGCGCGACTTGGCCAGCGCCGTGGCGCCCATGACGCGGTTGCGGGCGGTGGTGATCGGCATCAGAATGACGTCGTCCTGATCGGTGCCGGACAGGTTCTGGCCCTTGCTGGCCAGCACGCCGATCACGGTGAGCGGCACGCCGCGGATGCGGATCACCTGGTCAAGCGGGCTGGCGTCGCCGAACAGGCCGGTGGCGATCGTCTGGCCGATGACCGCAACCTTCGCCGCGCCGTTGATTTCCGCCGGCTCGAAAGCCCGGCCTTCGGCCAGTGACCATTCGCGCACGTCGAAATAGTCGGGCGTGACGCCGAAAAATGTTGTCGACCAGTTGCTGTTGCCGGCGACCACCTGGCCGCTGCCGCGCAGGGTGGGCGCGGTGGCGACGAGGTATTCGGGCAGCTCGCGGGCGATGGCGTAGGCATCATCCTCGCTGATGGTGTGAGTGGCGCCGGCCGCGGTGCGCGCGCCACCCTGGGCGCTGGCCGCCGAAAAAACCATGAGGAGGTTCGACCCCAGGCTTTTGATCTGCGACTCGACTTTTTCCTGCGCGCCGCTGCCGACGGCGATCATGACGATCACCGCCGCCACGCCGATGATGATGCCGAGCATGGTCAGCATGGAGCGCAACAAGTTGACGCGCAGCGCTTTCAGGGCGATCAACAAGGTGGCGTAGAAATTCATCTCGGCAAGGCGGCAAAGTCGGCGCCGGCGTCACGGCGCTCATTGCATCGATCATCGACCACGCGGCCGTCGCGAAAACCGATGATGCGACTGGCATAGGCGGCGATGTCGCGCTCGTGGGTCACCAGCACCACGGTGATGCCGTCGCGATTGAGCGATTGCAACAGCGCCATGATCTCGATGCCGGTCTTCGAATCGAGCGCGCCGGTCGGCTCGTCGGCCAGCACCAGCGCCGGGTCGCCGACCAGCGCGCGGGCGATGGCGACGCGCTGCTGCTGTCCCCCCGAAAGCTGCGCCGGGTGATGGCCCGCGCGATCGCTCAGCCCCACCTGGGCAAGGCGCCGCGCGGCGCGCGCCTGGCGCTCGGCCAGCGCCAGGCCGCGGTAGAGGAGCGGCAGGGCGACGTTATCCAGCGCCGAAGTGCGCGGCAACAAATTGAAGTGCTGAAAGATGAAACCGATCTTCCGGTTGCGCAAGCCGGCCAGTGCGTCGTCGGCAAGGTGCGCAACAGCCTCGCCAGCCAGCCAGTATTCGCCGCCGCTGGGATGGTCGAGGCAGCCCAGCAGGTTCATGAAAGTGGACTTGCCCGAGCCGGACGGCCCCATCACCGCGATAAATTCGCCGCGCGCGATTTCCAGCGACACCCCCTGCAAGGCGGGCACCCGCGTGTCGCCGAGCAGGTAGTCCTTGGCGAGGTCGATGGTGCGGATCAGCGATGCATTCATCCCGCGCTCAGAACAGTCGCGGTGCCGCCAGCTTGGGTTTCTCGGCCACGGTCGTGCCGATGATGACTTCGCGCCCCTCGGGCAGATCACTGTCGAGCAGCTCGGTGTCCTTGCCGTCGTTGATGCCGGTCTTGACCTCGATGGCCGTCGGTTTGCCATCCGCGCCGAGTATCCACAGCTTGCCCGCGCCGCCCGGCCTGCCGCCGCCCTTGCCCATGCCGTCGCTGCCCGGTTGCCGTGCCGCCGGCACCGACTTTCCATCACCGGGCGGACGAAAGCGCAGCGCGGCGTTGGCGATTTTCAGCACGCTGTCCTGCTGGGCGGTGACGATCCGCACATTCGCCGTCATGCCTGGCAGCAAAATCAGCTCGGGGTTCGCCGCGTCGATGATGACCGTGTAGGAGACGACATTCGATACCACCTGCGCCGACTTCCGCACCTGGGTGACGGCGCCCTTGAAGCGTTTGCCGGGGAAAGCATCGACAGTAAACGTGGCCTCCTGGCCGACTTTCAAACGGCCGACGTCGGCCTCGTCGATGGCGGTTTCTACCCGCATGTCCGCAAGGTTTCTGGCAATGACGAACATTTCGGGGGCCTGCAAGCTCGCCGCCACGGTCTGCCCCGGTTCGACGCTGCGTTTGATGACGATGCCATCGGCCGGGGCGCGAATCTCGGTGCGCCCGAGGTCGACCCGGGCCTGGCCGAGTTGCGCGCCGCGCTGCTTGACCAGCGCCGCGCTGTTTTGCGCCTGCGCTTCGACCACGCGTACCGTGGCGCGCGCGGCTTCGCGCAGGGTCTGCGCCTTGTCGAGTTCGGCCGGGGAAATGAAATTCCTGTCCACCAGGGTTTGCTTGCGTGTGTAATCGCGCTCGGCATCCATAAGATTGACCTTGGCGCGATATAGCTCGGCTTGCTGCACGGCCACCGTGGCGCGTGCTGCTTCAAGGTCGGCTTCGGCCTGGCGCACGCGGTGCTCGTAAGTTTCCGGGGCCAGTTGCGCCAGAAGTTGGCCGGCCTTGACCATGCTGTTGAAGTCGACGAGTATTTCGCGGATCTGCCCCGAAATCTGCGAGCTGACCTGCACCGTCGCCACCGGGCTGAGCGTACCGGTGGCGGACACCGAGGCCGTAATCGGGCCGCGCTCGACGGCCGCGAACTTGAAAACCGGCTTGTCGCTCGTCGCGGCAAAATATTGATACGCCGCATAACCGCCGGAGAGGAGGGCGACGAAAAGGGCAGGGATGAGCAGGCGGCGGCGATTCATGGCGAAATTCTAGCCGAAGCCGCGCCGGACGCCGTTTTCATATTTGGCGATGATCCGGCTATCGCTGTCTCGCCGGCGCCGACTTTTGCCGGAAACCGTGGTCTGTCACTTATTCACCACCCTTTCCATCTGGTAGACTAACCGTGGTTAGTTCAAAAGGAGACCGTCATGCTTACCGTCAATATCCACGA
>CAZOMI010000059.1:0-19521 GCA_964580925.1 uncultured Methyloversatilis sp.
GCGGGCGACCGTGGCGGCTCCGGAATTTGGAATTGTGACTTTTGCAAGAGGCTCACATGACAGATCACAGCTACGACGTCACCGTTGCCGATTTCGACCAGAAAGTGCTGGCCGCTTCACAGCAGGTACCGGTGCTGGTCGATTTCTGGGCGCCCTGGTGCCAGCCCTGCCAGATTCTCAAGCCCATCCTCGAAAAACTGGCGGCCGAACTGGGTGGCCAGTTCATCCTCGCCAAGGTCAATTCGGACGAAAACCAGGAACTCGCGGTGCGCTACGGCGTGCGCGGCATTCCGGCCGTGAAGGCCTTTGTCGATGGCCAGATGGTCGATGAATTTACCGGCGCGCTGCCCGAGGCGCAGATTCGCGAGTTTCTCGAACGGCTGGTCCCCTCGCCGGCCGAGCCGCTGCGGCAGGAAGCGCTGGCGGCCTATGCGCGTGGCGAGATCGATGCCGCCCGCAAAACCATGGCTGAAGCGATCAACCTCGACCCGAAAAACGACACCGCCTACCTCGACTTTGTCGAGATGAGCCTGTCCGCCAATGCCCTCGACGAGGCGCGCGAATTGCTGGATGTCATCGCCGACCGGGCACGCGACACGGCGCGGGTCGCCTCGCTGCAGGCGCAGTTGCAACTGGCCGTGGCGGGCGGCGGGGCCGATGTTGCCGCCTTGCAGGCCGCAGTGGCCAACAAACCGGACGCTCTGGATGCCCGCCTGCAACTGGCCAATGCATTGGCGGTCGGCCAGGACTATCGCGGCGCATTCGAGCAGCTCATCGAAATCGTCCGCCGCGACCGTGGCTGGAATGAAGAGGCTGGCCGCAAGACCATGCTGACCCTGTTCAAGCTGCTCGCCGCGCAGCCGCAGTTCGACAATCTGGTGCGCGAGTTCCGCGTACAGTTGTCCCGCACGCTGAACTGAGCATTGTGGAAATCCAGGTCAGCGAATCCGCCGGGGTGCGCTACCTGCACTTCGGGTCGATCTGGGTGCAGGGCGCGATGCGCGTGGCGCGCCCCTGGAATCTGGAACTCGACTACACGCGCGAAATGATGGCGGCATTGCTGCTGCGCCCGGGCGCCAGTTGGCCACGCTCGGTATTGCAGATCGGCCTGGGCGCCGCCTCGCTGACCAAGTTCCTGCACCGCCACCGGCCGACGGCAAAACTGACGGTGGTGGAAATCGAACCCGCCGTGGTCGCGACGGCGCGCCAGTATTTCAAGTTGCCGGACGAGGGCGAGCGCCTGCAGGTCGTCATCGGCGATGGCGCGGATTTCGTCGCCGCCAGCCAGAAGCGCTATGACCTGATCCTCGTCGACGGCTTCGATGCGGATGCGCGCACCGGCATGCTCGACTCCCTGCCCTTCTATCTCAACTGCAAGGCCCGCCTGACGCCCTCCGGCCTGATGGTGACCAACCTGCTGACCCTGCGGCGCAAGGTGCGCGACTCGCTGGAGCGCATCAGTGAAGCTTTCGATGGCCGCACCCTGCCCTTCCCGCCCTGCGCCAGCGGCAATGTCGTGGCCTTTGCGGCCGGGGAGACCCCCGTGCGCTGCCATATCGACGCCCTGCAGGCCCGGGCCAAAACCTTGAAAGAAAATACCGGGCTCGACCTGCAGGCCACGCTCACGCGTCTGGAAGCCTCAAGGACTTGTCCGGGCGGCAGGGTCAGGTTTTGATTTTGTCATTCCGGCGTAAGCCGGAATCCAGCGATTCAAATTCCTGGACTCCGGCCTGCGCCGGGGTGACGTTCCCTAACGATTGGCCGGCAGCGCCGACAAAGCAACGATCCAAGGCTCCAGCCGCTGACCGATGGCGAGGCTGGCGGCGTAGCGTGACTCCTCATTCTCGGCATTGTTGCGGGGCCGTGTTTGCAGTTGTTCCAGCACCGGGCGCAGCGCGAAAGGCACATTGATCCGGCTGGCGGAAATGTCATCGACATGACCGGCAAAGCGCGTCTGCTTGTCGCGGGTCAACAGGCGTGGCCGCACCGTGCCATTGATGATCATGAAGCGGGTTTTGTCGGGATAGCGGGCGCGCAGCGCGGCGAGGTTGCGGCCGGCGTCGATGGCGAAAAGGCGGCTGTTCCAGTTCTGTTCGCGTTGCAGGGCTTCCTGCGCTAGCCTGGCGCGATTGGCGAATTCCTTGCTGTCGGCGTTGACGGCGGCCGCCGCCGCGTGGCGCGCGGCGCTCTCCTCGGCCTGCCGCAGCGCTGTCTGCCAGTCCGGGCCGGCCAGTTCCAGCACGATCAGCACCTCGCGCGGTTGTTGGCGTTCATAGCGCCGCCGCGTTTCCTGGCCGGCAGGATCGGCACGCGTCTCGAAGCCCAGCGCGGCCATGCGTTCGGCATCGAGCCACTCGGGCACGCCACCGCCGCCGTAGCTGGAATATTGCGCTTTGCCCTCGCCGTCCGCGACGCGCCACGCCAGCCGCAATGCGAGGCCGCTGTTCTCGGCCATCCGGTAGCCGCGATAGGGCAGCGCAAGCTCTCGTTCGGTCAGGAGGAGCTGGCTTTCCGGTTCACCCTCACGGTTCCACCAGGCGCCGCCAAGCGCCACCGCGTTGGTGAGCAGGATCAGCACAATGCCGGCTGCCAGCGTCTTGCCGCGCGTCCAGGCTTTCATGCGCCCTCCCCCGGGCGCAGCGCGCCGCGCAGGCGCTTGAGCACCAGCAGGATGAGAATCGCCGCCAGCCCGAGCACCAGGAAGAACAGGTACTTGGGCATGACCTGCCACCACCAGTCGAAGAACTTGGTGTAGAGAAAGATGATGAAGAACACAATCCCGGTGTTGACCATTTCCGTCCAGTTGCGCCGGGTGCCGAGCCAGATCGCCAGTGCGCTGCCGACGAAGCCGGTCAGTTGGTAGCCACCTTCGATCAGGTCGGGATCAAGGTCGAGGTGGCTGCCCTGCCCCCAATGGCCAAGCACCAGCATGGGAATGAAAATGCACAGCAGGCCGAAGACGCGGTAGATCGATTCAAAACCACTGAAGCGGGCATGCGGAATGAATTGCGGCAGCGCCAGCAGCAGCGCCGCGACAGGAAAGAAGTTTTCCGGTCGCTCGCCGGCATGCAGCCAGTAGATGCCGCCCCAGGCGCCGACCCGTGCCGACACCCAGGCGATCACGCAGCAGATGCCGGCCGCCAGCAGCAGACGCAGGTCGCAGGCGTAGGCGAGCAGGAAGGCCATCGCCGCCCAGGGCAGCAATGCCCGGTCGGTCGGCGTGATGTTCCAGATCTGGCCGAGCATCGAGATGTTCAGCACGAAGCAGGCGAAGGCGACCAGCGCCGCCAGCTTGGTGAAATAGCCGTTGGCGTCGCGCCCCTGCAGCCAGGCCGTGAGGACGAGGCTGGCCAGCGAACTGCCGATCAGGATGGCGACCTGCGCCGTCTCGTTGAAGTAGCCCCAGAACTGGTAGAACAGCAGGAACACGCTGGTGGCCAGGGCCAGCGCACCGAGGAAGGATGCGACGCGCATGCCCAGCGACAGTTGCTTGGCCCGCATGTCGCGATCGATGTCGAACGCGCCGGCAAAGCCGGCCAGCAGGCTCTCGTGGTGGGCATTGACGGCCTGGCGCTGCGCGGCATCGAGTGCGAGCACTCCATCCGCTTCCAGTCGCCGCAGTTCGGCCTGAAAGCCGCGGATCTCGTCGGCGCGCTGCTGGGCGGCGTGGCGGGAGGAAGGACTCGATGGCGGATTCATGGCGCGTCATTATGACGCGTTTGTTATGATTCGAGCCCATTTCGCAGCACGACGGAGCGCCAGCATGGTCCGCATCTACGGCATCAAGAATTGCGATAGCGTGAAGAAAGCCCTGGCCTGGTGCCAGGCGCACGACATCGACTATGAATTCCACGATTACAAGAAACAGGGTGTGCCGCGCGACCGGCTGGTCGAGTGGTGCCGCAACGCCGGCTGGAAAACCCTGCTGAATACCAAGGGTTCCACCTGGCGCAAGCTGACCCCCGAGCAGCAGGCCGTTTCCACGCAGAGCCAGGCGGTGGCGACGATGGTCGAGCACCCGAGCGTGATTCGCCGGCCGGTGATCGAAACGCCTGACGGGAAATTGCTGGTCGGTTTCGATCCGACCCTGTTCGAGAGCTTTGTACGCTGACATGGATAGCGTCCGCCGCTTCCTCTTCGAAGACCTCGACATCCGCGGCGCCATGGTGTCGCTCGGCAATGCCTGGCACGAGATGAGCGCCGGCCGCGACGATCCGCCGGCCGTGCAAGCGCTGCTGGGCGAGCTGGCGGCAGTCACCGCGCTGATCGCCGGCAACCTCAAGACGCCCGGCCGGCTTGGCTGCCAGTTGCGCGGGCATGGCCCGGTGTCGCTGCTGCTGGTCGATTGCGACGAGCAACTGCGGCTGCGCGGCACCGTGCGCGCAAAAGTCGGCGCTGGCGATGGTTTGGCGTCCCCCCAGCGCAAAGTCGGCGCTGGCGGGACGGCGCCCGCCTTTGCCGAACTGCTCGGCGACGGCCAATTGACCCTCATGCTGCAAACCGGTCGCGGCGATCCTTACCAGAGCGTCGTGCCGCTCGTCGGCGACAGCCTCGCGGCGGTGTTCGAGTACTACCTCGCCCAGTCGGAGCAGCAGCCCGCCTGGCTGTTCCTCAGTGCCGACGATCAGTTTGCCGGCGGCCTGTTTCTGCAAAAGCTGCCGGATGCCGACACAAAAGATCCGGATGGCTGGAACCGCCTCATACATCTGGCCGCCACGCTCAAGCCGGCGGAGTTGCGACAATCGCCGGCCAATCTGCTGATGAATCTGTTTCCGGAAGAAAACATTCGCCTGTTCGACCCGCGCCCGGTGACTTACCACTGCCCGCGCGACGAAGAAAAGGTGCTGGCGATGCTGAAAAGCATGGGCCGCGCCGAAATCGAGGCGGCACTGGCCGAGCAGGAAGAGCTGGTCATCGAGGACGAGATCTGCCGCCACAGCTATCGCTATGGCGCGGAGATCGTGCCAAAACTTTTCGACTAGGGTTCCAAGTTCGTCGCACCAACAAACGCCGGGGTGACGAATGTGGCACTGGACATTTTTTGCTTGCAAATACCCCGATCGGGATATTTATACAGCCTTCACCCTTCAAGCTAGCTTCAATTTCCCGATCGGGTAATTTAGCTTGCGCCATCCCTGGTTCTAGTTGATAATTTCCCGAACGGGAATTTATGCGGATCATGACCACTATCCAATCACCCCAACAACTTGGCAATGTCCTTCGTGCCGCACGCAAGCAGCTCGGGCTGACCCAGCCGCAGCTGGCCTTGTCGGCCGGGGTTGGCGTGCGCTTCATTGTCGATCTGGAAGCCGGAAAGCCCACTGTGCGGCTTGAGTCGGTCATGCGCGTGATTGAGGCGCTTGGCGGCGTGATCAATTTGGGTGGCTTGCCTTCCTTGGCCGGTGAGGGTAGCAACGATCATGGCGCATGAACTGGATGTCTGGTTGTTTGCCGACCATATTGGCACCTTGGCGCTGGTCGAAGGGCGGCTGAACTTCAGGTACGCGCCTGGCTGGCTGGCGTTGCCAAATGCCGTCGCATTGTCCTGTTCACTACCACTGCGGGCAGAACACTTTGACGACCACTTGGCCCGTCCCTTTTTTGCCGGTCTGCTACCCGAGGGTCAGATGCGCCGACTGATCGCGCAGCAGTTCCAGGTGTCGGGCCAGAACGACTTTGCGCTACTGGACCATATTGGCGGTGATTGTGCCGGTGCGGTGACGTTTTTGGCGCCGGGTCGGGCATTCCCCACGCTCGCTAGCGATGACGATGTTCAATGGCTGAGCGATGATGATGTCATCGCCATGCTGGATGAACTGCCACGCCGCCCGATGCTGGCGGGAAAAGATGGCTTGCGTCTTTCGCTGGCGGGTGCCCAGGACAAACTGCCCGTGGTTTTCGACAATGATCGCATCGGCTTGCCACGGCATGGAACGCCCAGCTCCCACATCCTGAAGCCCGCCATTCATGCCATCCCGGACAGCGTGAGCAACGAGGGTTTCTGCCTGGCACTGGCCGCGGCCATGCAACTCGACAGCGCAAACGGAAAAATTCACTGCGTTCACGATCGCCAGATGTTACTGGTTGAACGCTACGATCGCGTTGTGGATTCAGCAGGTCGCCGGCAGCGCCTTCATCAAGAGGACTTCTGCCAGGCCTTGGGCGTAGTGCCCGAATTGAAATACCAAAACGAAGGCGGCCCGGGTCTCGCGCAGTGTTTCGTACTGGTGCGCCGCGTTACGCGACCGAGTGCCCCACAGGTATTGCGACTATTCGACTACGTGATCTTCAATGCGCTGATCGGCAATCACGACGCGCACGCCAAAAATCTCTCCCTGTTGTATTCCGGCCAGCGCCCCATCCTGGCCCCGCTCTACGACACGCTCTCAACAGCGGTGTACCCAACCCTGACGCCCCAGATGGCGATGAAGATCGGCAGCAAATACAAATTCAGCGAAGTTCAGGCGCGGCACTGGGATCAGTTTGCAGAAGGGGCTGGCCTGGCCAAGGCGCAGGCCAAAAAGCGCATTTTTGAATTGGCGAAATCGCTACCCGCAACCGCGCACAAACTTCAATCCGATCCCGGACGTGGATTTGCCGGAAACACTTTGATCAGGCAGATCGTCAAGCTGATTGAACAACGTTGCGCACTGACGATTCGACGGCTCGCGGCCCCTGCCGCTGACGGTAAGTGAAAACCCCCACTGTGTATCATTGCCGCATGCGTTTCCTGCCGATCCTGCTGTTCCTGCTGCTTCCTGCTCTGGCACACGCCTTCGAAGGCCTGGTGGTTTCCGTCACCGACGGCGACACCCTGATCGTCACCGATGCCGCGCGGCAACGGCACACGATCCGCCTGCCGGGCATCGATGCGCCCGACAAATATCAGGCGTTCGGCCAGAAGTCCCACACCAGCCTGAGTGCCATCACCTTCAACCGCAACGTGGCCGTCATCGGCACCCAACACGATCGCCAGGGCCGCCTGCTCGCCCGGGTCATGGTGGCCGACCCCAACTGCAACATGCCCGAATGCCTCAAGATCCACGATGCCGGACTCGTGCAGATCATGTCGGGAATGGCGTGGCATCACCAACAATACGTGAATGAGCTAACCCCGCGGGAGCGTGAAGCTTACGCGGCGGCGGAGTTCAATGCCAAGATCCGGCGGCTGGGGCTCTGGGCCGACGTGAATCCGGTGCAGCCCTGGCTATGGCGGCGCTAAACATAGCAACCCATGAAGACACCATGCGCATTGAACTGACGCCCCATGAAGCCCGCATCATCGGCTGCCTGATCGAAAAGGAAATCACCACGCCGGAGCAGTATCCGCTTTCCCTCAACGCGCTGACCAACGCCTGTAACCAGAAAAGCAACCGCGATCCCGTGCTGGAGCTCGACGAGGCCACCGTCCAGCAGGCCGCCGACCAGCTCATCAAGAAATACCTGGTCAGCACGCAGACCGGCTATGGGAGCCGCGTCACCAAGTATCAGCACCGCTTTTGCAATACGGAATACGGCACCCTGAAGTTCACGCCGCAGGAACTCGGCATCGTCTGCGAACTGCTGCTGCGCGGCCCGCAGACACCGGGCGAGTTGCGCAGCCGCGCCAGTCGCCTGTGCCCCCTCAAGGACGTCACCGAGGTCGATGCCGCCCTGCACAGCCTGACAGAGCGGGAGGACGGCCCGTTTGTCGTTCAGTTGCCACGGGAGCCCGGCAAGCGCGAGTCGCGCCATGCCCATCTGTTCAGCGGGGAAGTCGCCGGCGCGGCGTATGACGAGCACCAGCAGGAAGCCCCGGCAAGGCGGACGGAAAACAGCGGACAACTGGAGCAGCGCGTGGCAAACCTTGAGGCCGAAGTGGCCGAGCTGAAAGAACTGCTCGCCACCATGGTGCAGGCCGGCGGAAATAAGGATTGATCCGGAAGTAAATCGCCTGGGCGACGCAACAAATAAATGCCCTTGACGGGTGTTCTTTCGGACACTATGATGGTGTTCGTTTGAACACCACATGGATCGGAGATTCCCATGCCCACTGCAGATACCGCACGCGACAGCGATTACCTCGGCCGCCTGCGCGACTACTACGTCGAAGCCAGGCGCATCCCGTCCCACCAGCGCATTGCCGCCCTGATGGGCTTTGCCTCGAAGACAGCCGCCAAAAAGCTCCTCGCCCGCCTCGAAAGCGCCGGCTTTCTCGAACGCACCCCCGACGATGACGCATGGATGCCCGCCGCCCGCTTCTTCGAGCGGCCCCTCGCCGATGTCGCCGTGCGTGCCGGCGCGCCCGACATGATCGACGGCATGGGCGGCGAACCCTTCCTCGTCGACCAGTACCTCGTGCGCCAGCCTTCCCGCACCGTCATGGTGCCGGTCAAGGGCGATTCGATGATCGATGCCGGCATCCACGATGGCGACGTCGTCGTCGTCGAACGCAGCAAGGCCGCCATGGCCGGCGATTTCGTCATTGCCATTGTCGACAACGAATTCACCCTCAAGGAACTGGGGCTGGAACGCGGGCACTTCATTCTCAAGCCCCACAACCCGGCCTACCCGATCATCCGCCCCCAGGGCGAGCTCGAAGTGTTCGGCGTCGTCACCGGCCTCGTCCGGCGTTACCGGGGCTAACTTTCATGATGCGTGAAACGTCACCCCGCATCATGAAAGTCAGCCCCTTCCCGTGGCCCCCCACCCCCAGCCCCCGCCCCGGGGCGGGGGTCGAAGTTTGTTCGCTGCGCTCAGGGGGTTACTCGGCGTCAAATTGCGTCTTTCACGTTAAGCATGGCCTGCTTGCATAGACCGGGGCGATTCAAACTACCCCGTCAAGGCGTCGGCTTTCCCGTGTTTCCGGAAGAAGGCGTCATCCCCCGCGGCTGCCCCGTCCTGGCGCGCCCGGTGCCGGCCGGCTTCCCCTCCCCCGCGGCCGACTTTGTCGAGGAACGCCTGAGCCTCGACGCACACCTGATCGAGCATCGCGAGGCCACCTTCTTCGTGCGGGTTGCCGGCCACTCGATGACCGGCTTCGGCATCCACGACGGCGATCTGCTGGTGGTGGATCGGGCCCTCGACCCCGCCGACCGCAACGTCGTCATTGCCGTCGTCGATGGCGCCTTCACCGTCAAGCAGCTCTGCCTGCTCCAGGATGGCGTGCTGCTGCGTTCGGGCAACAGCGGCCATGGCGACATCCTCGTTTCCGGCGACCAGGAACTGACGATCTGGGGCGTGGTGCGCTGGAGCATTCATCGGGTGTAGCCATGCCGATTGCACTGGTGGACGGCAACAACTTCTACGTTTCCTGCGAACGGGTGTTCGACCCGCAACTGGAAAATGTTCCCGTCGTGGTGCTATCCAACAACGATGGCTGCGCCGTGGCCCGCAGCGCCGAGGTCAAGGCGCTCGGCGTCAAGATGGGCACGCCCTGGTTCCAGATGCGCGAACTGGCCGAGCAACACGGCATCGTCGCCCTCTCCAGCAACTACGCGCTCTACGCCGACATGAGCAACCGCATGATGCAGGTGCTGGCGCAGTTCTCGCCGGACCAGGAAATCTACAGCATCGACGAATGCTTTCTCGGCCTCGATGGCTTTGCGCAGCATGACCTGAGCGACTATGGCCAGCAGATACGCCAGCGGGTGAAACGCTGGGTCGGCCTGCCCGTCTGCGTCGGCATTGCCACAACCAAGACGCTCGCCAAGCTGGCCAACCATTGCGCCAAGAAAAACCTAGCCGGGCATGAGGGGGTCTGCGATCTCACCCGCCTGAGCGCAGCGGAGCAAGCAAAGCTGTTTTCCGGCATCGAGGTCGGCGAAATCTGGGGCGTCGGCCGCCAACTGACCCGCAAGCTGGGCGAGTTGGGCATCACCACCGTGGAAGCCCTGCGTCAGGCTGACCCGCGGACCATGAAGGCGCGCTTCTCCGTGGTGCTGGAACGCACGATTGCCGAACTGAACGGCATTTCCTGCATGACGCTGGAAGAAGCCGCGCCGAACAAACAGCAGATCATCTCCTCGCGGTCCTTCGGCGCTTATGTCTACGCCATCGAGGCACTCGGTGAAGCGGTGGCCAGCTACATCGCCATTGCGGCGGAGAAGCTCAGGGCACAAGGCTCGCTCGCCGGCATGGTGCAGGTGCAGATCCGCACCAACCCGCACGCGGCGGATCGCCCGCAATACCAGCGCGGGCTGACCATTCCGCTGCCCGAGGCCAGCGACGATACCCTGCGGCTGACCCGCGCCGCGCTCTGGGGCCTCAAGCGCATCTACCGCCCCGGCTTTGCCTACCAGAAAGCCGGCGTCGCCCTGCTGAACCTGAGCGCGGCCGCAACACCGCAGTTGAACCTGTTTTCGCCGACGCGCGACAACACCCGGTTGATGCAGGTGATGGACCGGATCAACGCCATCTGGGGCCGGGGAACGCTGCACTCGGCAGCGGAAGGCATCGAGAAAGGCTGGCAGATGAAACGGCAGCGGGTGTCACCGGGCTACACCTCTTGCTGGAGCCAATTGCCGGTCGTGTCCTGATCAGGCAGTTCAGCCGCCTGCAGCAGCAAGATGGCGTTGCAATACGGGATCGACATCCCTTGCCGTGCGCAGCTCGCGCAAGGCGAGGAACAGTGTGTCGGCCTGGGGGTAGCTCCGCCGCATGAGCCCCAGCCATTGCTTGAGACGCCCGGGCGATTGAGAAGGCAACAGCTTGGCCTGCACCTGCGCCCAGAAGTCGCCAATCATTCCGCTCACCGTGTGCCAATCGGCAAGCGCATCGCCTGCCGCACCGGTCCGGATGCGCCGGGCCAGCAGGGGATCGGCCACCGCGCCACGCCCCAGCATGACGTCGGCGCAACCGGTGGCCTGGCGTATCGCGTGATAGTCGGCCAGGGTCCAGACTTCGCCGTTGGCGATGACCGGAATCCGCAAAGCCTCCCGGATCGAGGCGACTGCCTGCCAGCGGGCCGGCGGGCGATAGCCATCCTCCTTGGTGCGCGCATGAACGACGAGTTCCTGGATGCCGCCGGTCTCGAGGGCGCGTGCGCAATCGAGCGCCCTGCTGGTGTCGCTGATGCCGAGGCGCATCTTGGCCGTGAGCGGAATATCCCGCGGAATCGCCGCGCGCACCGTCATGGCAATGCGCTGCAGGAGTTCGGGTTCGTTGAGCAGCGCTGCGCCACCCCGGTTGCGATTGATCAGCGGCGTGGGGCAGCCAAAGTTGAGATCGATACCCGCGGGATTCAACTTGGCAACATGCGCCGCGTTGGCCGCCAGCAGGTCGGGATCGGAACCCAGAAACTGGATGCGCACCGGCGTGCCGGCGCGGGTGCAGGACGAGTTCAGGAGTTCCGGGCTGATGCGCGTAAAGGCCGAATGCGGCAACAGCGTGGCACTGACCCGGACGAATTCGGTGACGCACCAGTCGTAACCACCGGCCCGCGTGAGCACATCGCGCAGAACGTCATCGGCCAAACCCTCCATCGGGGCGAGGATCAGACGCGGCGGGATCGGGCTGCTGGGCATAGGGGGAGGTTAAAGCAATTCATTTCAGGTGGGTTTGGCGATTCACCTGCACGCTACACCGTCGGACGATCTATAGTGGTCCCCGTTTTCAAGACAGCGGATTAAGCTGTGGGCTGTCATGAGGAATGGGAATATATGAAGGAAGCGAAGCAGCGGCAAGTTCACTCGCCGGAGTTCAAGGCGAAGGTCGGCTTGGAGGCATTGAGAGGGATGAAGACGGTCAATGAGATTGGCCAGGAATACGGGGTTCATCCGGGTCAGGTTGGGCTGTGGAAGAAGGAAATTCAGGAGCACGCCAAGACGCTGTTTGAAGGCAAGCGAGGCCCGAAGCCGGTGGCTGCGCACCAAGAGCCGGAGTTGCTGTACAGCGAGATTGGCAAGCTGAAGGTACAACTCGACTGGCTCAAAAAAAAGTCCGGGATCAGCCTGTCATGATCAGGCAAGGGTGGATCGACACTGGGGACACGGTGGCCGTGGTTCAGCAATGCGTTCTGGCCGGCGTATCGCGCGCCACGGTGTATGCCCAGCAGAAGCCGAAACCAGTCGATGAACTGTATCTGCTACACAGCCGCCTGATCGACGAGGAATACACACGGCATCCGTTCTACGGCACGCGCAGGATGGTCGTCTTTCTCCTGACCGTGGGTCATATCGTCAATCGCAAGCGGGTGCAACGGCTGATGCGGCTGATGGGCTTGGCGGGCATGGCACCCGGGCCCAACACCAGCCGTCCGCATCCTGAGCACAAGGTCTATCCCTATCTGCTGCGCGGTGTACCCGTGGTCAGGCCCAATCAGATTTGGAGCACCGATATAACGTACATTCGGCTGCCGCGAGGCTTTGCCTACCTGGTGGCGATCATCGACTGGTACTCGCGGCGGGTGCTCAGTTGGCGGATCAGCAACAGCATGGAAGCGGTCTTCTGTGTCGATTGTCTGGAGGATGCCATTCGGGCACATGGCAAACCGGAAATCTTCAACAGCGATCAGGGTTCGCAGTTCACCAGTGGAGCGTTCACCGACGTTCTGGAACGGGAAGGCATCGTCATCAGCATGGATGGGCGGGGTCGCGTATTTGACAACATCTTTGTCGAGCGGCTCTGGCGTAACGTCAAGTACGAAGACGTGTATCTGAAAGGCTATGCCACGATGGGCGAACTGATGGTCGGGCTGTCCAAGTATTTCGCCTTCTACAACGGCGAGCGTCCGCACCAGTCACTGGACAACAAAACGCCGGATATCGTGTATCGATCCGGAATGGGTGGCGGCGCGATGATCGTCGATAAGTTCGGCGGCGCGGGGGAGGAACCCCCTGTTCCGCTACGCTCCACAGGCGGTTCCTCCCCCGCAGAAGCAAGATCAACAACAACCAAAGCAAAGGCAAAACCGGGGCAGCGCCGTCCAGCTGCAAGTGAAGTCGAAAGCCCAGCTTAAACCCGGCAGGATTCTGTCTTGACTATGGGATCCACTTTAATCCAACGGCATAATCCGCTTTGGACAACAGTGTCTTGCCATACATAGGGAACAAAGAATGAGCCATGCCAAATCGCGTGAAGTTGTCCTCGCCATCAAGCCCACCGCTGAACTGGACAAAGCACTCGACAGCTTGCGTGACGCCTGGCGGCAAGATCCAGCCACAGTGCCGAAGGGAATCGCGTGCTCCGAATCGAAAGAGGGCCAGTTCGTCCTGATCGCCGCCGAATCGGCATTTACAACGCTGCCAGGCGCATGCGTCATCAAGGGGATCGGCGCGCTGGAGCTGGCCGGCGCGGAGATCGAGTTCGAAGCGGGTGCCAGTGCGAAAACCCTGGTCTTGCGGGATACCCCCGAGGGCTGGCGGTTTTCGGTGAAATACCTGCCGCCTGTCGTGCGGGAAAGAAACCTGAAGTAATCGCGCCGTCATGGTTTCCCGCTTCACCATCTCCCTCGACGAAGTTGAAATGACAGCCATCCGCGCTCAGGGGGCGGGCGGACAGAATGTCAACAAGGTATCGAATGCAGTGCATCTGCGCTTCGACATCAACGCCTCCTCGCTGCCGGAAGCGGTGCGCGAACGGCTCCTGAAGCTCGGCGATCAACGCATCAGCAAGGACGGTGTGGTCATCATCAAGGCGCAGCAGTTTCGCAGCCTCGAGGGCAACCGTGCCGAAGCGCTACGCCGCTTGCATGAATTGATTGACAGTGTTGCGGTGCTGCCGAAGAAGCGTCGCCCCACCAAACCCGGCCGCGCGGCGGTCGCGCGGCGGCTGGACAGCAAAACCCGCCATGCCACGATCAAGGCGGGACGTAGCAAGGTGAAAGAATAGCGTCAAACCCGCCGCGCAACCATGGCTGGCGCGCGACCGGAACTCAGCTAGTGGAGCGGCTGGATTTCCAACTCTGCATCGATACCGACAACGGTATCGAGCACCGCACCGACCACCTTGAGATCGGCATCCGACCACTCCGCATCCGGAGCGATCGATGTGGTTGTCAAGGGTGCAATGTCAAAATCGACGAATTGCTTGCCGATCTTGAGAACCTGCATTCCGGACGGATGTTCCACCAGTTCCCAGTCGTCGGGAATCTCCAGTTCGGCGCGAATCAGCACGCTCAGGTTTTTCATGGTGGCACTGCTCCTTGGGCTCAGGCTTACGGCTTGGCGGCGAACTGGGTGTTTAGCGTAATCCGCGCCTTGCTCTGGCAGTCCGCCTTGTTGTCGGCGGAAACGCGCTTGCCAAAAGCGTCACGCGCCGCCCGGCCGGCCTTGGTGGCCTCGATGCTCTTGATGCAGCGCCAACGCTTTCCTGTTTTGGTAGTGAGTTGGCGCATCTCCTCAATCGGATGATGTTTGCTGCAGTGGTAACAATAGGCTGTTTCTGTGCTCATTGATTAATGCTCCTGATAAGCAAGCTCAGGCTTTGGCGCCAGGCTTTCTACCGGGAGTGGCGGGCGGGATCGACCCGGCAATCCGGCAGAGAATGCCTTCAACCGGCTTGCCGTCGTTGAAACGGGTAACGCTGCAACGAGAGATTTCTCCGCGCTCCGACATATCCGTCAAGGAGGTGCGAACTTTGGTCAGCGGGATTCCGGTAGCTTCGGCAATTTCAATGTCCATGCGCTGACCGTGTTTGCGGAGGTATTGCAGGATGGGGACTGAGTGCATCTTGGGTACTCCGGATGTAAGGTCATCAACCAGGAATTGCATTAACAAATCTGGCCGAACATGGCGACTATTGCGAAATGGATGAAGGCAATTACCAAACAACCTGCCCGCACCCGAACTGATACAAATCCATGCAGCTAATTCAAGTAAATTAAAAAGCCACCCCGAAGGTTGGCTTATGTCCTTGAATTCATGGCTCCCTGGCCCGGGCCACAACCAAATACATACAACTTGACAACTGAACCCATGACCAGAAGGGGGCATGAATTGTAAATGATTCACTGCCCGATGTAAACAACAACAACTGCCGGTTTCAGGGCGCAACACTGCCATGTAACAGGTGCAACCTGTCGATCGCCACCAGCACCTCCTCATCAAGCTTGACCGCGCAGGCATCGAGATCTTCTGCCAGTTGCGTGACCGATGAAGCCCCGACGATGGTGCTGGCGACGCACCAGCGCGAGCGCATGAAGGCGAGCGCCAGTTGCGTGGGGGTCAAGTCATGCTCGCGCGCCAGCTTGCAATAGGCGGCGACCGCCGCAGCGACTCCCGGCTTGTCATAGCGTTGGCCGAAATTCGTGAAAGAGGTAAAGCGCCCGGCAACCCGGGGGTTGTCCAGGTATTTCCCGGTGAGAAGTCCAAAGGCCAGCGGCGAATAGGCCAGCAGGCCAACGCGCTCGCGATGGCAGACCTCGGCCAGGCCAACATCGTAGCTGCGGTTGAGCAGATTGTAGGCATTCTGGATCGAGGCGACGCGCGGCAGGCCGAATTCCTCGGCATGGCGCACGAACTCCATCACGCCCCAGGAGTGCTCGTTGGACAGTCCGATCGCGCGGATTTTCCCTTCGGCGACCAGTTCGGCAAGCGCCTCAAGCTGTGCCTTGATGGGGACGCTGTCCCGTTCCTTTGCTGGCTCGTATTGCCACTCGCCGAACATCGGCTGGTTGCGATCCGGCCAGTGCAGTTGGTAGAGATCGACGTAATCGGTTTGCAGCCGCCGCAACGAAGCGTCGAGGGCGGCACGCAGGTTGTCACGTGTGTAATTGAGTGTGCCGCCGCGTATCCAGGGCATGGTGCGTGCCGGGCCGACAACCTTGGTTGCCACGATGATGCTGTCCCGATCCTGGCGCTTGAGCCAATTGCCGACGATGGTTTCGGTGGCGCCGTAGGTTTCTGCCCGTGCCGGCACGGCATACAGTTCGGCGGTGTCGATGAAATTGATGCCGCGCTCGCGGGCGAGATCGAGTTGGGCATGGGCATCCTGTTCCAAGGTCTGCTCACCAAAGGTCATGGTGCCCAGGCAGATCGGGGTAACGAAGAGATTGCTGCTGCCGAGAGGATGGGTTTCCATATATGTTCCTGTTGCTGTGGGTTAACGGGCTACCGGGATGAGCTGCCGAGTTTACTGGCCACCTGCCACCGGCTTTACCCGCGCCGCCGCCAGCTTGGCACGTACCCGTGCCTCATCCGGCGTATCGGCATTTGCGACAGCAACGCCCATGCGGCGCTTGATGAAGCTCTCCGGTTTGCCGAACAGACGCAGATCAGACTCGGGCACCTCCAGCGCATGGGCAATTCCCTCATAGGCGATGCCCTGCTCTGCCAGGCCGCCATAAATCACCGCCGACGCCGCCGGGCGGCGCAGCGAGGTATCGACGGGCAGCCCGAGGATGGCCCGCGCATGAAGCTCGAATTCGGAAAGTCGCTGCGAAGCAAGCGTGACCAGCCCGGTATCGTGCGGGCGCGGGCTGACCTCCGAGAACCAGACGGCATCGCCCTTGACGAACAATTCGACGCCAAAGATACCGCGTCCGCCCAGCGCGCCGCTGACCTTTTCCGCAACCCCTCGCGCGCTTGCCAAGGCAATGGGCGACATCGGCTGGGGTTGCCAGGATTCGACATAGTCCCCGGCCACCTGCAGATGGCCGATCGGCTCGCAGAATGAGGTCTCGACCTGGCCGGAGGTGCCGATCGCCCGCACCGTCAATAGCGTGATTTCATAATCGAAATCGACGAAGGCCTCGACGATCACGCGGGCCTCCTTGACGCGACCCGATTCCAGGGCATAGCGCCAGGCTGTCGCGACATCCGCTGCGCAGCGCAGAACCGACTGCCCCTTGCCGGAAGACGACATGACCGGCTTGACCACGCAGGGGTAACCGATGCCCGCGTCGATGGCGGCCTGCAGTTCATCCAACGAGTTGGCAAAGGCGTAGCGCGAAGTGGGCAGCCCGAGTTCCTCGGCAGCCAGGCGGCGAATGCCCTCGCGATTCATCGTCAACTGGGCCGCACGTGCCGTCGGAATCACTTCGGCAATGCCCTCCCGCTCAATGTCGGCCAGCACGGCAGTGGCGATGGCTTCGATCTCGGGCACCACCAGATGCGGCCGCTCGGCTTCGATCACGGCCCGCAAGGCGGCGGCATCCGTCATCGCGATGACATGCGAACGATGCGCGACCTGCATGCCGGGCGCGTTCGGATAGCGATCAACGGCGATGACTTCGACGCCCAGGCGCTGCAGGGCAATGATAACTTCCTTGCCGAGTTCGCCGGCGCCCAGCAGCATGACCTTGGTGGCGGCAGGGCTCAACGGGGTACCGATACGGCATAGATGGGTGGCAGCCATGATCTTCAGGACAGGTGGTTGGGAATGACCGGGATGGTAGCGCGATTGCGCATGCTATGCGCCAGCACTATCGGCCTGACGCCGTTGCCGCAATCAGACTATTGATCGAGATGTTCAAGCAGGTGGAGGGTCTGCATATCCTGCTCGCCCTTGAAATAGCGATCCAGCACGCGGACAAAAACCGATCCCGGCTCGTCCAGCACTGCGAACAGCGTCATCGAGGATTTCAGTTTCAGGTCATCGGGATATCCCGTGATTTCACTGATAGTCTTGCCTTGCAACTCAAGCAAGGCGGCAGCGCACTCACGCAACCTCGCCCCGAGGACTGGATACCGCAGGTATTGTCTGGCCTCCTCCCAGGTTTTTATGGCATAGCGTTTTGCCAGCGGGCTGCTGCCGAGCCCTGCGATCTGCGGGAAGACGAACCACATCCAGTGGGTCTGCTTGCGGCCATTGCGCAACTCTGCCAGCGCTGCTGCGTAGGTGCCTTCCTGTGCTGCCAGGAAGCGGTTCAGATCAAAGGGATCGGTAGCGTTCAATTGGTCACGGAGCAAGATTTGGTGGGTAATTGTCCGCGAAATGCACGGCCAGCCAGACGGTTGCTTCGTTGCTGTCGGTCCATTCGACACGATGGCGCTGGCGGGGTGCGATGTGCAGCCAATCGCCCGGCTGCAAAGTCATGACTGCAGTTTCAGCGGCAAAGCGAATTCCGGCCGAGCCCTTCAGCAACAAAATCCATTCGGCATCGGACTGCTCATACCAAAATCCCGGTGGACTAGCCTGCCCGGTCGAGACAATGCGCTCGATCCTCAGGCCGGGCTGCGCGAGCAGCGTCTCGAACTGTTCCGCGTCTTCAGGTTGAGTGGGTAGCCCGGAAAAGAGATTGCCAGCCATGTATTGAATTTCAGTCTGGGGGAGAAAATTCCTGATCTTCCCGGTTCAAGCCTTACGCGTTTAGCGGGTGCCCGAGGCCCGCCGCCAGCGACCCTCCACCTTGAAGTGACGATCGATCTTCGGTTTGGGCATCAGGAGGTTTTGACCACGGACTTTTCTTGATGCTTTATGCGCCTGAATGGCAGCACTCAGTTCGTCCTCGGGCAACCGGATGGGCGGGATTTCATCCGTCGGGTTATAGGCGGCGAGATCGGACTTGATAGTGATAACGAGTTCTTCAGTACCGGCCTTTTTAGGTAGCTTTGCCATGAATTCCTGGGCATTCGGCGTCAGCATGACACCCTCCTCCGTCACGCTGATCAAACCAAAAGCTGCGAGGCGTCGAATCGCATCGCCCAATTTCTCAACGTAAGGAATGGACCCTTGCAGCAGATCGGCAGCCGCCACGATCTCGACCAGTTGCGCCGGCCGCCGCTTCGATGCAAGGGTGGTGGCCATCAGAATAATTACGTCTAAATCGTGAATCTGGCGCATTGAGTGACCTATATGAATGAATTGTGAAGACATGGCATCAATGAACTTATCGCTGCCGGAGTGGAAGCAGAATGTCCTTCAGCCCATTGTGATCGATCTCTTGCATCAAGGCCAGCAGCCGGCCTATTTCGCCCGGGGGAAAGCCTTCACGGGCAAACCAGTTGAGATAGTTCCCGGGCAAATCGGCGATCAGTCGCCCCTTGTGCTTGCCATAGGGCATCTCCCGCGTAACCAGCAACTCCAAGTCCTCTGGTTTCATTGCGGGCAGGCTTATTGGTCGATGCCCACGACGTCGTCAGCCTCGAATTCGTCCGGCACGGTGCCATCGCCCATACCGGTGACCATCGCGGCCAGGCTGTCGCTCTGTTTCACGAAGTATTCCTGGCTGATCGGGTCGTAGAAACGCTGGCCAATGGCAACATTGCTGAACTTGATGCGCTGGCGGGCAGGAGAAGATTTCATGGGAGTTCGCATAGGTAAGAGAAGGGACAAGGGCAAATCAATGGAAACGCTCGGCAACTCCAGTTGGTCCAAACCATTCCAACCTCCGGACTAGCGTAGTTCCGATCACCCTGAAAAGCAAAAAGCCACCCGGAAGGATGGCTTAAGTGCTTGAAATATTTTGGCTCCTCGACCTGGACTCGAACCAGGGACCTGCGGATTAACAGTCCGACGCTCTACCAACTGAGCTATCGAGGAATGATGAGGCGCGAATGATATGGATTTCTGCCACTCGCGTCAACGCCAAGCATTGTCCAACGAGGTGTGAGCGAAGTAATCGGCCCGGATGCCGCAAATCGCGCCGAAGAAACACTGAGG
>CAZOMI010000060.1:0-19108 GCA_964580925.1 uncultured Methyloversatilis sp.
TTCGTCAATCCTCGAAAATCCGCAAATTATGACGTCTGGTTGCAATCTTGGGCTAATCAACGCTGGCGCATCGACAGGGCCGCGCCGAGCCAGCCCAGCAGGGCGGCGGCGCCCAACAGCACGGCGCTGTCTTCCGCCGTTGGCAGCGTCAGCATCAGGTCGAGCCCGTAAAGCTTGGCCAGTTCGGCCACCGGCAGGCGCATCCAGAGCGTGGCGGCGCCGACAATCAGCCAGGCGGCCGCGCCGCCGAGAAAACCCAGCAGAGCGCCATACCAGAGAAACGGGCGGCGGATGAAGGCCTCGGTGGCGCCCAACAGGCGACTGACCTCCACCTCGTTCTGACGCGACAGCACCTGCAGGCGGATGGTGTTGAAGGTGATGGTGACCAAGCCGACGCCCAGCAGCGTGGCGAGCAGCAGCACGCCGGTATTCGCCAGCCGGATCAGCGCATGCAGGCGCCGGGCCCAGTCGGCGTCGATCTGCACATGCTCGATTTCGCGCCATTGGCGCACGGTGGTCGCCAGGCGCTCGATGGCAGCCGGGCTGTCGTCGGCCGGGGTGACCACAATCGCGTCGGGAAAGGGATTTTTCGGCAGCACGGCGATGGCGTCGGCCAGCCCTTTGGCGGCCTGCATGCGCAGGAGCGTGTCCTCGCGGGCAAGCAGTTGTGTTTTGGCGACCCCGGTTAAACCCTTCAAGCGAAGTTCGACCGCCTGCGCCGTCTTGCGCTCGGCGTCCACCGTCAGGAATATCGTCAGTTGCGGCATGGGCGAGGCGTTCCGCGCCAGGGCGGAAAAATTGTTCAGCAGCAGATGCCCTCCCGCCGGCAGCGCCAGGACGATGCCGATACCGAGCACCGCCAGCAGGGTATTCAGGGGCGCGGCCGCCAGCCGCGACAGTGCTCGACGGCAGGCGTTCCAGTGGGCAAAGAGCCAGTTCATTTCGACGCCGGGCCGCCCCAAGGCGAAATGCGCGGATTGCCCCCTCTGGGGGTGGGGGGCAGCGAATGAAATGAGCGTGGGGGGCTATTGTTCACGTTAACTTTCCGTGGTCGAGCCGCAGGCGCCGGGCGCCGGGGAAAAGGCTGTCGTCATAAGTGGCGATGAGTACGGTGACGCCGACGCGGTTGAATTCAAGAAAGATGTTGGCGACATCCCGCGCCGTGTCGGCGTCGAGGTAGGCCGTGGGCTCATCAGCCAAAAGCAGGCTGGGGCGATGGACGACGGCGCGCGCGATGGCCAGCCGCTGCTGCTCGCCGCCCGATAGGGCGATCGGCAGGGCGCGGGCGCGGGGCAGCAGGCCGACCTTGTCAAGCGCGGCTGCCGCGCGGCGCTGCGCTTCCTTGTGGGGGAATCCGGTAATTTCGAGGGGCAGCAGCACATTGGCCAGGGCCGAGCGCTCGAACAGCAATTTCTGATCCTGGAACACCAGCCCGATATTCCGCCGCAAAAAGGGCAGCGCCTTTTTGCCGAGCGCGCCGACGTTCTGGCCATGCACCAGCACCGTGCCGCTGGTGGGGCGCTCGATGGCGGGAATCAGCTTGAGCAGCGTGGATTTGCCGGCACCGGAGTGGCCGACCACCGTAATCAACGCACCGGCGTCAATGTCGGCGCTGACATCGGCGAGTGCGGTGATGTCCGGCGGATAGCGCTTAACGATGCGGTCGAAGCGGATCAAGCGGGTCAGACGCGAAATTGTGCGGCGAGTGCTTTCAGCTTGTCAGCCAGGAGACCTACCTGCCGCGCCTCCTGGGAAGACTGCTGGGCGATGCGCGAGTTGTTTTCGGCGGTTTGCGAGATGCGTTCCATGTTGCCGGCAATGTCGCGCGTGGCGGCGCTGCTCTCGGCGAGCGAGCTGCCGATCGACTGCACGGCCTGGCTGGCCTCTCCGACGGAAGATTCGACGGTGGTCGCCATGTCGCCGGCGCGCGCGGCGCTTTGCGCGCCCGCGCTGACCTGCTGGCTGCTGGCGGCGACTTCACGGGCGACCGAGGCGCTGACGTCCTGGATGCGCTGGATCATTGCGGCGATTTCCTGAGTGGAATTGCCGGTGCGTTCGGCGAGCTTGCGTACTTCGTCGGCGACCACCGCGAAGCCGCGCCCCTGTTCGCCGGCGCGCGCGGCCTCGATGGCGGCATTCAGGGCCAGCAGGTTGGTCTGGTCGGCGATTTCCTTGATCACCAGGACGACGCGGCTGATTTCCGCCGACGTGGCGGCGAGTTCCGCGATGCGCTGCTCGGAATCGGCCACAACCCGGGCCGCGGAGGAGATATGTTCGGCCGCTTCCCGGCTGGTGGTGGCACTGCTGCGCGTGGCCTCGGCCGAGGTAGCCGTGGCCTGCAAGGCCTCACGCGCGTTGCCGCTCATCTCGTCGGTGGAAACGGACAACTGTTCGACCGCGGCGGCGATCCCGGCGATGGCCGAGGATTGCGCCTCGGCCGCATCGAGGGTGGCACCGCTCGCCGCCGAAAGTTTCTGGCTGGACTGGTCGAGCGCGCGGGCGCTTTGATGGATCAGGCTGATCGCCTCGTGCAGGCGGTTTCTCAGCATCGTCACGCGCGTGAGGATCGCGCCGAACTCGTCCTTGCCTCCCGCGCGAATGACCTGCGCCAGGTTGCCGCCGGCCACTGCCGTCGCCAGTTCCTCGGCGCGCCGGGCTTCGCGCGTGGTGCGCGCGAGCAAAATGCCGGCGAGCAGGATGCCCAGCAACACCGCGCCGGCCGCCAGGATCATGTCATACTGGCGCGCCGCGGCGGACGCCGCGTTGAGTTCGGCCAGCCGCTTGGGGGCAATTTCGTCCAGCCGTTTGACCTCGCCCAGCATCGTGTCGCGCATCTCGCGCCACTTGGGAGTTTCCTGCTTGTTGAGAGCATCCTTGGCGGCGTCGGCCTGGCCAGCCTTGACCAGCGCAAAGATATTTTCGTGCAGGGTTTTCAGTTCGGCGCGCAGCACCCCGATCTTCTCCGGCAGGCCGGACTTGACGGATTTCGCGTCGCGCTCCCGCGCTGCCTCGACCGCCTTGTCGAAGGCCGCCGCCGCGTTGTTGTAATTCTCGTAGGCGCGCTTGTTTTCGGGGTTGAGAATGATATTGCGCAAGGCCTGGCCCATTTGCAAACCTTGCGCATACATGGCGTAAAAATCAGCGCGCCGTGCCACGTCGTTATCGATGTAATCGCGATATTCGGCCTGGGTCACGCTGGCCGAGTGCAGACTGTTGGCAAGCACGCCGACCAGGAGCGCCATCACGATCACCTGCACCATCATGAGACGGCGGCCGATGCGCATGTTGTCGATCCGCGACCAGAAACCGGCAACCAGGCCCGCCAGCCCGGTCTTCACCACTTCGCCCTCGTGCAGGCGCAGCGCGGGGTCCTGGCGCATGCGCCGATAGAGCGCCGCGGCGGCCGCCACTTCCTCGCGGCCCGGCTTGACGCGCACCGATACGTAACCGTCGCCGTTCGCCTTGGGCGTCACCGAGGCGCGCACCCAGTAATGGTCGCCATTCTTGCAGCGGTTTATCACCAGACCGCTCCAGGGGTAGCCACGCTTGATCGTGTCCCACAGGTCGCGGAAGGCCTCCGCCGGCATATCCGGGTGACGCACCAGATTATGCGGCTGACCGATCAGTTCTTCGGCCGAGAAACCGCTCACCGTGACGAAATCGTCATTGATGAAGGTGATTTGTCCCTTCTCGTTGGTGTGGGAAATGATCGCGATATCGTTGGGGTAGTCGATTTCTCTTCCGGTGACGGGCTGGTTGTTGCGCACGATTTTGTCCCTGGGCTATGCTCCGAACGCGTGATTATCACACCGAATCCAGGTGTCGGCGCGGGCTGCACGGCGGTGTTGCGTGATGTCCAGCGCCACGGCCTCGGCGACCTCGATGCCATCGACGCCCGCCGAGAGGATGCCGCCGGCGTAGCCCGCGCCCTCGCCGGCCGGGAACAGGCCTTTCACGTTGAGGCTCTGATAGTCCCTGCCGCGCGTGATGCGCAGCGGCGAGGAGGTGCGCGTCTCGACGCCGGTGAGCACCGCGTCGTCCATCGCGAAGCCGCGGATCTGCCGGTCGAAGGCGGGCAGCGCATCGCGTAGCGCGGCGATCGCATAGTCGGGCAGGGCGGTCGCCAGGTCGGCGGGCTTCACGCCAGGCTGGTAGGACGGCGCGACGACGCCGAGACTCTCGCTGGGCCGGCCGGCCAGAAAATCGCCGACGCGCTGCGCCGGCGCGTCGTAGTTGCCGCCGCCGAGTTCGAAGGCGCGCCGCTCCCAGCGGCGCTGGAATTCGACACCCGCCAGCACGTCCGTGCCGCCGAAATCGGCGGGCCCAACATTCACGACGAGGCCGCTGTTGGCGTTGCGCTCGGCGCGCGAATACTGGCTCATGCCGTTGGTGACCACGCAACCCGGCTCGGAAGTCGCGGCGACGACCTGGCCGCCGGGGCACATGCAGAAGCTGTACACGTCGCGGCCACGCCCTTTTCCATTCAGCGCGTGATGCACCAGCTTGTAGTCGGCGGCGCCGAGCAGCGGGTTACCGGCATGGGCGCCGTGGCGCGCGCGGTCGATCACCGCTTGCGGATGCTCGATGCGCAAGCCGACCGCGAAGGCCTTGGCCGCCATGAACACGCCGCGCCGGTGCAGCATTTCAAACGTGTCGCGCGCACTGTGGCCGAGCGCGAGGATCACCTGATCGGCGCGGATCGTCTCGCCGTTCTGCAAGGCGACAGCGCGGACATGGCCGTCCTCGATGACGAGATCCTCGACGCGCGCCTGGAAGCGGATTTCGCCGCCCAGCGCCTCGATCTCGGCGCGCATCTTCTCGACCACGCTGACCAGGCGAAAAGTGCCGATGTGCGGCTTGCTGACGTAGAGGATTTCTTCCGGCGCGCCGGCCTTGACGAATTCGGTGAGCACCTTGCGGCCAAGGTGGCGCGGATCCTTGATCTGCGTATAGAGCTTGCCGTCCGAAAAAGTGCCGGCCCCGCCCTCGCCGAACTGCACATTCGATTCGGGATGCAGTTCGTGCCTGCGCCACAAATCCCAGGTGTCCTTGGTGCGTTCGCGCACCTTCTTGCCGCGCTCCAGCACGAGCGGACGAAAACCCATCTGCGCAAGGATCAGCGCGGCGAAGATGCCCGCCGGGCCGAAGCCGACAATCACCGGTCGCAGCAATTGCCCGGCCGGCGCCCGGGCCACGAACTGGTAGTCCATGTCCGGCGTTGGTTTGACATGCGTGTCCCCCGGAAAGCGCGCCAGCACGGCGGCTTCGTCGGCAAGCTCCAGGTCGAGGCTGTAGACGAATTGCGGCGCGTTTTTCTTCCGCGCATCCGGGCTGCGTTTGTGGATGTGCAGGCGGACAAGATCGGTCGGCGCGAGCTTCAGCCGTTGCAACAAGGCGGCGGTGAGGTCTTCCGGCGGGTGCCCGACCGGCAGCCGCAATTCGGTGAGGCGGATCATTTAAGGATTATTGGCCGAACAGTGCTTCCACGAATTCCCGCGCACGGAATGGCTGCAAATCGTCGATGCCCTCGCCGACGCCGATGTAGCGCACCGGCTTCGGACATTGCCTTGCGATGGCCGCGAGCACGCCGCCCTTGGCGGTGCCGTCGAGCTTGGTGACGATCAGCCCGGTGACCTTGATCGCCTTGTCGAAGGCCTTGACCTGGGCGATGGCGTTCTGGCCGATGTTGGCGTCGAGCACCAGCAGCACCTCGTGCGGGCCGCTCGGCTCGGCCTTCTGGATGACGCGGCGCACCTTGGCGATTTCTTCCATCAGGTTCAACTGGGTCGGCAGGCGGCCGGCCGTGTCGGCCAGCATCACGTCGATGCCGCGCGCGCGCGCGGCGCTGATGGCATCGAAAATTACGGCGGCAGAATCACCGGACTCCTGGGCGATGACTGTCACATCGTTTCTGCGACCCCATTCGGTCAGCTGTTCGCGCGCGGCGGCGCGGAAGGTGTCGCCGGCGGCGAGCAGCACGCCATGGCCTTCCTGCTGGAAGCGCTTGGCGAGCTTGCCGATCGAGGTCGTCTTGCCCGCGCCATTCACGCCGGCCAGCATGATGATGTAGGGGCGCTGATTCCGTGAAGGGAGGCTCAGGTCGAGTGGCTGCTCGAGCGGCGTCAGCAGCCGGGTCAGCAACTCGATCAGCGCCTCGCGCAGCGCGGCGGGGGATTCGATGCGCTCCTTTTTCACCTGGACGCGCAGTTCGGTCAGCAGCCATTGCGTCGCGTCGACGCCGCAATCGGCCATCAGCAGGGTGGATTCGAGCTCTTCGAGCAGCTCGTCGTCAATCTTGCCGCGCGCAAACAGTTCGCCGAGCGGCGTATTGAGGGCGGCGCGCGTGCGGGAGAGGCCGGCCTTGAGACGTTCCGTCCAGGAGAGTTTGGGCGTGGCTTGCTCGGCTGCCGCGCCCGGCGCATCTTCAGCCTTTTTCTTCAGGAAACCAAACATGGGGCGGGGTGTCGTAGGAGTTTGCGCGCACGGTATGATGCGCGACGCCGATTTTAGTCCATCCTCCCGAGGGCTCATGAAAAACAAACGCTTTTCCACTGCCTGCGCGCTGCTCTGTCTCGCCGTCCTGCCAGCGCCGACTTTTGCGGGCTCTGAAACCACTTTTGAGAAAACACTGCCCAACGGCCTGCGCGTCATCGTCAAGGAAGATCGCCGCGCCCCGACCGTCGTCCATATGGTCTGGTACCGCGCCGGGGCGATGGACGAAAAGGACGGCACCTCGGGCGTCGCCCATGTGCTGGAGCACATGATGTTCAAGGGCACAAAAACAGTGAGGCCCGGTGAGTTCAATAAGCGGGTTGCAGAGGCGGGCGGGCGCGACAACGCCTTCACCAGCCTCGATTACACCGCCTATTTCCAGATCGTGCCGAAAGGCGCCCTGCCCGAGATGATGCGGCTCGAAGCCGACCGCATGAGCAATCTGCAGTTGCAGCCCGAGGAATTTTCCGCCGAGATCCAGGTGGTGATGGAAGAGCGGCGCCTGCGCACCGACGACAATCCGCAGGCACGGGTCTATGAGTCCCTCAGCGCGGCAGCCTTTACTGCCCATCCCTATCGCCGGCCGATCATCGGCTGGATGGACGATCTTAAAAACATGAGCTGGCAGGACGCGCGCGACTGGTATCGCGCCTGGTATGCGCCCAACAATGCCTATGTCGTGGTGGCGGGCGATGTCGATCATCGCGAGGTGTTCCGTCTGGCAGAACAGACCTATGGCAAGCACAAGGCCCGGCCCCTGCCGGCCCGCAAGCCGCAAAACGAACCGTCGCAGACGGGCCAGCGGCGCGTCACGGTGAAGGCGCCGGCGCAACTGCCATACATCCTGATGGCCTGGAAGGCGCCCAAGCTCAAGAATATCGAAGAAGATCGCGACCCCTATGCGCTGGAAGTGCTGGCATCGCTGCTTGCCGGCAACGATGCGGCACGCTTTCCCAAGCGCCTGGTGCGGGGCGAAAAACTTGCCCAGTCGGCGAGCGCCGGCTATGACGCCACGCTGCGTGGCGAGTCGCTGTTCATGCTCGCCGGCCAACCGGCGGCCGGCAAGTCCATCGCGGAACTGGAGGTAGCCCTGAAAGCGGAAATTCGCCGCATTCAGGAGGAAGGCGTGACCGCGGAAGAATTGAAGCGCGTCAAGACGCAGACCATCGCTGCACAAGTCTATAAACGTGATTCGCTGATGGCGCAGGCGATGGAAATCGGTTTCTCCGAAGCCACGGGTGTGCATTGGCGGAACATCGACAAGCTGCTGGAAAAGATTCGCAGCGTGACAGCCGAGGAGGTGCAGGCGGTGGCGAAACAATACTTCAGCGACGATACGCTGACGGTATCCGTGCTCGATCCGCAGCCGATTGATTCAGCAGCGCAGCAGAAGCCCGCATTCGCGGTGCGTCATTGAGGAAGCCCGCCATGCGACCGATAAAATCCGTCATTCCGGCGGAAGCCGGAATCCACAGCCTTTGTGGTCAATTGAAATTCCTGGATTCCGGCCTGCGCCGGAATGACGAAGTTCTGCCATTGCGGAGCTTTGCCCGCATCTCGCTGATTCTGCTCGCCGTGACGCTGGCCTTGTTTTCCGGTCTTGCCCAAGCCGGAGTGCAAATCCAGCACTGGGTCGCGCCTTCCGGGGCGAAGGTGTATTTCGTCGAAAGCCGCGGGCTGCCGATTCTCGATGTACAGATCGACTTCGTCGCCGGCAGCGCGCGCGATCCCGCCGAGAAATCCGGCGTCGCCAGCCTGGCCGCCGGCCTGCTGGAGTCAGGCGCGGGCGAGGGCGCCGGGGCACTGGATGAGGAACAAATCTCCGCCCGGCTGGTCGATCTGGGCGCGCGCCTGTCGTCCTCCGCCGATCACGATCGCGCCAGCCTGATGTTGCGCACCCTGTCCTCCACCGAAGAGATAACCGGCGCGCTGGCCTTGCTGCACGCCGTCCTGTCAGCGCCGACTTTTCCCGAAAACGCCTTGGCGCGGGAAAAGACGCGCACGATCGAGGCGTTGAAAGAAGCTGCCACCCGCCCCGACAGCATCGCCGCCAGGCGCTTCGCTGCCGCCATCTATCCGGATCATCCCTATGGTCGCGTGGCCACCCCGGAGAGCGTGGCGCGCATCACGCGCGATGATCTGGTGGCTTTTTACAAGACGCACTACACGGCCCGCCACGCGGTGGTGTCGATCATCGGCGATGTCTCGAAAGACGAGGCGGCAGCCATCGCCCAGCAGCTCACAGCCACCCTGTCGGCGGGGGAGGCCAGCACTGCGCTGCCGGCCATCAAACAGCCGCAGCGCGATACCGTCAAGGTTACCCACCCGGCCACCCAGTCGCATATCCATATCGGCCTGCCCGGGATGAGCCGCACCGACCCCGATTACTTCGCCCTGCTGGTCGGCAACTACACGCTCGGCGGCGGCGGCTTCGTCTCGCGGCTGATGAAGGAGGTGCGCGAAAAGCGGGGATATGCCTACAGCGTCTATTCCTACTTCGCACCGCGCGTGCAGGCCGGGCCGTTCCAGATCGGCCTGCAGACCAAGCGCGAGCAGGCGCAGGATGCCTTGCAGGTGGTCGATGAAGTGCTGACGAAATTCCTCGCCGAGGGCCCGACCGCCCAGGAACTCGCCGCCGCCAAGAAAAACCTCATCGACGGCCAGGCGCTCAGGATCGACAGCAATGCCAAGCTGCTCGGCTATCTGTCGCTGATCGGTTTTTATGGCCTGCCGCTCGATTACCTCGACCAGTTTCCGCGTCAGGTGGGTGCAATTACCCGCGACGACGTCACGGCCGCATTCCGGCGGCATGTGAAGCCCGAAAACCTTGTGACGGTAATCGTGGCGGCGGATTGAGCGAAAGTCGGCGCTGGCGGGACAAAGTGCCCCGCAGCGGGTACGGCGGCCGCAGGTGATGAGGGCCGCCGTGAATCGGGTTTAGTGCTTGAACGGCCGGTAGCCGGGGTCGTCGAAATACTTGCCGTACTTGTCCAGCGCAACGATCACATTGACGGCGCCGTCTCTGGGCTTGGCCTGTTTCGCCTTGCCGGTCATCTGTTCCGCGCCGGCGAGCAGGTCGGCGATGATGATGTGCAGTTGCGCGTCGGCCTGGGTGCCCAGCTTGCAGTTGGCGACCATGTCGCCGACGGCGCTTTCCACCTTGTGCGCAAGGGCGCCGTAGTCTTTTGCCGGCAGGCGGTTGTTGTGGATGGCGTCGAGCGATGCCGCCATCGACTGGCGAATTTCGCCGATCGCCTTGCGCAGCGGCGCATCGGTTTCCCATTTCTTGCCGGCGTTGAGTTGCAGGTTCGCCGGTTTCCCGCCGTGATCGTGGCTGTGGTCATGCGCCGCGTTGTTGGCGGCGAAAGCAGTTCCGCCGGCACCCAGGGAAAGCACGATCAAGGCGGTCAGGATGGCTTGTTTCATGTTCTCGATTCTCCAGTCTGATGGTTGAAGGGGCCGGCGCTTGCCGGCCTTCCCGCTTCAACGAATGGCGGAGAGAAATGTTCCGTGCCGTGCGTCAATCGCGATGCAAAAGCTCGATGGTCGACAGCCCGGCGGGCTGGTCGAGCAGCAGTTGCGCGAGTTTTGCGCGCTGTGCCGGGGAGAGCAATTCGCGTTCGCGCATCAGTTGCTGGATGACCCGTTTCTGCTGCTCGTCCTGCAAGTGCGCAATCGCGGTGCGCTCGGCGTCGATCAGCGCCGAGTCGGGCGTGTCGGCAAAAATCGCATGGATCATGCGGTCGCGATGCGTGCGGATGGCTTCGGCGCTGGCGCCGAGCTGCACGAGAAAATCCTGTTCCGAGGCGTGCCAGTCGCGCACCTGATCCGCGCTCAATTCGAGATAGCGCGGCAGGCCGGGAAAGCTGTCCGTGCCGGCCATGCGATATGCGACGGCACCGATCACGCCCAGGTTGATCAGCAGCGAAACGGCGAGCAGGGCTCGCAGGACGGTGGATTTCATTTTCTGGCTCCCTTGCTGTAGCAGGTATCCGGGCCGAGGCAGAGACCGCCCGGCGGCAGCGTGTCGAACACGCTCATCGCCGCCAAGCGCGGCATGGCCGCACCGCCGCCGATCAGCGCCGAGCCCATGCCGATGCCGAGCGTGAGGGCCGCCGCCGCACCGAGTGAGGCCGGCAGCAAACCCCACCAGCGCGGCGCTGGCCGCTCTTGCGGCGAGCGTGGTTCCGCAGCCAGCCGGCCCGCGATGACGCCGGCCAGATCGAAGCCCAGCGTGTCCTGCGGCAGTGCGTCGAAAGCGGCCGTCAGCGTCCGCAGTTCAGCGAGGCGTGCCGTGCAGGGCGGGCACGTCGCCAGATGAATCTCTGTTTCGCGCTGCGTGGCGGCGTCGAGTTCGCCGTCCAGATAGGCGGAGAGGCGGGTCATGTCCGGCAGGTGCGGGCGAATGGGTTCAGTCATGGCAAGACTCTCCGGCATGGTGTCGATAATGGGCAAGGACGGCGACGCGTGCGCGGGCAAGGCGCGACTTGACGGTGCCGGACTCGATATTCAGCGTTGCCGCGATGTCGGCGTAGCTCATGTCTTCCAGTTCGCGCAGTAGCAGAATTTCGCGCTGCTCGACGGGCAGGTCGCGCAGGGCGCACTCCAGCAGGCCGATACGCTGCTTGTCCGCCAGCCGTTCTTCCGGCAGCGGTGCGGTGTCGCACGGTTCGATGGGTTCTTCATCGGGGCCGGCCGTCAGCGAAACGAATTCGGTATGCCGGCGGCGGCGTAGCGCATCGAGTGCGACATTGCGCGCGATCTGGAACAGCCAGGTGGAAAAGCGGGCTTCCGGTCGCCAGCCGGGCAGCGCCCGGTAGGCTTTCAGAAAGGTTTCCTGGGCCAGATCCATGGCTTCGTCCCGGTTGCCGATCATGCGCAGGATGAAACGGAACACCCGATCCTGGTGGCGTCGCACCAGCCGCTCGAATGCCAGCCGCTCTCCCAGCCGGGCCCGGGCGGCAAGCTGCTTGTCTTCTCCATCGTCGATCTCCGCTGTCATTCGTTTCGCTCTCGGCTGCTCCGGAGTGAAACGAACCGGGGCGGAAAATGTTCCGCGCTGGCGTGCATGCGGGGCGCGTCAGCGTGTTCCGGGCAAGCTCAGGATGGCCCGCAGCCCGCCCAGAGGGGAGTCCGCCAGCACCAATTGACCGCCATACATGCGCGCCAGGTCGTCGGTGATGGCCAGGCCCAGCCCACTACCGGGTACCTGCTGGTCGGCGCGGACGCCACGTTGGAGCACTGTGTCGCGCTGGTCGGGGGCGATGCCCTTGCCATCATCGTCGATGCTGATCGTGAGCCGCTCCGGTTCGGCGCGGGCCTGAATCTCGACCCGGGAGTTGGCCCACTTGCAGGCGTTGTCGATCAGGTTGCCGAGCATTTCCTGCAAATCGTGCGTTTCGCCGCGAAATGTCAGCGCGGCAGGAAAGGGATGGATGACGAGTTCCAGATTTCGCTCGGCATGAATGCGGCGCATCGCGCGCACCAGGCCATCGGCAACCGGTTGCAGCAGCGTGCGCGCGCCGGGCAGATGTGCCGCGGCGGCGGCCTGGGCGCGCGCCAGATGGTAATCCACCTGCTTGCGCGCCATCTCGATCTGGGAACTCACCAGATGGGCCAGTTCGTCATTCCTGCCATCGGTGGCGTTGGCGAGAACGCTGAGCGGCGTTTTCAGCGCATGGGCGAGATTGCCGGCCTGGGTGCGCGCTCGTTCCACCACCTCGGCGTTTTGCGCCAGGACGCTGTTGAATTCGGTTACGAGCGGCATGATCTCTGTCGGGAAGCTGCCTTCCATCTGTTTTGTTTCACCGCCGCGCACCCGCCCGAGTGCCGCCTGCAGGCTGCGCAGCGGCGCCAGGCCGACGAATACCTGCACCAGCGCCGCCAGTGCCAGACCGCTTCCCAGCACACCGAGGGATACCCATAGCTCGCGATTGAAATGTGCGACCGGTTCGAGCAACAGGCTTTCGTTGGCGGCGACGATCAGCCGCAGCGACTGATTGTCGATGGTCACGCTGCGCTCCACCATGCCCAACCTCGCGCCTTGCGGTCCCGCGACCCGATGCTGATGTCTTTCACCGTCCGCCAGGACATCCGCCGGCACGCCCAACGTCTCGTCCCACAACGAACGGGAACGCAACACAGCCTTAGTTGCCTGCTCGCCCGTAACGGCAATCCTGTCTATTTGCCAATACAGGCCGGAAAGTGGCTTGTTGAGGCGCGGATCACTCGGCGGTAATCGCAGTTTGGGTTGGTTCTGCTCATCAAGAAACAATTGGGCAGTTAGCTGATCCAGATGATTTGTCAGTTCAGCATCGAATTGGGCTTCGACGTGTTGATGGAAAAGTTTGCCAAGCCCCCAGCCAGCCACCAGAATCGAGAGGGTGATCCAAAAGAGCGTCCCCACCAGCAGTCGCACGCGCAGGGAGTTGCGTAGAAAGACAGAATTCATTGCGTTCTGTTGAGTCGATAGCCAAGTCCGCGCACCGTCTCAATCAGGCCCGGTGGCAGTTTCTTGCGCAGTCTGGCAATAAACACTTCAACAGTATTCGAATCGCGGTCAAAGTCCTGAGCATAGATATGCTCGGTCAGTTCTCCGCGGGAGACAATTTCACCCTGATGGTGCATCAGGTAAGCCAGCACGCGATATTCATGGCTCGTCAGCGTCAAGGCAGTTCCATCAACACTGGCACGACTGCTGCGAGTGTCGAGTGTCAGCGCACCGCAAACCAGTTCGGTACTGGCATGCCCGCCGGCACGGCGGATCAAGGCCCGTAGCCTTGCCAGCAGCTCTTCCATGTGAAAGGGCTTGGTCAGGTAGTCGTCCGCACCGGCATCGATACCGGCCACCTTCTCACGCCAGGTATCACGTGCGGTCAGAATCAACACCGGCAATGTGTGACCTGATGCCCGCCATTTCTTGAGAACCGTAATGCCATCCATCTGGGGCAGGCCGATATCCAGCACGATAGCGTCGTAGGGTTCGGTTTCCCCCATGAAGTGACCATCGATGCCGTTGTGGGCAACATCGACGACATAACCAACCGATTTTATGCCTTCAGCAAGTTGTCCCGCCAAGGTGGGCTCGTCTTCGACAACCAGAATGCGCATCAGCGGGTTTCTCCTGGACGAAGCCGTCTTTCATGCTTTTCCTTGAGACCGAGAATGGTGCCGTCCCGCGCATGAATCTTCAACTTCATCAAAGCCCCTCCCTTGCGCAATACCTTGACTTCATAAACCCATTCACCCTTTTCGCGGTCGAGTTCAACCTCCATGACCTGACCGGGATACTCGCGCTCGACGCGTTCAAGAATCGTGCGCAGCGGCAGCACCTCACCCGCCTCAACGGCTTGGCGGGCACGCTCATGGTCGCTGTAATCCCCGGCGTAACTATCCCCGGTACCTGGCATCACAAGCATGATCAGGCTGGCCAGTGCGACACACCATTGGGCAGTGATTCTCGACAACATTTTCAACTCCGCAGGTTTTCCAGACTGATCTTTTAGCGTTTTGAATCTGAACGCAGGATGAACAAGCGATTCAGCATCCATTCAGATGGGCTGGCGCATAGTGCGTTCCACAGTCCGATAAACGCCAGGAGAAACGCATGAAGAACATGTTGGTAGTCACCTCGGGAATTGTCGCCATGATACTCAGCGCGGCCACACTCGCAGGCCCACGCGAAGACCTGCTGGTTCAGTATGCCGCAGCCGCCAAGTCAGCGGGCTTTTCAGCGCCACGCGGCCAGGCCTTGCATACACAGAACTTTTCAGGCGGCAAGCCTGACACGCCCGCTTGCACTTCCTGTCACGGCAAGGATCCTCGGGGCGCCGGACGGACCCTTGCCGGCAAGACCATCGAACCGGTTGCCGCATCCGCGGTGCCAACCCGTTATACCGATCCGGCCAAGGTCGAAAAGTGGTTCAAGCGCAATTGCACCGAAGTATTGGGGCGCGAATGTACCCCGCAGGAGAAGGGTGACTGGCTCACCTTTGTGATTGGTCAGTAATTTCAACCTGCCAGGAGACCTCCGTGCGCATTCCCTATCGTCCGTTTGCCATTGGACTTGTTGCGTTGGCCTTCTCCGCCATCGTTTTCGACCGCGCTCAGGCTGGTGACCGTCACTTCTTTGCGCCAGTAACCGATCCGGTTGTCAAGGAAGAATGTGGCAGTTGCCATCTGGCCTTTGCACCCGCGATGCTCCCGGCGCGATCCTGGCAACGCATGATGGGCGAACTGGACAAGCATTTCGGGGATAACGCCAGCATCGATGCGGCCACCGCCGGGAAGATCACCCGCTATCTCGTCGCCAATGCAGGCGATGCGGGTGGTCAGCGCTACAGCAGCAAATTGCTGAAGGGCGTGGCTGCCGGGGCTGCTCCGCAACGCATTACGGAATTGCCCAAGTGGGTAAGCGAACATCGCAAAGTGCCCGACTGGGAGTGGAGGCACAAGGATGTTCGTACCAGGGCGAACTGTGTCGCCTGTCATACAGCAGCAGAACAAGGCGATTACGACGAATGACCCATTCCCACACCAAACTTGGCAGGAGAATTTCACCATGCGCCCATTGATCATCGCTGCACTGCTTGCCACTGGCTTCTTCTCGATCTCAAGCCATGCCCAGGATGTCCGCCCTGCCAGTGCAGACAATGCAAGATGGCTATCGATTCCCGAAGTGCATGCCAGATTGGAGTCTGCAGGTTATCGCCATATCGAGAAGATCGAACGTGAACGCGGCAGCTATGAGGTCAAGGCAACCGACCGTAGCGGCCAGCGGATCAAACTGTATGTTCATCCCCAGACGGGCGAGGTTCTTGGTCAGCGGCAGCGAGATACCAAACGCGACAAATACGACAGCGGCTATGCAAGAAGCAATCAGCAAAATACGGCTGACTGCAATGAACGGCGGTGTCGTGATGACTTGCCCCCGCCGGGAATCGCTCAACCCGCCGCTGGAAAATGATCCATCAGGAGTCCTGACATGAAACTCTTGCTCGGTGCACTGCTCGTTATCGTCTCTGCCGCCTGGGCGCTGAATCTGCTTGTTACGGGCGGCGGCAGTGGCGGCAGTCTGCCATGGGTGATCCGACAGGAAGCGCTTTATATAAGCGGTCTTCTGTCCATTGCCCTGATGTCGCTGGCGATGTTCTTATCCACACGACCAGCCTGGCTTGAGCGGCCTCTTGGCGGCATGGATCGGATCTATCGCGCCCACAAATGGGCCGGCATTCTCGCCGTGGGCTTTGCGGTGCTGCATTGGCTGATCGAAGAGATTGTCGGTGACATTCTCAAGGCGATGATTGGTCGCGGGGGGCGCATACCGAAGGAGAAAGACAGCGGTTTTCTGGAAGTAATGCGCGACCTGGCCGAGGACATGGGGGAATGGGCGTTCTATGTGGTGCTGGTCATGCTGGCCATCACTCTATGGAAACGCTTTCCCTACAAGACCTGGCGAATTACGCATCAGGCCATGCCGGTGATCTATCTGATGCTGGCGTTTCATGCAATCTTCCTCGCACCAACTGATTATTGGACCAAGCCAGTAGGAATCCTCCTGGCGCTATTCCTGGCTGGCGGAGTCTATGGTGCCCTGCATTCTCTGGTCGGCCGTATTGGGCGCAAGCGCCAGGTGAATGGAGTGGTTACGGCCATCGAGAAGCCTAGCCGTGATGTCCTTACAGTCAGTTGCCAACTTGACAACAGCTGGCGTGGCCATCGCCCCGGCCAGTTCGCTTTCATTAGCTTTGACGAGAAGGAAGGCGCCCATCCATTCACGATTGCCAGTGCGGACCGTGGTGATCGAACCATCACTTTCCAGATCAAGGCGTTGGGTGATTACACCCGCGTCCTCGGCAATCGTCTGGAAATCGGCCGGTCGGTTAAGGTTGAAGGGCCGTATGGTCGCTTCGACATGGCGCGTCAGGACGCGCATGCCCAACAAATCTGGATTGCCGGCGGGATCGGGGTTACGCCGTTCCTCGCATGGCTGGATTCCCTGCAAGGAAAACCCAGACAGATTTCAGCGGAGCTCCACTACTGCACGCGTGATCGAACAAGCGACCCCTTTGTTGCCCGCCTCGAATCAAGTTGCGCCTCCTTGTCCGGAATCCGCCTTCATATCCATGGTGCTCAGCAGGGCGAAACTTTGAGCGCTGCCAGTGTTGCCTCAACGCAGGATGGTTCGCGCCGGTCCGAAATCTGGTTCTGTGGGCCACAGGGATTGGCAGAAAAGCTCAAGCATGGGCTGCGGAGTTTGGGGCACAACAAATTCAGCTTCCATCAGGAAGCGTTTGAGATGCGGTGACGCACTTGAGCAATCTGACCATAAGAATGACACCATGAAATCCATCCCAATTATTTTGCTTGTGTTGTCCATTACAACAGCACACGCCGCCACTCCTGCAGCCCAGGTGGAATCCTGCGAACAGATCAGGGAGCAGATCCGGACGCATACTGGCGTTCCGGCCAAACCAAATACCATTTTGCCGAGTAAAGTTGGTGCAAACAAGAAATGTCGCTTTACCTCGGCCGAGGCTTTTCGCGCGGCTTGGGGCGATAAGCCGTTGCCTCGGGACGATGGTCGCGATGGGCGCTCAAAAGAGCGCGGACACGATGATGATCGAAACCATATGCCAAACGTGTTTATGTTAAGGGTTTCTTAAGATGGATATGAGAGGCCGGACGCAATGCTGACGCCACCGGAAATGACCTCTGCCTCCCTGCTGCTCTGGATCGTATTGGGGATTACGCTGCAAATCGCGTTGTGGCTGGGCATCAGCTTCTGGCGGCATTGGGGCGAGTATCGGGCCCTTCGTGCGGGCTTGCTTCCAAGCGAAGGCGGTGCCGGTCCTCAAGCGGAAGTATTTTCAGGCCTTACGGGGCCAGCATCGGCAACTGCCTGGAACGGATTCAGGAACTTCAGCGTCGATCGCCGGGAAATTGAAGATGGGACCCGGTCGATCTGTTCCTTTTACCTGGTTCCAGAAGACAGGCAGCCGCTTCCTTCATTCAAACCTGGCCAGTTCCTGACCTTCCGCCTGGGTATTCCCAAGGCCGACGGCAGTGGCACCGAGCAGGTCACCCGCTGCTACTCCCTGTCGGATGCTCCACAGTCCGGCCATTATCGTGTTTCGATCAAGCGGGCACCGTCCCCGCCGAAGAGCGATCATCCACCGGGACGCTCCTCGAACTTCTTCCACGACCATGTTCAGGTCGGCACGACGCTGCAAGTTCGCGCACCCTCGGGGCACTTCACTCTCGAGCCGGGCAGCAGTCCCATCGTCCTGATCGCCGGCGGCATCGGCATCACGCCGATGCTCAGCATGCTCAACTGGTGCCAATCGCAGCAACCCGAGCGCGAGGTCTGGTTTTTTTATGGGGTGCGCAACAGCAAGGAAACCGCTTTTGCAGCGCATCTGAACGCTATCGCCGCGGCCAACCCCAACGTCCATCTGCGCTTGTGCTTCAGCGACCCGCTGCCGGAAGATCGACTGGGCAAGGACTTCCATCACCGCGGGCGCGTCGATGTGAATCTGTTCCGTATGGAGTTACCACTCAAGCCCTTCCACTACTACATCTGCGGGCCGACGCCGATGATGGAAACCCTGGTCCCGGCGCTGGATGACTGGGGCGTACCCGATGCGCACATTCACTTCGAAGCCTTCGGGCCGGCGTCCATCAAGCGCCGCAAACCAGTGGCCGCGGTGACCGAGAATGCCATTGCAGTCCCCGTGAGCGACATCACGGTAACCTTTGCCAAATCTGGCAAGCAGGCTCCATGGTCGCCGCAGTCGGGCAGCCTGCTCGAGTTTGCCGAATCCCAGGGGATTGCCATCGATTCAGGCTGCCGCGCCGGGGGCTGCGGCACCTGCCAGACCACCATTCGTTCCGGCGAAGTGGCCTACCGGCAAGCGCCGGATTACGATCCCGAACCCGGCACCTGTCTGATGTGCGTCTGCACCCCTAAAACCAACGTGACGCTGGAGGCCTGAAATGACGACACCCGGCACCGCCTCACTCTGGCGTAACCACATCCTGCCGTTCACGCTGCTGGTTACTCTGCTCGGAGTGGCGACCGTTATCGGTGACTACCTGCTGCATCGCCTCGATCTGGTCTGGGTGGGACGCTATCTCGGCATCCCCGGCACCTTGCTGATCATCGGCTCGCTGACCTACTCCCTGCGCAAGCGCAAAGTCATCGCGACCGGGAACGTCAAATCCTGGCTCAACATGCACGAGATCGGCACCTGGCTGGGCTCATGGATGGTGCTGCTCCATGCGGGGATACATTTCAATGCCATCCTGCCCTGGCTGGCCACCATCGCCATGGGCGTCAATGTCATCAGCGGCATGGTTGGCAAAATGCTGCTGGCGCGTTCGCGCGAGCATGTGCAGGCCCAGCGTGAGCATTACCAACTGCGCGGCTTGTCCAAAGTAGAGGTCGAGCAGGCGCTGTTCTGGGAGTCGGTGACTTTCGATGCCATGGCCAAGTGGCGCAAGGTGCATATACCGATCTTCATCGCCTTTGCCGTGCTGGCGCTCGGGCACATCATCAGCATCTTCCTGTTCTGGGGGTGGCGATGAGCAAGACCCTCAAGATCGTTCTGGCGGCCAA
>CAZOMI010000061.1:0-19091 GCA_964580925.1 uncultured Methyloversatilis sp.
GCCGTCAAATTCACCGGGCAGGGCACGATCAATCTTTCCGCCAGCCTGCTGGAAGAGAGCGGCGACGAACTGCTGGTGCGCTTCGCCGTGCAGGACAGCGGCATCGGCATCGAGGCCGCCGGCCTGAAACGGCTGTTCAACCCCTTCGAACAGGCCGACAGCACCACCACCCGCCACTACGGCGGCACCGGCCTCGGCCTCGCCATCACGCGGCGGCTGGCGCAAATCATGGGCGGCGACGCCGGAGTGGAGAGCACGCCGGGCGTCGGCAGCACCTTCTGGTTCACCGCCCGGCTCAGGCGCGGCCACGGCATCATGCCGACTATTTCGGCCGCGGCAGCGGACGCCACCGATATCGAGACGCAACTGCGCCACGGTTGCAGCGGGATGCGGCTCTTGCTGGCCGAAGACAACCCGATCAACCGTGAAGTCGCGCTGGAACTGCTGCATGGCGTGGGGCTGGCGGTGGATACGGCGGAAGACGGACGCGAGGCGGTTGCGATGGCGCAACACCAACCCTACGACCTGATCCTGATGGACATCCAGATGCCGCACCTGGACGGTCTGGAGGCGACGCGGGCGATCCGTGAACTGGGTGCCCTGCACCACTGGCAGGAAACGCCGATCCTGGCGATGACGGCGAATGCCTTCGAGGAGGACCGCCGCGCCTGCGCCGCAGCCGGCATGAACGACTTTATCGCCAAGCCGGTGGAACCCGCGGCGCTGTATGCGGCGCTCTACAAGTGGTTGCCGGTGCCTGGCAATGTACCCCGTACCACGGCCAGGGCATCTGACGCCGCACCTCGTGCGGGGCGCGCCGTACCGCCAGTCCCGCAAAAGGGATTCCCTTCGGTCACGCCGACTTTTCATAAAGATGTCACTCTTGCGCAGCTGGCCAGCGTGCCGGGCCTCGATGTCGCGCGCGGGCTGGACGTGTTGCGTGGCAATGTCGACAAATACCTGGAACTGCTGGGTCGTTTCGTCGAGTTGCACGCCGGTGACATGACGCGGATGGCTGAAAGCCTGGCCGCCGGTGAGCACGACACCGCCCAGCGGCTGGCCCACACCATCAAGGGTACGGGGGCCACTCTGGGTGCAGTGCGTCTGGGGGAATTGGCGGGACGACTGGAAAAAATGCTCAGGGCTAAGCTGGTTGCGCCTCGGGATGACCCGGCAATCAAGGCTGCAATGGCAGCCGTCAACCAGGAATTCCTGACGCTGGCCGCCGCACTGCCTTCACCAACAGTGGCCCCAGTTGCAGATGCCGCACCGCTCGATCCGGAAACCCTGCGTCAAGTGCTGGATGAACTCGACAGTCTGCTGAGCCAGAGCGATGCTGCGGCTGCCGAGCTGTTTCACAAGCATGCCGCAGCGTTGCGGGCAAGCCTGGGAGCGCCGCTCGATGCATTTGTCCGGCAGCTAAGCAACTACGATTTCGAACTTGCCCTGCAGACATTGCATGGCTTGCGTAAGTAAGGGCGGAAATTGTTTTCGCCGTCATTCCGGCGCAGGCCGGAATCCATGAGCGTCCGGACCCCGGCTATCGCCGGGGTGACTTTGCCTCGCATGGACGGCGGATCTGAAAAAAACGCCGTACCGCCAGAGCCGACTTTTACTCCATCGCTTCGTAAAGCGGCAGGGTCAGAAACTCCGGATAGTCCTTGGCCAGTGCCATCTTCTCGAAGATGACGGCGGCCTGGTCGTAGGTCTCGGTCTTCTCGCCATTGGCGGTTACGGTGGCCTTCACCGCGGCAAGTTCCTCGGGGATCATTGTGCGCACCATTTCGGCGGTGATCTTGCGGCCGCTCATTTCGCCATCACTGAGCTTGCCTTTCGGCGACACGACCCACTGCCAGACCTGCGAGCGGCTGATCTCGGCGGTGGCAGCGTCTTCCATAAGGTTATGGATCGGCACGCAGCCGTTGCCGGCCAGCCATGAGCCGAGGTAGTGGATGCCGACGTTGATGTTGTTGCGCACGCCAGCTTCGGTGATCGGCTGTTCGGGCTGGAAGTCGAGCCAGTCCTTCGGGCCGTAGGTGTCGTTGCGCTGCTTGCCCCACTGGTTGGGCTTGTCGCCAAGCACCTTGACGAATTCTTCCATGGCGATGGAGACGAGGCCCGGGTGGGCGACCCAGCCGCCGTCATAGCCGTCGTTGGCGTCGCGCGTCTTGTCACGGCGGATGCCGGACAGCGCCTTCTCGTTCGCCTCGGGATCGCCCTTGATCGGGATCAGCGCGCTCATGCCGCCGATGGCCGGCGCGCCGCGCTTGTGACAGGCCTGCACCAGCGCCAGCGCGTAGCTGCGCATGAACGGCACATCCATGGTGATGGCGCCGCGGTTGGCAAGGCAGAATTCCCGGTTTTTCTTGAACTTCTTGATGCACGAGAAGATGTAGTCCCAGCGGCCGGCGTTGAGGCCGGCACTGTGTTCGCGCAGTTCGTAGAGGATTTCTTCCATCTCGAAGGTGGCCAAAATCGTTTCCACGAGTACGGTGGCCTTGATGGTGCCGCGCGGCATGCCGATGTGGTCCTGCGCCATGCAGAAGATGTCGTTCCACAGGTGCGCTTCGAGGTGCGATTCCATCTTCGGCAGATAGAAGAAGGGGCCGGCACCGCGGGCGACTTGTTCTTTCGCGTTGTGGAAGAACACCAGCGCGAAGTCGAAGATACCGCCGGAAACGCGCTGGCCATCGACGGTGACATGCTTCTCATCGAGGTGCCAGCCACGCGGACGGATCTGCAGGGTGGCGATCTTGTCGTTCAGCTGGTATTTCTTGCCCGCCTCGTTGGTGAAACCGATCTTGCGGCGGATGGCGTCATAAATATTCACCTGGCCCTGGATCTGGTTGTACCAGTTCGGGCTGTTGGAATCCTCGAAGTCGGCCATGTAGGAATCCGCCCCCGAATTGAAGGCGTTGATGATCATCTTGCGCTCGACCGGGCCGGTAATCTCGACACGCCGGCATTCGAGTGCCTTCGGCAGGGGGGCGACCTTCCAGTCGCCAGCGCGGATGTGCGCCGTTTCGGGCAGGAAATCGGGCATCTCGCCGGCGTCGATCCTGGCCTGACGCGCAATGCGGGCTTTCAGCAGTTCCTGCCGGCGCGGCTCGAAAGCGCGATGCAGCTTGGCAACCAGTACCAGCGCATCGTGGCTGAGAATCTCGTCGAAACGGGGGTGTAGCGGGGCGTTGACTTGCACGCCGGCGGGCAGATTGAGGGCCATGACATCTCCTGGATGAGTGATTGTTGCGGTGCAGTAATATCTTATATAAGACTTCTGCAAACGCAAGCGGAGATTGCATCCATTTCAGTCAATAATCTCTTGACTGAAATGGGGTGAATCAACTTAGCGCGAAAAACACCGTAGCGTTTGCGCCGGACCGCTCCAAGCAAACGCGGTACGCGGCGCCAGCCGCAAACCGCACCGCAGCCCGAAAGGACGTTCCCCGTAACAGACGAGCGCAGCGAGCCGTTTAGAACCCCCCGCGAGGGGGGCGAGGGGGGCGGGTGTTCTAAACAGGCAGAAAAATCGCGCGGAAGTCGTTGACGTTGGTGCGGGTGGGGCCGGTAACGATCAGCCGGTCGAGCGCGGCAAAGAAGCTGTAGCCGTCGTTGTTGGCGAGAAAGTCGGCGCTGGCGAGACGGCGTTCCGCGGCGCGTTCCTTGATGTCGGGGCCGAACCAGGCGCCGGCGTTGTCCTCGGTGCCGTCGATGCCGTCGGTGTCGCAGGCCAGTGCCCAGGCTGGGATATCAAGGACGTTGGCGAGCGCCAGCAAAAATTCAGCGGCGCGGCCGCCACGGCCATTGCCGCGCACCGTGACCGTGGTCTCGCCACCCGACAGGATGACGCAGGGCGCTTTCACCGGCTCGCCATGTTGCGCGATTTGCCGGGCGATGGCGGCGTGCATGTAGGCGATGTCGCGCGATTCGCCCTCGATGCTGTCGCCGAGCAGCAGCGGTGTCACGCCGTGCGCACGGGCAAAGCGGGCGGCCGCCTGCAGGGCTTGCTGCGCGGTGGCGATGACGTGGATTTCGCTCTCGGGCAGGCGCGGGTCGCCCGGCTTGGGCGTTTCGCACTCGGGCGACTCAAGCCAGGCGCGGACATGGGGTGGCGCTTCGATGCGGTACTTGTCGAGAATGGCGAGCGCCTGCGCGCGTGTTGTCGGGTCGGCCAGCGTGGGGCCGGAGGCGATCACGGACGGGTCATCGCCGGGAATGTCGGAAATGCCCAGCGTCACCACCCGTGCCGGCGCGCAGGCCAGTGCGAGACGGCCGCCCTTGATGGCGGAAAGGTGCTTCCTCACGCAGTTCATCTCGTGGATGTTGGCGCCGCTCTTGAGCAGGGCGCGATTGACCGCCTGCTTGTCGGCAAGCGTCAGGCCGGGAGCCGGCAGCGCCAAGAGGGCGGAGCCGCCGCCGGAGATCAGGCACAGCACCAGATCATCGGCAGTGAGGTTCTGCACCAGTGCCAGCATGTCGCTGGCCGCCTGCGCGCCGGCCGCGTCGGGCACCGGATGCGCTGCTTCGACAACACGGATGCGCTTTGTTGTTGCACCGTGACCGTAACGGGTGACCACCATGCCTTCGATCCGTTTGTCGTCCGGCCAGTGCGCCTCAACGACCGCCGCCATCGCCGCCGCCGCCTTGCCAGCGCCGACTATGACGGTGCGACCCCTGGGTGGTGCCGGCAGGTGCGGCGGCACGCAGAGCGCCGGGCTGACGGCGGCCACGGCAACGTCGAACAGGCCGCGCAGAAAGGCTTGCGGGTCGGCGGGCGGCGTGGCGGGTGCCTCCCCCCTCTCCCCCGCCCCTCTCCCACCGGGGGAGAGGGGAGTAGAAGCCCCTCCCCCCTCGCGGGGGAGGGGTTGGGGAGAGGGGGTGAATGCGGCAAGCTTCATGAAAGTTAGCTCGCCTTGGCCACGTCGTGGTTGGCCATCATTTCCAGTGCGCGCACCATCGCCGAATGATCCCAGGCCGCGCCGCCGTGCGCGACGCAGGAGTTGAAGAGTTCCTGGGCGGTGGCGGTGTTGGGCAGCGACACACCCAGCGCGCGGGCGCCGGAGAGCGCCAGGTTGAGGTCCTTCTGGTGCAATTCGATGCGGAAGCCCGGGTTGAAGGTGCGCTTGACCATGCGTTCGCCATGCACTTCGAGGATGCGCGAATTGGCGAAGCCGCCCATCAGCGCCTGGCGCACCTTGGCCGGGTCGGCGCCGGCCTTGGAGGCGAACAGCAGCGCTTCGCCGACCGCCTCGATGGTCAGCGCGACGATGATCTGGTTGGCGACCTTGCAGGTCTGGCCGTCGCCGTTGCCGCCGACCAGGGTGATGTTCTTGCCCAGCAGCTCGAACAGCGGCTTGACCTTATCGAAGGCCGCCGCGCTGCCGCCGCACATGATGGTCAGCGCGGCATTTTTGGCGCCGACCTCGCCGCCGGACACCGGCGCGTCGATGTACTGGCACTTCAATTCGTTGATGCGCGCCGCGAACTGCTTGGTCTCGATGGGCGAGATCGAGCTCATGTCGACGACGATCTTGCCGGCGCCGAGGCCGGCCGCGACGCCATCACGGCCGAACAGCACCTTGTCGACGTCCGGCGTGTCTGGCACCATGGTGATGATGACGTCGGCGTTATGCGCGACATCCTTCGCGCTGGTGCAGGCAATGCCCTTGGCATCGATGAGGTCCTGCGTGACGCCGGAGCGGCTGTAGAGATAGACCGTGTGGCCGCCGTTGATGAGATGCCGGGCCATGGGCTTGCCCATGATGCCAAGGCCGATGAATCCGACTTTCATATTGTTCTCCTTGAATTATCGTCGCTCGGTGCTTCAGATAGGCCGCGGCCCAGCCCAGTCCGGCCGCGGTGGCCGCCGCGGGTTTGTATTCGCAACCGATCCGGCCTTTATAACCGATGCGGTCGAGGAAGGCGAACAGGAAGGAATCATTGATTTCCCCCGTGCCCGGCTCGTTGCGGCCCGGGTTGTCGGCCAGTTGCAGGTGGGCGATCATCGCCAGGTTCTGCCCGATGGCTTTGGCCAGTTCGCCCTCCATGCGCTGCATGTGATAGATGTCGTACTGCACGAAGATATTGGCGGAACCCGTCGCGGCGATGATGTCGAGTGCCTGCCGGGTGTGATCGAGGAAGAAGCCCGGAATGTCGAAAGTGTTGATCGGCTCGATCAGCAGCTTACGGTTTTAATTATGTTAAAAAAATATAGCAAATAGCAAGTGATTGTTGCAATATTCGTAACAACCTAATTTTGTCTGGGGGCGCGCATGGATCGGCTGAAACTCATGGAAACCTTTGTTGCAGTGACCATGCGCGGCAGTCTGACGGCGGCGGCGGCGAGCGAAGGCGTGGCGCCGGCGGTGATCAGCCGCCGCCTGGATGCGCTGGAGGAGCACCTCGGCGTCAAGCTGATGGTGCGGACGACACGCAAGATCACGCTGACCTTCGAGGGCAACGCCTACCTCGAAGATTGCCAGCGCATCCTGCGCGACGTCGGTGATGTCGAGGCGCAGTTGACGCTCGGCAGCGCGCGGGCGAGCGGCCATCTCAAGGTGACGGCCCCGGCCGGCTTCGGCCGCAAGCATGTGGCGCCGTTGATGCTGGAATTTTTGCGCGCCCATCCAGAGGTGAGCGCCAACCTCGACCTGTCCGATCGCACCGTCGATCTGGTGAATGAAGGCGTCGACTGCGCGGTGCGGCTCGGCGGTCTGGAGGATTCCAGCCTCATCGCCGTGCGGCTGGGCGAGATGCGGCGCGCGGTCGTCGGCGCGCCGGCCTATTTTCAACAGCACGGCGTTACCGCTGCGGGTGATTGCATGCCGCGCACGCTCGACGAACTGGCGGGCCATGACTGCCTGGCGCTGGCGACCCAGTCGGGCTGGGATTTTCAGGTGGATGGCAAGCCCAGCCACTTCAAACCGTCCGGCCGCTTCGTCTGCAATGACGGCGCGGTGTTGCACGAGTGGGCGTTGGCCGGCATGGGCCTGGCGTGGCGCTCGTTATGGGAGGTGGGCGACGACCTGCGCTGGGGGCGGCTGGTGCCGGTGCTTGACGCTATCGCAACGCCGCCGGTGGGTATCCACGCGGTTTTTCCGCAGCGCCGCCACCTGCCGCTGCGCGTGCGGCTGTTCATCGACCTGCTCAAGGAAAACTACAGCCGGCCGGAGTACTGGGATAAGGCCGAATGAAACCAGGCCCTGCCCTCATCTGGCCTCTGGCGCTGCTGGCGGCCCTGTTCGCGCTCGGTTTGGCGGCGCATTTTCTCGATTGGTTCGCGTGGCGCGAAGTGCTCGCCTGGGGGCGTGGCCATGCCCGGCAATGGTGGTTGCCGGTCGTGCTGATCCTGCTGCAGGTGGTGCTGTTCATGTTCGCGCTGCCGGGTTCCACCCTGCTGTGGGTTGTCGCGCCGCTGTATGCCCCCCTCGCCGCCACCCTCATTCTGACCGCGGGCGGGGCGGGTGGCGCGCTAGCGGCCTACGCCTTCGCGCGGCGGTTGACGGCGGCGCAGCAGGCGCGCATGCGCGCGCATCGCGCCTGGGCCACGCTGGAACGCGAAAGTGACTTTCTTGCCCTGTGCGCCCTGCGCCTGGTGCCGGCCTTTCCCCATTCCCTGCTCAACTATGGCGCCGGCATTCTGCGCTTGCCCCTGGCCGGCTTCATGGTCGCCGCTGTCATCGGCTTCGGGCTCAAGACCTTCCTTTATTCCAGCCTCATCCATCAAACCCTCGAAGCCGCCGAGTTGCGCCATGTGCTGCGGCCGACGGTGCTATTGCCTCTGCTGCTGCTTGCCTTGCTGCTGTTCGCCGCGCGCTTTCTGTTGCGGCGCCGACGGAAGGCTTCCCGATGACTCGAAAAGGGTTGCGCACCAGTCCTCGATGGCCGTGCGCATCGCCAGCGGCTGTTCCGTCGGAATCCAGTGCTGTGCCGCGATATGCTCGACGTGGCAGTCGGGTAGGGCGGTGAGCAGCCCGGCGGTCGTTTCGGGATTGCTGAACGTGCCGCCCGCCGACAGGAGCGCCAGTACCGGCGCGGCGATGGACGTGAGTTCGGGCAGCGGGCCGGTGACGGCGATGAAGTCCTGGAGATACACCCCCGTCGGCAGGCTGCGCAGGTCCTCCAGCGGCGAAGCGTAGCGCGCCTGCGGGAAGGCGCCGCCGGCGGCGGCCATTGCCGCGCGCGCGGCGCGGTCGAGTTCGGCCAGGTCAAGCGGCGCGAGGCGTCGCCGGTGGAGACCGAGCGCGGCAAGTGCCGTGAGCAGCGGCACGAGCGCAGTGCAGAGCGGGCGCCAGGCGGCGGCCCGCGCCAGCGTGCCGACCAGTGCCTGGCGGAACATCGGCTCGATCAGTACCAGCCCGGCGACCCGTTCCGGCGCGCGGTGGGCGAACCACAACGCAAGGTTGGCGCCCAGGCAATGGCCGACGAGCACCGCTTGCGGCACATCCGCGGCGTCGAGCAGCGCCGCCAGGTCGTCGCACCAGACCTGCATGCCGACGCGGCCGCGGTAGAGCGAACCGCCGTGGCCGCGCAGATCGAGGCGCAACACGTCCCAGCTTTCAGCCAGCCGCGTCGTCGCCGCGAACTCCGACCAGCGCGTCAGGTTACTGGCCAGGCCGTGGATGAGGACGAGGGTGCGGCGCGGCGCGCCCTGCCGCATGAGCCGGTAGGCGATGCGGACGCCTTCGCCCGTCGTGAATGTCCTTGTCGCTTCCATGCCTGCCTTCGCCGCTGTGACAAAAGTGCATTCTGCCTGATTGGCTTTGCCCTTGCGCGCCGCTGGCGCCTATCTTTGTCTGCAGCTTGGCGTCGTACCGGCTGTCGCCGTCCCACCAGCGCACAAAGGGGGCGCGGGCGTTTCCATGATCGGGGGCGCTCGCCACCGATCATGGAAGTCAATGTGCCAGCTTGCCAAGCACGGTCTCGCAGACGCGGTTGCGCCCGCCGGTCTTGGCGGTGTACAGCGCGGCATCGGCCGCGGCGAGCAACTGGTCAGGGTTGGTATTGGCGTCAGGGATGCAGGTGGCGGCGCCCACGCTGATGGTGACCAGCGCCGCGGTTGCCGAGGATTCGTGTGGCATGTCCAGTGCCGCGACCGCCTGGCGCAGCGCTTCGGCCTTGCGGGCCGCGCCTTGCGGGGCGCAATCGGGCAGCAGGCAGACGAATTCCTCGCCGCCGTAGCGCGCCACCAGGTCGTGGGAGCGGCCGAGGCCCGCCCGGATGACGGCGGCAACCTTCTGCAGGCAGGCATCGCCGGCTTGATGGCCATACAGGTCGTTGTAGTGCTTGAAGTTGTCGATGTCGATCATGATCAGTGTCAGCGGTATCGCGCCACGCTGGCAGTGGCGCCATTCAACGTGAAGGCTTTCATCGAAGCGCCGGCGGTTGGCCACGCCGGTCAGGCCATCGATGAAGGCGAGGCTGCGCAGCAGGTCGGCCTGGGCTTTCAGGGTCAGGTGGGTGCGCACCCGGGCACGCACCACGGCCCGGTTGATCGGCTTGATGATGAAATCCACGCCGCCCGCTCCCAGCGCACGGGTTTCGTCCGCCGGGTCTTCCTGGGCGGTGACAAAAATGACCGGGATATCGGCGGTGGCGGAGTCAGCCTTGAGGCGGCGACAGACTTCCAGTCCATCCATTCCCGGCATCATCACATCGAGCAGGATCAGGTCGGGCGGATCGCGGCGGCAGAAATCGAGCGCCTGTTCGCCGCTGGTGGCCATGAATACTTCGTGATCGTCCTGGAACGCCTGGTAGAGCGCCTGGATGTTGATGGGCTGGTCATCGACGATCAGCAGGCGTCGACAGACTGGCAACAGGCCCGGTGCGAGTGGTTCCGATAGGGGTCCGCTGGGCGGGTTCATGGTGTCAGTGTGTTCCTGAGCAACTGGCTGGCGGCCAGGGCGGCGGAAAAGTCCATCTGTGCAATGGCCGTATTGAGCGGGGTCAGCTTGGCGCCGAGCATGGGGCCAAAGTCGTTTTGCAATGCGCCATGCACATCGAGCGCGCGCAGGTTCCGCTTGGCGAGCAGCTCTTCGAGGTTTTCCAGTTCGGCGAGAAGTGTGGCGTCATCGGCGAGCGGCTCGGCCGGGCCGGTCTTCCGGGCGGGAGCGAACAGCGTGGCAACGCCTTCCAGTACCGCCAGTGTTTCGTCCAGCGCGGCAGCCAGTCGCGCCGGCAGGGCGTCGATGGCTGCATGGTCGCTGCCGTCCTTGACCGCGGCTTCGGCATTGCGGGAAAAATCAGCCAGTGCGCTGGCACCCAGGGTACCGGCAAGTCCCTTGAGGGTGTGCAGTTCGCGCGCCGCGCTGGCCAGATCATGCTGCGCAAGAGCCTCTAGCAGGCGCTCGCGCAGGGCGTGCTGATCCAGCTTGAAGATGCCCAGCATCCTGACAAACGTTTCGCGATTGTTGCCGAGCCGCTCCAGTGCGTTGGCCAGCGCGAAACCCGGCGGCAGTTCCGGCAGTGGCAGGATGGGGTGGGCGGGGGAAGGCGCGACGGGTTTGGCCGTCGCCGGGCGGCCGCAATGACGCAGTAGCACGGCGACCAGGCTTTTCATGTTGATGGGTTTGCCCACATGGTCGTTCATGCCGGCAGCCAGGCATTTTTCGCGGTCCTCGGGCAGCGCGTTCGCGGTCATGGCGATGATCGGCAACTGCCGCAGGCCCATGCGCCCGCGCAGGATGCGCGTGGCCTCGAAGCCATCCATGTCGGGCATCTGGAGGTCCATCAGCACGGCATCGTACTGCTGTTCGGCAGCAACGATCCGATCGATGCCCTGCCGACCATTGCCGGCCACGTCAACCCGGGCGCCCTGCAGCGTCAACAGTTCCCGGGCCACCTGCTGGTTGGTCAGATTGTCTTCCACGACGAGGAGACGCAAACCGGCAAGGGGTACCGCTTGCGGCCGGTGACTGGAGCGTCGGTCGAGGGCCGTGGCGTGGCCGGCACTGGCGTCGGCCAGGGCATCGAACAGCATCGAGGCGGTGACCGGCTTGACCAGGAAGCCATTCAGCGGATTGTCGTCCGACTCAAGCCGCTCAGCCAGCACTTCCCGGCCGTGCGCCGTGATCATGATGATGACGGGAGCCTGGCCGGCCTGCCGCATCGCGCGAATGCGCTGCGCCGTTTCCCAGCCGTCCATGCCGGGCATTTGCCAGTCGACAAAAATCGCATCGTAGCGTGGTTGACTGTCGGCGTTGTTGCTTTCCAGCAGCGCGAGTGCGGCTGCGCCATCCACGGCGGTGTCGGCCTGCCAGCCGAGATGCGCCATGGTTTCAGTAAGCACGGCCCGGGCCGTGGCATTGTCGTCGACAATCAGCACGCGCAGCGCATGGGGTTGCGCGGTCGTGGCGCGGTGCAGCGTCGCTTCGCTTGTGCCCACCAAATCGATACGGGAAACTTCGAGAATGAAGGAAAAGCGGCTGCCGTGTCCGGGCGCGCTGTCGACCGTCAGTTCGCCGCCCATCAAGCGCACCATCCGCTGGCTGATTGCCAGCCCCAGTCCGGTGCCGCCATAGCGGCGGCCGGTGGAGGCTTCGGCCTGGATGAAGCCCGCGAAGATGCTTTCCAGCTTGTCGGCGGCAATGCCGATGCCGCTGTCCTGCACCGCAAATTCGATGCGCACCCGTTCTGCCGGGCTATCGAGGCTGCGTACACTCAGCACCACCTCGCCATGCTCGGTGAATTTGATGGCGTTGCCGGCGAGGTTGAGCAGTACCTGCTGCAGGCGCAGCGAATCGCCCTTCAACACACGGGGGATGTCGGCGCCGACATCAAACAGGACTTCGACGTCCTTGCGGGCGACGGCAGTCGACAGCACCACGGAAAGATTGCGCAGCAACTGGTCAAGGCGGAAGGGGGCGTCTTCCAGAACCATTTTGCCGGCTTCGACCTTGGAGAAGTCGAGGATGTCGTTGAGGATGCCCAGCAGTGACTGCGCCGCGGCATGCGCTTTCTGCGCATAGTCACGTTGCCGGTCGGACAGTTCGGTGTGCTGCAGGAGTTGCAGCAACCCCAGCACGGCATTCATCGGCGTGCGGATTTCGTGACTCATGTTGGCGAGGAACTGGCCTTTGGCCTGGCTGGCTGCTTCGGCGGCGAGCTTGGCTTCGATCAGCGCCCCCTCCATCGCCTTGCGATCGCTGACGTCGCGGGCGGCAGCGTAGAACAGCTTGTCTTGCGGGGTGGCATGCCACTCGATGGTGCGGTAGTCACCCTCGGCATGGCGGTAGCGAGTGGTGAAGTTGACGACTGGCTTGCCTGCAGCCAGATCCGCCAGCGCTGTCCGGGTGGTGTCCCGGTCATCCGGGTGCACGAAATCGATGAGACGTGCGGTTTCCAGGCGGGCGCGTGTATAGCCCAGCTTGGCCTCCCAGGCAGAATTGAGCTTCTTGAAGCCGCCGTCAATATCGGCAATGCATAGCAGGTCGAGGGTTACATTGAAAAAGCGTTCCAGTTCCACGCTTTTTTCATTGAGTGCAGTTTCAGCCGCAGCGGCTTCCTGCATGGCCTCCCGGCGGCGTTGCTGTAGCAGGTACAGGCCGAACACCGAACTCAGCAACAACAGGCCGAACAAACCCCCGCGCGCCTGAGCTTCGCGCCGCCATGGCGCATATAAAACGTTCCTGTCGCGGGAGACCGCAACAATCAATTCATTGTCCATGAACAGGCCGGCAGGATCAACGGTCTGGTGCGCAACCAGGCGCTGCTCGCTCCTGGCACGGCTGGTGCCGGTCAGCACCGTTCCCGACTTTCCACTTGCCATATGTTTGGAAAACAGCGAATCGGATTCTGTCAGGTACTTACCTGCCGCTTCTGCCTGATCGGGGAGCATCATGAACAGGGCGCCGCTGCCATGAACGATGGCCGACCACATGTCCGGCGAATACAGCACCGAGCCGAGCAGTATCTTGAATTCTTCGGGATCGATGGAGGCGGTGACGATGCCGGCAAATTCGCCCCGCGGTCCGGTGATCTTGCGCGTCACGTTAAAAGTATAAATTCCCAATACGCTCTTGAAGGGCGGACAGACATTGAGCGTGTCTGGGTCGGGGTTGTCGCGCGCCGTCTTGAAATAATCGCGGTGGCTGAAATTCAGGCCGACTAATTCCGGGCGGCTCGATGCCCGGGCAGTGCCGGCGGCATCGAGGATCAGCATGGTGCGCACGCCCGGCAGGGCATCCGTGAAGGCGCTCAGGCGACGATTGGCCAGGGCCATGCCGCCTTTTTCCTTCTGCCAGACCGGCATCTCCTCGCGCAGGCTAACCAGCGCACGGCTGATCGTCAGGATCTGGCGCCCGAGGTTGTCGTGGATGACTTTCGCCTGCGCGGCAAGTCGTTCCTCCTCGCGCTGGCCGATGGCTGAGTGCTCGACAAACAGTGAATAGGCGACAAAACCGCCCAGCACCAGCAATGCCGCGCCGAGCAGCAACCATTCGGTCAGGAAGGAAGGTGGGCGTCGGGTATCAATATTCACTCGCTGATCTTACTTTATCTGGTGCTGGTGCGGGTCCTGCCAAATAGAACGAGAGTAATACACAAAGAGACTGGCCGGAGAGGTCGATTTTCAATGTGCCCGCAAAAAAGCCGCACCGGGTTCCCGGCACGGCTCCTTCGCTCCACTCCCTCTGTCGCGAGGGTTCAATCAATCCTTATCAGTGAAACTGCTCCTCCTCCGTCGAGCCGGTCAGCGCCTTGACGCTGGATGAACCGCCCTGGATCGCGGTGGTGACGTCGTCGAAGTAGCCGGTGCCGACTTCCTGCTGGTGCGAAACGAAGGTGTAGCCCTGCTCGCGGGCGGCGAATTCCGGTTCCTGCACCATCTCCACGTAGTGCTTCATGCCTTCTCCCTTGGCGTAGGCCTGGGCGAACTGGAAGGTGTTGTACCAGTTGATGTGGATGCCGGCCAGGGTGATGAACTGATACTTGTAGCCCATGGCCGAGAGCTCGTCCTGGAACTTGGCGATAGTCTTGTCGTCGAGGTTCTTTTTCCAGTTGAAGGAGGGCGAGCAGTTGTAGGACAAGAGCTTGCCGGGGCAAGCCTTGAGCACGGCCTGGGCGAATTCGCGGGCAAAGCCGAGGTCGGGTTTGCCGGTTTCGCACCACACCAGGTCGGCATAGGGCGCGTAGGCGACGCCGCGGCTGATCGACTGTTCGAGGCCATTCCTGACGCGGTAGAAACCTTCCTGGGTGCGCTCGCCGGTGAGGAACGGCTGGTCGTTGGCATCGTGGTCGGAGGTCAGCAGGTTGGCGGCTTCGGCATCGGTGCGGGCGAGGACAATGGTGGGCACGCCCAGCACGTCGGCGGCGAAGCGCGCGGCGGTCAGCTTTTCGATCGCTTCCTGGGTCGGCACGAGCACCTTGCCGCCCATGTGGCCACACTTTTTCGCGGCGGCAAGCTGGTCCTCGAAATGCACGGCGGCGGCGCCGGCGACGATCATGTTCTTCATCAACTCGAAGGCGTTGAGCACGCCGCCAAAGCCGGCTTCGGCATCCGCCACGATCGGCAGGAAGTAGTCGATGAATTCCTTGTCGCCGGGATTGATGCCGCGCGACCACTGGATTTCGTCGGCGCGCTTGAAGGTGTTGTTGATGCGGCGCACCATCGTCGGCACCGAGTCGTAGGCGTAGAGCGACTGGTCCGGATACATGGTTTCGGAGGTGTTGCCGTCCGCCGCCACTTGCCAGCCCGACAGATAGACGGCCTCCAGGCCGGCCTTCGCCTGCTGCATGGCCTGGCCGGCGGTGATGGCGCCGAAGGCGTTGACGTAACCCTTCCTGGCGCCGCCGTTCACCAGATTCCAGAGCTTTTCGGCGCCGCGCTGGGCCAGCGTGTATTCGATCTGGAGAGAGCCGCGCAGGCGCACGACATCGGCGGCGGAGTAACCGCGCTTGATGCCTTTCCAGCGGGGATTGGTGGCCCAGTCTTTTTCCAGTGCCTCGATTTGTGATTTACGGTCGGTCATGTCAGGGGTCCTCTCGGATCGTAAGTTGGGAGTAATGTTTGGTTTTCTTCTGCTTTTCCGCAAACCATCTATATGGTTACACGGGTCAGATGCAACGCAGTATATCGATCTTATTGCAAAGCAACAAGTGTCTTATATAAGACATAACATAGAAAGTTCTAATGGAAGGATGCGTCAGCCTCATCCGGCTCGATGATTTTCCCGCGCCAGGCAAAATCGGTGTGCTTCGCTGTACAGGAACCGTTCTCGCTACAAAAGCCGCTACGCTTTTCCAAAACTGGCGCTTACTTTAAGCGAGTCGGGGCGTTATCCTGCAGGCGGTTGAAGTTGGGGTTTACATTGCAAGAAAGAGGGGAGGGAATTTCATGAATCGGGTACGGAATCTTGTCTGTGCATTGGCTGGCAGCATCGCAATTTTCAACAGTCCGCTGGTGCAGGCTGCCGATGAGCTCAGGACGGCGATTGGTGGAGGGGCGGGTGCTGCAGCCGGGGCTGTGGTCGGCCAGGCCATGGGCGGCAAGACCGGGGCGATTCTCGGTGGTGCCGTCGGTGGGGGTGCCGGTGCTGCCGTCACCACCCAGGGACCCGGGCAGGGCGGCGCGGTGGTCGGCGGTGCGGTTGGTGGCGCCACCGGGGCTGCGGTCGGCCAAGCCGTGGGTGGCAAGACCGGGGCAGTGCTTGGTGCCGGTGTGGGTGGAGCCTCCGGTGCGGTGGTCGGCAAGAATGTCGGCGAGAGTTCCGGCAGCGCGCGACGCGGCGACGTCTATATCGGGGCCGCGTATGGCGATCCGTATTACGACCAGAAGAAGCACAAGAACAAGAAGAAAAAGAACCGCTGCGACGAGGAGCATCCGGGTCGTGGCAATGCGTACGGAAAATACAAGGATTGCTGATGCTCCCAATATGAAGATCTTGGGGTCATGGTTTTCTTTGTGACAATATCGGCGTTTCAGCGAATTCCCCACCAGCCATGACCCAACAGCATCGCATCTTCGACCGCCGCCGCTTGCTGTTGCTGGTGAGCTTTCTTCTTTGCAGTGGCTTTTTTGCGACGACACTGTCTGGCTATTTCGTTTCCAAGCAGACCATTCGCGACGCCATCATCGACCAGGATCTGCCACTCACCTCGAGCAACATCTATTCGGAAATCCAGAAGGATCTGGTGCGGCCCGTGTTGATTGCGTCGACCATGGCCAGCGATACCTTCCTGCGCGATTGGGTGCTGCAGGGGGAGCGGAATGTCAGCGAGATGGCCCGTTATCTTGGCGAGATCAAGAAACGCTACGGTGCTTTCAGCAGTTTCTTTGTCTCGGAGAAAAGCGGGATTTACTACACCAGTGAAGGCGTGCTCAAGCGTGTGGCCCAGGCGGAGCCACGCGATGCCTGGTACTTCCGCGTCAGCGCGATGCAGGAAGACTACGAGATCAACGTCGATCCCGACCTCGCCAACCAGGACGCCCTGACCATCTTCATCAACTATCGCGTCCACGATTTCTCCGGGAATTACATCGGCGCTACCGGCGTGGGCCTCACCGTCGATGCCGTGCGCCACCTGATTGGCGACTACCAGCAACGTTTCAAGCGAACCATATATTTCGTCGATGCGCAGGGCAAGGTGGTGATCTTGGGCAACCGTGTCGATCGCGATGCGAACCTGCGCGCTGCTGTCGGTCTGGGCGAACTGGTCGAGCGCATCCTCAAGGAAAAGAGCGGCTCCTACCAGTACCAGGCCAATGGCGACAACCACATCCTCAATGTGAACTTTCTGCCCGAGCTCAAGTGGTATCTGTTCGTCGAGCAGAACGAGGAACCGGCCCTGGCCGAAATCCGCCAGACGCTCTACGTCAACCTCGGCATCAGCCTGGTGGTGACGCTGGTGGTACTGTTCCTGACCAATCTGGCGCTTTCGCGTTATCAGAAGCGCATGGAGGAGATGGCGGCAACCGACAAACTCACAGGTTTGCTTAACCGTCAGGCCTTCACCGTCTTTGTCGATAAGCTGGAGGCCGAGTATCGGCGCGAGCCGCGGCCGACTTCAGTGCTGCTCGTCGACCTCGACCATTTCAAGGAGATCAACGACAGCCACGGCCATCTTGCCGGCGACCGTGTCCTGCGGGGTGTGGCGCAATTACTGAGTGGCAGCCTGCGCGAGTCGGATATCGCGGTACGCTGGGGTGGCGAAGAGTTCCTGCTGGTGCTGCGGGCCTGCGATCTGGCCGAGGCGCGGCGCATCGCCGAAAAACTGCGGCAGGAGATCGAGCAACAGGACTTCGACGTGGCCGGACGGAAGGTCAAGGTCACGATCAGTGTCGGCGTGGCCGAGTATGACAGCAGCGAATCGCCTGACCAATGGATCAATCGAGCGGATCGCGGGCTGTATTCAGCGAAGCACGCTGGCCGCAACAGTGTCGGCGTGGTGCTGTTTCCTGACTAGAAATCCAGAGGCTGAATCCGGATGGATTACCTGACGATCTGTCTCGTTGCCGTGCTGGCTTCCGGCCTGACGCTGTTTTCCGGTTTTGGCCTGGGCACCATCCTGACCCCGGCCTTCACGCTGTTCTTCCCGATCCCGACAGCCATCGCCATGACGGCCGTGGTGCACCTATCCAACAACCTGTTCAAGATCGGGCTGGTCGGGAGCAATGCGGACTGGCGGGTAGTTGCCCGTTTTGGCGTGACGGCAGCGCTGGCCGCCATTGCCGGCGCCAGTCTGCTGGCGTTGTTTGCCCTTCAGCCCGCCTGGACCACTTACCAGGTCGGGGATCGATGGTTTGAAATCACGCCGGTCAAGGCAGTCGTCGGGTTGCTGATCGTCGCCTTCGCCCTTCTGGAGCTTTCGCCACGCTTTGACAAGCTGTCCTTTGCGCCGCGCTGGATGCCGCTCGGTGGATTGCTGTCGGGTTTCTTCGGCGGCCTGTCCGGCAACCAGGGCGCTTTTCGCGCCGCCTTCCTGGTCAAGGCCGGGCTGGGCAAGGAGGCGTTCATCGGCACCAGTGCCGCCTGTGCGGTGCTGGTCGATGCCGTGCGACTGGTGGCGTATGGTGCAGCTTTCCATGGCGGCGGCTGGGCGGTACTGCAGGGTGAAAACGGCGGACTGGTGATAGCCGCAACGCTCGCCGCGTTTGCCGGCGCCTGGTTCGGCAAGCGCATGCTGAAGAAGGTGAGCCTGCGTTTTGTGCAATTGACGGTTGCGGCGATGATGGTGCTGATCGGTAGCGGCCTGGCTGCCGGCTTGCTGTGATGCGCCATGGTAAAAGTCGGCGCTGGCGGTACGGCGTTAGCTGAGCCGCTGCCGGTAGAAGCTGGTCAATTGTTCCTGCGTCATTGGTTTGGCGTGGTAGTGGCCCTGGAACATCTGGCAACCTTGTTTGGACAGGAAATCGAATTGCTTCGCGGTTTCCACGGGCCGACTGTGCTGAATGTCCGTGCTGTCTTGAGCCGGCGTCTGGAGTCGCCCGGGAAGTTGAAGTTTCAGCCGAGAGGGAGCGACTGCTCAATGGTAGTCGTCTTCGCGCTGAAGTCGCACTCGCTGAGAGACTGAGCGGCCGGATACGTCGATATTCCGGATATCTGAAAAAGAAAACCCGCATCGCTGCCGATGCGGGTTTTCGAGCATTCAACTCCCCCAAACTTTTAGACACTACACCTGAACTTCTTTAGCAATATCAGCGAAGTCAGGTATGGTATCGAACTGCATGTAGCGATAGATATCGGCTGCCTTGGCATTTACCGCCTTGACTTGTTCATGATATTCGGCCGGAGTCGGCAGTTTGCCGGTCAGTGCGCACACTGCGGCGAGTTCGGCGGACACGAGGTAGACGCGGGTGTCGATGCCGAGGCGGTTGGGGAAGTTGCGGGTCGAGGTTGATACCGCCGTGCTGCCCTTCCTGATCTGCGCCTGGTTGCCCATGCACAGCGAGCAGCCGGGCATTTCCATGCGCGCGCCGGACTTGCCGAGCACCGCGTAGTAGCCTTCCTCGTTGAGGAGCATGGCGTCCATCTTGGTCGGCGGGGCGATCCACAGGCGGGTCGGGAGGTCGCTCTTGCCGTCGAGGATCTTGCCGGCGGCACGGAAGTGGCCGATGTTGGTCATGCACGAGCCGATGAAGACTTCGTCGATCTTGT
>CAZOMI010000062.1:0-18718 GCA_964580925.1 uncultured Methyloversatilis sp.
CAGACACGATTTAACCCCAAATTCGTGTCCAGAAAAATCGGGGGCGGCTCACCGAGGTTTGCAGGGTTTGCGGTTTGCACTCCGGGCAAGGGTGCGAGTTGAATTCACACCCGTTAAGCCAAAATTGGCCACCCATCGCAAAGCCAGTGCTGGCGCGGATTTCCGCCGCTTTCGACACGGAAAATTGGCAAAACGGCCGCCGTGCCATTTCGCCGAAGAAAAGGGCCTGCGGTGCGCGCAGACCCTTGGGTGGTTTGCAGTCAGGCGATCCGATACACCCTTTCGCCAGTGGCATCTTTCGCCGACACGATGTTCAGGCCGAGCTTCTTCTTGAGCGCTCCGGCGAATGTACCGCGTACCGTGTGCGCCTGCCAGCCAGTGGATTCCATGATTTGTTGAATCGTTGTGCCATCGGGGCGTTGCAGCATTTGGATGACTGCGGCCTGCTTGCTGTGCTCGCGAATGCGGGGCTTGGTGACCCCAAGCTTATCTTGCGCCCACTTGGCCTCGGCTGCGGACACGGCGGCCGCGATCTCTGGGGCCGGGGTAACTGGTGCTGGCACCTTGCGTTTGCGCCCCACGGCGGCGTAGGCGACATCGGTCAAGTAGTACGCGACGTGATCGGGGTGTTGAAACTTGGTGATCAGGACGCGGGCGAGCAGCCCATCGATGACAGCGGTTTTGGCACCGCCACGTAGATTGGTCGGCAGCGGTTCAATGTTGCTATCCGGACGGGCGGCAGCAGCGTTGAGAACAATGGTTTGGGTGGCGGTCAGTTTGACGTTCATGGTCATCTCCTGTGGTTGGTGGGCGTCGTCACTCACCGTCGCCGCCGAGGATCGCCAGCAATTCGTCCAGCCCGGCATCCACCCGCCCGAGATCGCCGACGTGGCCCCAATGGACGGCGTCGGAGTCGTGACCGAAGTGGTCATCGGCGAGTTGCTGCAACCGTTCCAGCTTGGCGTGGATGACGGCAGTGCGGGCGAGGTAGGCATCGAGGGCGGTTTGCTTGTGTGATTGACGACGCCACCATCAACGCTCTGTTCGATCAGGAAGCCAAGCTATTCGTGCGGATTGCATACCAGCTCGCCGGGTATTACAATGAGTATCGCCGTAATACAAAAGGAGCCATGCCATGTCGACGACACTTACCAGCAAGGGTCAGGTCACCATCCCCAAGCAGATTCGCGATGCGCTGAATCTGGCACCCGGCTGTTCGGTAGATTTTGCGGTCAATCGTGAAGGCGATGTTGTAATTCACAAGGTGGGCGCGAGGCCGAGTCGCAAGCCCGATCGATTCGAATCTGCCCGTGGCAAAGCGGATGTCAAATGGCGAACCGACGAGCTGATGGCGCTACTGCGCGGCGAAGGTTGATGTTACTGGTCGACACCAACGTGCTGGTCGACGTTCTGGAGGACGACCCGGAGTGGGCGGGCTGGTCGATAGGCCAACTACGCGCGCAATCGAAAGTTCACCGGCTGGCGATCAATCCGATTATTTATTCCGAGTTGTCGCTGACGTTCTCGACCGTCGAGGCACTGGACAAAACTATCGAGGAGTTAGGTCTGGTGCTGATCGAGTTGCCGCGACCGGCATTGTTCCTCGCCGGTAAGGCTTTTGTGCGTTACCGCCGACAAGGCGGTACGAAGAGCAATGTTCTCGGTGATTTTTTTATCGGTGCGCACGCGGCAGTATCAGGTCATCCAGTTTTGACCCGGGATACACGACGCTACGCCGCATATTTCACGGGCGTGACGCTAATTGCGCCGAGCGTCTCCACATGAACAAATTGAAAACCGTCGAGATATGTAGAGTCGATGGCTCAAACAAGGGGCCCAAGCTACGTTGCATTGATCGAGTCTGTTACCAGCATTTTGGGTAAGCGCACAAAATGGGAGTTCATGCGGTCATAGACTTCGAAACAACCGGCCTCTCCCCGGCCCTTGGTGCGCGGCCGACAGAAGTTGCGATTGTCCTCATTGCTGAGGGCAAGATCGTCGACCGTTTTCAGAGCCTGATGAATCCTGGCGTCTCGATTCCCAATGACATACAAGCCTTGACCGGTATAACCAATGAAATGGTTCGCAAGGCTCCCAAGGTCGAGGTAGTGATACGTGATGCTGTGCAATTTGTAGGCACCCATCCAATCGTTGCGCACAACGCGGCCTTCGATAGCAAGTTCTGGGACGCTGAGTTGCGCCGAATTAATGGAAGGCGCAAACAGGAATTTGCTTGTTCCATGCTCTTGGCTCGACGTATTTTCCCGGAAGCACCGAATCACAAATTGGGCACTCTCGTGCGGACGCTGGGTCTGCCCGCAACAGGGCGTTACCATCGCGCACTGGCCGATGCTGAAGCCACAGCCTATCTGTTGCTGTACATTCAGCAAGAACTCCAGCGACGCTTTCACCTTTCAGCGGTGAGCCACGAATTGCTGGTAGCCATTCAAACCGCGAGCCGCAGCCAACTTGATGCTTGCATTCGTCGCTACCGGAGTATCGAAAGGTGATTTACAAAAAAGGAAGGCGCGATCTACTCGAATGGCTTAAAAAGCAGCTGATTGGGCCGGCGTCTGGTAACGCTTCGATCTGCTCGATCGTGCGCAGTTGGGTTTCGTTCATGTTGATCACCATCTCCAGGATGATCAACCCACTCCTCGCTTGGCGACGCTTTACCTGCCTTCAGGCTCATTCTTCCCTGGAAATACGGACCAACGTTCAGGCTCACACCACTCACACCACGTTGGAAAAGGCTCCGGGTTGCCGCAGCCCGGCTTTTAGTCTCTAATTACACGTTTATTTCTTTCGCAGACAGATTCCGTGCAGGTTTTCGCCCTTGGCATCAACCACCATACCGCCCCGCTCGACATCCGTGAGCAGGTGTCGTTCGACCCGGCGAAGCTGACACTGGCGCTGCATGACCTGCTGCGCGAACGACCGGTGCGCGAAGCGGCGATCCTGTCGACATGCAATCGCACCGAGTTGTATTGCGCCACTAACGAGCCGACCGCGGCCATCGACTGGCTGGCCGAATATCACTCCCTGCCGGCGCGCCGCATCGATCCCTACGTTTACCAGCATCCGCAACGCGATGCGGTGCGCCACATGTTCCGGGTCGCTTCCGGACTCGATTCGATGGTATTGGGCGAGCCGCAGATCCTCGGCCAGATGAAGCAGGCGGCGCGCGCGGCGGAAGAGGCCGGCACCCTGGGTACCCTGCTCAACAAACTGTTTCAGCGCACTTTCTCGGTGGCAAAGGAAGTGCGCTCGACGACGGCGATTGGCGCCAACATCGTGTCGATGGCCGCGGCTGCGGTGCATTTGTCCGAACGCATCTTCGAGCGACTTGCCGATCAAAGCGTCCTGTTCATCGGCGCCGGCGAGATGATCGAACTGTGCGCCGCCCACTTTGCCGGCGGCAAGCCGAAGCGGCTGACCATCGCCAATCGCACGCCCGAACGTGCCCGGCCGATTGCCGAGCGTTTTGGCGGCGATGTGCTGCGTCTCGACGAGGTGGGCGACCGGCTTGCCGATTATGACATCGTCGTGTCCTGTACGGCGAGCGCATTGCCGATCCTTGGCCTGGGCATGGTCGAGCGGGCGCTGAAGACGCGCCGGCACCGGCCGATGGTGATGGTTGATCTGGCCGTGCCACGCGACATCGAGGCCGAGGTGGGACAACTCGATGACGTATTCCTCTACACGCTTGATGACCTGGGGCAGATCGTCGAATCAGGCCAGGAATCGCGCCAGGCGGCGATTGTCGAGGCCGAGGAAATCATCACCCATCGCGTCGACGACTTTTTGCACTGGATAGAATCGCGCGAGGCGGTGCCGATCATTCGCGCGCTGCGCGACACCGCTGACCGGGCGCGCCGCCATGAACTGGAGCATGCGCTGAAATTGCTGCAGCGTGGCGACGATCCGGCGCAGGTGCTTGATGCCCTGTCGAAAGGGCTGACCAACAAGCTGTTGCACCCGCCGACGCAGGCCCTCAACCTGGCCGAGGGCGCCGAGCGTAACGAGGTTGCACAGGTCATTGCCCGCATCTGGCACCTTAACTCCGAGAAGTAGTGTGTTGAATTCTTTCGCGCCGCAGTCCTGCGGTGCGCTATTGCCTATTTGCCATTCATGAAAACCAGCATCCGCCACCGGCTTGAACAACTTGCCGACCGCCTCGCCGAACTCGATGCCCTGCTGGGCGCCGAGACGGCGACGCGCGACATGGAGGCGTTTCTGCGCCTGAACAAGGAGCGCGCCGAGATTGCCACCGTGGTCGACCTGTTCGCCGCCTACCGGCGGGCCGAAGCCGATCTGGCCGCCGCCGCCGCCATGGAAAGCGATGCCGGGATGCGCGAATTTGCCCGCGAAGAAGCTGCCGCCGCACAGGCCATCATGGCCGGTCTGGAGGCCGATCTGCAGCGTGCCCTGCTGCCGCGCGATCCGGATGACGACAAGAGCGTGTTTCTCGAAATCCGTGCCGGCACCGGCGGCGACGAATCCGCCCTGTTTGCCGGCGATCTGTTCCGCATGTATGCGCGCTTCGCCGAGAAGAACCGCTGGAAAATCGAGGTGGTGTCGAAAAGCGAGTCCGATCTGGGCGGCTACCGCGAAATCATTGCGCGCATCGAGGGCGCCGGGGCCTATGCCAGGCTGAAATACGAATCCGGCGGCCACCGTGTGCAGCGCGTACCGGCCACCGAAACGCAGGGCCGCATCCATACCTCGGCCTGCACGGTGGCGGTGCTGCCGGAGGCGGGTGAGCTCGACGCCATCACCATCAACCCGGCCGAACTGCGCATCGACACCTACCGCGCCTCGGGCGCCGGCGGACAGCACATCAACAAGACCGATTCGGCAGTGCGCATCACGCATTTGCCTTCGGGCCTGGTCGTCGAATGCCAGGACGATCGTTCGCAACACCGCAACAAGGCGCAGGCGCTTTCGGTGCTGGCCGCGCGCCTGAAGGACATGCAGTTGCGCGCCCAGCAGCAGCAGATCGCCAGCACGCGCAAGAGCCTGATCGGCAGCGGCGACCGTTCCGAACGCATCCGCACCTACAACTTCCCGCAGGGGCGCATCACCGACCACCGCATCAACCTGACCCTGTACAAGATCGACGCGATCATGGCGGGCGATCTCGATGAGTTGATTGCCGGGCTGAATGCCGAGCACCAGGCGGAACTGCTGGCCGAACTGGCGCAATGAGTGCTGTTGAAGAAGCCCTGGCCGCGGCGCGGCAACGCATTCCCGCCGCCGAGGCGCGGCTGCTGCTGGGGCAGGTTTTGAGCCGGTCGGCCGCATGGCTGGAAGCCCATCGCGAAGAGGCGTTAGCACCAGGCCAGCGGGCTTTGTTCAACGCGCTGGTGGAGCGTCGTGCAGCGGGAGAGCCGGTGGCCTATCTGCTTGGCACGCGCGAGTTCTACGGACGCGACTTCGCGGTGAGCCCCGCCGTGCTGATTCCGCGTCCCGAGACTGAATTGCTGGTTGAGGTCGTGAAGGCAAAAGTCGGCGCTGGCGGGACGGCGCAACGCGCGGCGCGGATTCTCGACCTGGGCGTCGGCAGCGGCTGCATTGCAGTGACGCTGGCACTGGAACTGCCGCTGACGCGCTTGATTGCGTCGGATGTTTCTCCAGACGCGCTCGCCGTGGCGCGGGGCAACGCGGCGCGGCTGGGCGCCCCGGTCGAATTTGTCGAGAGCAACTGGTTTGCGGGATTGCGCGAGGAACGCTTCGATATCATTGTCGCCAACCCGCCCTATGTCGCGTCCGGTGATCCGCACTTGGCGCAGGGAGACTTGCGCTTCGAGCCGATCGGCGCATTGACCGATCACGCCGACGGCCTGGCCGCGCTGCGCCATATCGTGGCGACTGCGCCGCACTGGCTGAAGCCCGGTGGCAGCCTGTTTTTCGAACATGGCTTTGACCAGGCCGCAGCCGTTTTCGACCTGCTCGTGGCCGTCGGATTTGCCGACATCGAACAGCACCGCGACCTGGCTGGCGTTGTCCGCATCAGCGGTGGTAGAATTCCCGACTAAATCCGTAAACTACTGCAAGGAGCCCCCAATGAATGCCAAAGAGAAAATCCATCAAACCGTGACCGAAAACCCTGTCGTGCTCTACATGAAGGGCACCCGGCAGTTTCCGCAGTGCGGCTTTTCGGCCAAGGCGGCGCAGATTTTGAAGGCCTGCGGCGTCAGCTTCGTCGAAATGAATGTGCTGGCCGACCCCGAAGTGGTCCCGGCGTTGAAGGAATACGCCGACTGGCCGACGATCCCGGTGCTTTACATCAACGGCGAATTCATCGGCGGTTGCGACATCATGACCGAGATGTATCAGGCCGGCGAATTGCAGCAGAAGCTGGCGGGCCTCAGCGCAGTTCAGCATTAAGCCGCGCGATCATGCGCCTGGCCTGGCCGAGATAGCCGGTGCCGAACAGGTTGAAATGGTTGAGGACGTGATACAGGTTGTAGAGCGTCTTGCGTGTCTCATAGCCCGGGTCGAGCGGCCAGGCGGCGCGGTAGGCGGCGTAGAACGACTCGGGAAAGCCGCCAAAAAGTTCGGCCATGGCGATGTCCGCTTCCCGGTCGCCGCGATACACGGCCGGATCGAAAATGATCGGCGTGCCCGCCTCTTCCCCATTGGCCAGTTGGGCGGCGTTGCCCGACCAGAGGTCGCCGTGCAGCAGGCTGGGCTTCGGACGGTAATCCAAAAAGAACGAGGAAAGCCGCTCGGCGAGACGTTCACCCTGATCGCGTAATGCGCGCTCCATGCCGTTCTCGCTGGCCAGTGCGAGTTGCGGTTGCAGGCGTTCCGCGGCGTAAAAGCCGGCCCAGGTGCGGTGGCTCTGATTGGACTGCGGCGTGCCGCCGATGAAGTTGTCGCGCGGCCAGCCGTAGGCGGCGCTTTCCTCCTGCCCGGTGTGCCGGTGTAACTCCGCGAGGGCTGCGCCCAGGCGCGCCCCGCCGGCGCGGTCGAGGCCGCACAGCGCCAGGTATTCGAGCACCAGGAAGGACTGGCCAGCCGCCGTCCCGCGAGCACCGACTTTTGGCGCACGGATGGCCCCGGTGGCTGTCAATGCGGCCAGTCCGTCGGCTTCGGCGTCGAAAGGGGCAGCAGCGTTGGTCGGGACGGTCTTGACGAAAAAGCTGCGCTGGCCGTCGTCCAGTCGCCAGGCCTCATGGATGCAGCCGCCGCCGACCGGCTGCGCCGTGCTGACATGGAACGGCTGGCCGGTAAAAGCTTCGACGGCGCTGGCGATGGCCGTGGCCAGCGCCGGGGGGAACTGCATCAGGGCCCGACCAGAAGCAGATTGGTATGTGACAGGCGCTGCGCCAGAACGAGCAGGAAGCTCTTGTAAAAGTGCATGCGCGTGGCGTCGGAGGCGTGGCGCAAGGACTGTCCGGGAATGATGACAATGCGCGAGATAGTCTGCGCAACGACATCGGCGCCGCGGTGCGGGTGGCGGCGGTCAATGACGGCAATCTCGCCGATCACTTCGCCGCGCCCCAGCACGCCGAGCACATGGTTCTGCTTGCTGATGCGGATTTCGCCATCGAGGACGAAGCAGAAATGGTCGCCGGGTTCGCCATCCTTCATCAGCCGGGTGCCGGCCGCGATTTCCTCCCAACGGGCAAAGCGGACGATCTCCCAGATTTCGACATCCGAGAAATCCTCGAAGAAATTCAACGCGCGCAGGCTCTCGAATTTCTCGCTGTCGGGCGTTTCCTGCTGGCGTGTGGCCAACTGGCGGTTGCGGAAGGCCTGCGCCAGGTCGTGGGAAAACTCCGCCCAGCTGGTATAGCGATCGGCGAGTTCCTTCTGCATGGCGCGGGCGACCAGAGTGTCGAGCGCCACTGGTATCTCGTTGCGGAATGTCGAGGGCGGTGGCGGCTCGATGTTGCAGATCTGATAGATCATGCCGAAGTTGCTGCTGGCCTGGAAAGGTAGCCGGCCCGACAGCAACTGGTACATGACAACACCCAGCGAGTAAATGTCGGTCTGATGGTTGAGTGTTTGTTCGCGCACCTGCTGTGGCGACATGTAGGCGGGCGAACCGACGCCAACCACCTGGGTTTGCGTCTGCTCGCCCGTGGTCTGGATGCAGGCACCGAAATCGGAAATCTTGATTTCAATGTCGGCATCCGGCCGGTTCGCATCGAGCGCCTTGGCGAGCAGGATGTTGGCCGGTTTGATGTCGCGGTGGGTGATGCCGACGCGGTTGGCGTATTCCAGCGCCCGCGTGCACTTGAAGATGATCTCGACCACGCGTTCGATCGGCAGCAGGCGATCGGTGTTGCAGAAATGTTCCAGCGTGCCGCCAGGCACGTATTCCATGACGATGTAGCTTTCATCCTCGCCTACCACGGCATCGAAAATCTGCACGATGTGCGGGTGCGCCAGTTTGCCGGCCAGCGATGCCTCATTGAGCAGCAGGCGGCGGAACAGCTTGCCGCGTTTGCCGTCAGCAAGGATTTCGGGAAAGATCAGCTTGACCGCAACCTCGCGCCCGGCAAAGGGGTCGTAGGCCTGATAAACCGTGGAGGTCGCACCATCGCCGAGCTTGCGGATGATTTCGTATTTGCCGCCGATCTTTTGCATGATTTTGTCATTCACTCAAAGTGAGGCGCGCAGACGCGCAATGGCGGCCTTGACCCGCTGCGGCGCGGTGCCGCCCAGATGGTCGCGGGCGGCCAGCGAACCGGCCACTGAAAGCACGGCGAACACATCCATGCCTACCAGCGGCGAAAACTTCTGCAACTCGGCGAGCGGCAGCTCGGCGAGGTCGCAGCCTTGCATTTCGGCAGCGCGCACGGCGCGCGCCACGGCTTCGTGGGCATCGCGGAACGGCAGGCCGCGCTTGACCAGATAGTCGGCGAGGTCGGTGGCGGTCGCATAGCCCTGGCGCAGCGCGGCCGCCATCGCATCGGGCTTGACCCGAATGCCCGGCGCCATGTCGGCGAAGATGCGCAGCGTGTCGACCAGGGTGTCCGCCGTGTCGAACAGCGGCTCCTTGTCTTCCTGGTTGTCCTTGTTGTAGGCGAGCGGCTGGCCCTTCATCAGGGTCAGCAGCCCCATCAGGTGGCCGAACACGCGGCCGCTCTTGCCGCGCGCCAGTTCCGGCACGTCCGGGTTCTTCTTCTGCGGCATGATCGACGAACCGGTGCAAAAGCGGTCGGCCAGGTCGATGAAGCCGACACATGGGCTCATCCAGAGAATCAGCTCTTCCGAAAAGCGCGACAGATGGACCATCACCAGTGACGCGGCGGCGCAGAACTCGATGGCGAAATCACGGTCGGAGACGGCATCCAGAGAGTTCGCGCAAATCGCCTCGAAGCCGAGTTCGCGGGCGACAAATTCGCGGTCGATGGGGAAGGTTGTTCCCGCCAGCGCTGCCGCGCCGAGCGGCAGCCGGTTAACTCGGCGACGCGCGTCGGCAAAGCGCTCGCGGTCGCGGGAGAGCATTTCGACGTAGGCCAGCAGGTGGTGGCCGAAGGTGACGGGCTGGGCCACCTGCAAATGGGTGAAGCCGGGCATCGGCGTCGCGGCGTGCTGTGTTGCCACATCGAGCAGCGCGCGCATCAGATCGGCCAGTAACTCGTCCAGCGTGTCGATGGTGTCGCGCAGCCAGAGGCGGATGTCGGTGGCAACCTGGTCGTTGCGCGAACGGCCGGTATGCAGGCGCTTGCCGGCATCGCCGATCAGCGCGGTCAGCCGCTTCTCGATGTTGAGATGGACATCTTCGTCATCGAGATTCCAGACGAATGATCCCGCCGCGATTTCCGCGGCGACCTGCGCCAGGCCGCGCTCGATGGCGGCAAAGTCGTCCTGCGAGATGATGTTTTGCCGCGCCAGCATCCTGGCGTGCGCGAGTGATCCGCGGATATCCTGCGCCGCCATGCGCTGGTCGAAAAAGACCGAGGCGGTATAGCGTTTGACGAGATCGGAGACCGGCTCCGAAAAACGGCCGGACCAGGTTTTGTCTGACATGATGAACCCGTTGAAATGGACGATTATGCTGCCGCGTGATGGAAAACGCGGATGCGCGAAACGAGATTCTTCTGAATGGTTCTGACGGCTATCCGCATGTCGTACTCGGTTTGCAGATTCAGCCAGAAGCGCGGCTCCATGCCAAAAAACAGCCCCAGGCGCAACGCGGTATCGGCGGTAATTGGCCGCGAAGCGTGTACCAATTCGCTGATGCGACTGGGTGATACGTCGATATCTGCCGCAAGCTGGCGTGCCGAGATGCCCATCGGCTTCATGAAATCCTCCAGCAAAATTTCGCCAGGGTGGATTTCGTCAAGTAATTCAGTCATGTTCGTTCCTTAGTGGTAGTCGACAATTTCAACCCGGTGCGCGCCGTCCTCGCGCCAGACAAAGCACACCCGCCATTGGTCATTGACGCGGATACTGTGTTGCCCTTTGCGGTACCCCTTCAAGGCTTCAAGCTGGTTGCCCGGAGGCACTCGCAAGCTGGCGAGATCGGTCGCCGCCTGAAGCTGCAGCAGCTTACGCCGCGCCACGCGTTCGATGTTTTTGAACCTGGACACCGTTTGGCTATGAAAGAGCGCCTGGGTGTCCGTGCAGTTGAACGAATGGATCATGGCGCAGTCTATTTCGTGTCACGGTATCCGTCAAGCGGAAAACGTTCCCGTGACGCAGCGCTACCGGGTATCGGCCAGCGATTTCGTCCGCCGCAACTTGCTGAACGAAGCGCCGATAGCCTTGAACAACTCCCGCTCATCGACCGGCATTTTTCTGAAGTAGCTGATGATGACTTCTTCATCCGGGTCGAATCCCCCCGGTATCAGCGCAGCGGGGGTCAAGCCTTCCGCCAGTGCTACCAGTTCGTAGACCTTGACGCCCAGCACATAAGCCAAGGAGCCGATTTCTTGCCACGCCTGGATTTGCGCGGGGAATCTATAATGACCACGTCAAAACGAGGCCTGTTCCGCAACATGGCAATCAACCAGCAAAACATGATGCCGCCCCGCCTGCCGGACTTCCGCAATCTGGGTGTCTGGCTGCGCGTGTTGCTGGTGACAAACGGTTTTCTGCTGGCGCTGGCGCTTGCCGGCAATCGCAGCCTGGCGCTGTTGCCGCGTGAAGTGGGCGAACTGGCGGCGCTGGTCGAGCCGGCGCTGCTGATCACTTTAACGCTGCTGTTTGTCCTCGCCCCGTTCCTGCAAAGGCTGCCGGCACGCTTGGCGGGTCTGCTGATCGTCATGCTGGCGGTGGCTGTGACGGCCGGCGTGGGTGCGCTGCTGGCGCAGGTGCTCGGCGGCGGCGAGATTTGGCGGGCGCCCCTGGCGGCCGGCGTGCTGGCGCTCGGCATGCTGCTGTGGTTCGATCTGGCCGCCCGCGCTTATGCCCCGGCGCTGGCCGAGGCCAAACTTTCGGCGCTGACGGCGCGCATTCGCCCGCACTTTTTGTTCAACAGCCTGAATGCCGTGCTCGGTGTTATCCGCGAGGATCCGCGGCGGGCCGAAGCGGCGCTCGAAGAGTTGTCGGAACTGTTCCGCGCCCTGATGCAGGACAACCGCGAACTGGCGCCACTCTCCGACGAAATCGCCCTGGCGCGCAAATATCTTGAAATCGAACATCTGCGTCTCGGCGAGCGGCTGCGGGTGAAGTGGGAGGTGAGTGACTGTCCGCCCGATGTCCTGGCGCCGCCGCTGTTGCTGCAGCCGCTGCTCGAAAACGCCGTGTATCACGGCATCGAGCCGGCGCTGACGCCGGGTGAGATTAACGTGCGGCTGGCCGTCCAGGGTGAGCGGGTACGGATCGAGATCGATAATCCCTGGCTGGGCGAGGGCGAAGTCAGGAAGGGCGCCCAGCGTGCCGGCAACCACATGGCGCTGGCCAACCTGCGCGAACGGCTGATGTTGTTCTACGACCTCGAAGCCACGCTGGACAGCAGCGTCAGCGAAGGCCGCTATCGGGTGCGCATCGACCTGCCCGGCAAGCGCAAACCCCGCCATGGCTGAAAATTCTCGCATCCTCATTGTCGATGACGAAGCACCCGCCAGGGCGCGGCTGCGCACCCTGTTGGCCGACATCGCCGGCGACTTTCCCCACCAGATCGTCGGCGAGGCCGGGGATGGTCTCGCCGCGCTTGAATTGCTGGCCAGCTTGGTGCCCGAGTCGTCCGCCGACATCGCCCTGATCGACATCCGCATGCCACGCATGGACGGCATCGAACTGGCGCAGCAACTGGCCGGGCTGCCGCTGCCGCCGGCCGTGGTGTTCGTTACCGCCTACGACGAATTCGCGCTCAAAGCCTTCGAACTGGCCGCCGCCGATTACCTGTTGAAACCGATTCGCGCCGCCCGCCTGCTGGATGCGCTGAAAAAGGCGCGCCGCCTGGCGCCCGCCGACACCCTGTTGCAGGCGCTGGCGCCGGCCGGCCGTACCCGGCTGCGCGTGGTTGAACGCGGCAACGTGCTGTTGGTGCCGGTCGCCGAGGTGCTGTATCTGCGCGCCGAACTGAAATATGTCACCGCGCGCACCGCCCTGCGCGAGTATCTGCTCGAAGAATCGCTGGCCCACCTTGAAACCGAATTTTCCCCGCGTTTCGTGCGCATCCACCGCAACTGTCTGGTGGCGATTGACGCCGTGCTTGGCGTGGTGCGCGAAAGCGAAAAAGCCGGCGACACCGATCCGCATTGGGCCTTGCGCCTGCGTGATGTGCCTGAACACCTGTCGGTCAGCCGGCGCCAGTGGCCTGAAGTGAAGGCGCAACTAAGGCTCTGAAAGTCGGCGCTGGCAGGACGGCGCCAGTACGTGAATGGTAAATAATCAATTGCTTGTTTTTGCCCGGGCGTGGCAAAGTTACGTTCCCGGCAAGGTTATTGCGTGCCGACCGCCATTCCCCAACTTCCCTTGTACGCCATGATTAAAAGCATCCTTGTTGCCAACCGGAGTGAAATCGCCATCCGCGTGCTGCGCGCCGCCAGCGAAATGGGCATCCGCACCGTCGCCATCTATTCCAACGAAGACCGTTTCGCCCTGCACCGTTTCAAGGCCGACGAGTCGTATCTGGTCGGTGCCGGCAAGAAACCGATTGACGCCTATCTCGATATTGCCGACATCATCCGCATCGCCAAGGAGGCACGGGTCGATGCGATTCACCCGGGCTATGGCTTCCTTTCCGAGAATCCCGACTTCGCCGCGGCTTGCGCACAAGCCGGCATCATCTTCATCGGCCCCAGGCCGGAAGTGATGCGCTTGCTCGGCAACAAGGTGGCGGCGCGCGCACTGGCCGAGCAGGCCGGCGTGCCGGTGATGCCGGCCACGGGCGCACTGCCGACGGAGCTTGCCGCAGCGAAGAAACAGGCCGCTGCCGTTGGCTATCCGCTGATGCTGAAAGCCAGTTGGGGCGGCGGCGGGCGCGGCATGCGCGTGATCGAAACCGCGGCCGACCTCGGGCCGGCCATGGAAATCGCCCGGCGCGAAGCGCTGGCCGCCTTCGGCAACGACGAGATCTACCTCGAAAAACTGGTGCGGCGCGCCCGCCATGTCGAAGTGCAGGTGATGGGCGACCAGCACGGCAACCGCGTGCACCTGTTCGAGCGCGACTGCTCGGTGCAGCGGCGCAACCAGAAGGTCGTCGAGCGCGCGCCGGCCGCCTATCTCACCGCGCAGCGCCGCGCGGAACTCTGCGACGCCGCGCTGCGCCTGGCCAAGGCCGCCAACTACACCCACGCCGGCACGGTCGAGTTCCTCATGGACGCCGACACCGACAAGTTCTATTTCATCGAGGTCAATCCGCGCATCCAGGTCGAGCACACCGTCACCGAGCTGGTCACCGGCGTCGACATCGTCAAGGCGCAGATCCGCATTTCCGAGGGCGCGACCATCGGCGCGGAGGATTCCTACGTGCCCCGGCAGGAGGAGGTGCGCCTCAACGGCTACGCCCTGCAATGCCGCATCACCACCGAAGATCCGGAGAACGGCTTCACGCCCGACTATGGCCGCCTCAACGTCTATCGCAGCCCGGCCGGTTTCGGCATCCGGCTCGATGGCGGCACCGCCTATGCCGGCGCGGTGATCACGCCGTATTACGATTCGCTGCTGGTCAAGGTGACGGCCTGGGGCCACAGTCCCGACGAGGCGGCGCGCCGCATGGACCGGGCATTGCGCGAGTTCCGCGTGCGCGGCCTGTCGTCGAACCTGCTGTTCCTCGAGAACGTCATCGCCCATCCGCTGTTCCGCTCGGGCGCATGCACCACCCGCTTCATCGACGAGACGCCCGAACTCTTCAAGTACCAGAAGCGGCGCGACCGCGCCACCCGCATGCTCAAGTTCATCGGCGATGTCATGGTCAATGGCAATCCGGAGATGAAGGGCCGGGCACTGCCGCCGCTGCCGCTCGCCAGGCCGCAGAAGCCCGCCGCGGCAATGTGCGATCTGACCGTCGCGCCGCCGCCCGGTACGCGTGACCGGCTCAAGCAGTTGGGTGCCGCCAAGTTTTCCGCATGGATGAAGCAGGAACGGCGCGTGCTGCTCACCGACACGACGATGCGCGACGCGCACCAAAGCCTGTTCGCCACGCGCATGCGCACTTACGACATGACCGCGATCGCGCCGCATTATGCGCGCATGCTGCCCGGGCTGTTCTCGCTGGAATGCTGGGGCGGCGCCACCTTCGACGTCGCCATGCGCTTCCTCAAGGAAGACCCGTGGGAGCGTCTCGCGCAGTTGCGCGCCGCCGTGCCCAACATCCTCTTCCAGATGCTGCTGCGTGGCTCGAATGCCGTCGGCTACACCAGCTATGCCGACAACGTCGTGCGCTACTTCGTGCAGCAGGCGGCCAGGGAGGGCATCGACGTCTTCCGTGTGTTCGACTCTCTCAACTGGGTGGACAACATGCGCGTCTCGATGGATGCGGTGATCGAATCCGGGGCGCTGTGCGAGGCGACCATCTGCTACACCGGCGACATCTTCGATACGGCGCGGCCGAAATACAACCTCAAGTACTACGTCGATCTGGCGCGGCAACTGGAAAAGGCCGGCGCGCACATCATCGCCATCAAGGACATGGCCGGTGTCTGCAAGCCGCGCGCCGCGCGCGAACTGGTGCGGGTGCTGAAACAAGAAGTCGGCCTGCCGCTGCACTTCCATACGCATGACACCAGCGGCATCGCCGCCGCTTCGGTGCTGGCCGCCGTCGAGGCCGGCTGTGACGCCGTCGATGGCGCGCTCGACGCGATGAGCGGGCTGACTTCGCAACCCAACCTCGGCTCGATCGCCGCCGCGCTGTCCGGCAGCGAGCGCGACCCCGCCATCGACCTCGGCAACCTGCAGGCCCTGTCGCAATACTGGGAAGGCGTGCGCCGGCAGTACGCCCCCTTCGAAGCCGACATCCGTGCCGGCACCGCCGATGTCTATCGTCACGAAATGCCCGGCGGCCAATACACCAACCTGCGCGAACAGGCGCGCGCCATGGGCCTCGATCACCGCTGGCACGAGGTGTCGCAGACCTATGCCGATGTCAATCTGCTGTTCGGCGACATCGTCAAGGTCACGCCGACCTCGAAGGTGGTCGGCGACATGGCGCTGTTCATGGTGGCCAACGGCCTGACACCCGCCGAAGTGCGCGATCCGGCACGCGAGATCGACTTTCCCGATTCGGTCATCTCGCTGATGAAGGGCGAACTCGGCTTTCCCCCCGACGGCTTTCCCGCCGAGTTGCAGAAAAAGGTGCTGAAGGGCGAGGCGCCGCTGCCCGGCCGCGCCGGCGACTCGCTGCCGCCGGTCGATCTGGAAGCGCAGCGCGGCGAGGCCGAGACCGCCGTCGGCCGCAAGCTCAGCGATACCGACCTGGCCTCCTACCTGATGTATCCCAAGGTGTTCAAGGATTACGCCGCCCACCGCAGCCATTATGGCGACCTGTCGACGCTGCCGACGCCGACCTTCTTCTATGGTTTGCAGTCCGGCGACGAGATCAGCGTGGACCTCGAACGCGGCAAGAGCCTGATCATTTCTCAGCAGGGCATGGCTGGGCCGGACGAGGAGGGCCAGGTCAAGGTCTTCTTCGAACTCAACGGTCAGGCGCGGCTGATCCGTGTGCCCAAGGCCGGGCTGGTGGCGGCGAAGACGAAGCCGAAGGCCGAAGCAGGCAATCCGAAGCATCTCGGCGCGCCGATGCCCGGCACCGTCGTCACCGTGGCGGCGCATGTCGGCCAGAAGGTGGCGAAGGGCGATCCGCTGGTGTCCATCGAGGCGATGAAAATGGAGACCATGCTCACGGCCGAGCGCGAGGGCGTCGTGCACGCCATCCACGTTCGCCCCGGCGATAGCGTGAATGCGAAGGATCTGCTGGTCGAGTTCAGTTAGGCACCGCCCCCACCCGGCCTCCCCCTCGCGAGGGAGGTGACGGTTGCTCGCTTCGCTCGTTTATTACGGGGCGCCCTCATGCGTATTTAGGCGCGGATTGCGGCTTCGCCGCGTGCCGTCTCGCCTTGGCAGCCCTCTCCCTCAATCCCTCTCCCGCAAGCGGGAGAGGGAAGCTGTCTGCCTCCTCTCTCCCTCTGGGAGAGAGGCCGGGAGAGAGGGATTGGCCCGGCGGCGCGACTGCTTGCGTAGGGATGCAGGCTTGAAAGTCGGCGCTGGCGGGACGGCGATCAGCCCTGGGCGATGTTCAGCCAGCGCGTAGCCGTGCCACCAGCGCCGCGGTGAACTCCTGGGTGCTGGCATTGCCGCCGAGATTCTGAAATGCGGACGTTCAACGAGGCTGTGAAAAAGTGGTTGAGGGTTTCCGGGGCGCGATTCTCGGGGGGCACTTGCCCCCTCGCGAGGCGCTGATCGCGCAAACCGAGCCATTCTGACGCGATACCATTTCCGGTAGTCGGGAGGCACTTTCCGAAATCGGGTTTTTCTACAGCTTCACCGTTTCGCGAATTCACCGGGCGCTGCGCGGCCTTGTCGCGCAGCGCCCGGTGGAATCGTTAGCCGCCGGGTTGAGCCGCATGCTGCAAAACTTCGGTGGCCCATTGGTTCAGGCTCTTGCCCGCGGATTGCGCGGCAACTAGAGCGCGACCATGAACCTCGGGCGGTACGCGCAGCAACAATTTTCCCGAAGCCGGCTTTTCGGGATGTATGCCATGTTGCTTGCAGTCAGCCAGATAGTCTTTGACCGCGAGTTCAAACTCGGCCCTCAATTTGGCAACTGTTCCTCCATGAAAGCTGATGATGTTGCGAATGCCGAGGATACGGCCAACGAAGATATTGTCTCGCCCGTCATACTCGACGCGAGCGGTATAGCCTTTGTATGTCATGGTGTTCATGGTTGCACTCCTGTGCGTTCTAATAGTTCCCGAACCTCTTCGACCTGATAACGCCTGGCCTCCTTACCCGGATGTGGCCGATGACAGCGCCACTGCTCGCCATTCAGCTCGATCCTGACACGCGATCCTTCACGTTCAGAAACGGAACCACCGAGCGCATTGACAAGCGACTCTATGTCAGCGAACACGATGGACGATGACGTTGGTCGAGCAAAGATTGCAACAAGCGTCTTGCGGTGTTTGGTGTTCATGGTTGCATGATAGCAAATAATGCTATCACATGGAAAAGGGACCGCGGGTGGCTAACAGTTATTCAGGCACGGAAACGTCGGTGCTGTTGCTGATAACACGAACACGATCAGAACGCCTGCAAGGAAGTGAATGGCATGGAGATTGGCTGATCCCGGCCTCCCCATCGATCGTCAATCATGCGGACAGGGCTCGAAAGTCTGCTCTGGAGGAAATTCGTGGACGCCCGCTTCTTGGCCGATTACCGCCGTACCCCATGCGGGGCATTCATGCCCGCCGCGGGGCACGCCGTCCCGCAGCAGGGAGGCCGTCAGGCCGGAAGCGGCCCGAAGAGGCTGCGCCGACTTTTCAGATCACACCCTTGGCAATCAGCCGGCGCGTAGCCGTGCCACCAGCGCCGCGGTGAATTCCTGGGTGCTGGCCGTGCCGCCGAGGTCGCCGGTGCGCACGTGGTCGATGTTGAGGGTGTGGTCGATGCCGTGCCGCAGGCGCGTGGCCTTGTCGCCCAGTCCGACATGGTCGAGCAGCATCGCCGCGGCCAGCATCAGGGCGATGGGGTTGGCGCTGCCCTGGCCGGCGATGTCCGGCGCCGAGCCGTGCACGGCTTCGAAGATCGCCGCATCTTCGCCGATGTTGGCGCCCGGCGCCATGCCCAGCCCGCCAACCAGTCCGGCGATTTCGTCGGAGAGGATGTCGCCGAACAGGTTGGTGGTCACCAGCACGTCGAACTGCCACGGGTTCATCACCAGCTTCATGGCGCAGGCGTCGACGATGATCTCTTCCATGACGACCTTGTCCCGATATTCGGCGGCATGGATCTGGCGCGCGGTTTCGAGGAAGATGCCGGTCAGCGCCTTCATGATGTTGGCCTTGTGCACCACCGTGACCTTTTTGCGGCCATGCTTGATGGCGTAGTCGAAGGCGAAACGGCAGATGCGCCGGCAGCCCTGGCGGGTATTGACGCCGGTGGACATGCCTATCGCATGGGGGTCGCCATCCACCGGGATGAAGTGCTCGTAGCCCATGTAGAGGCCTTCGTTGTTCTCGCGCACCAGCACCAGGTCGATGTTGTCGTAACGCCCGCCGGGGACGATGGTCTTGCCCGGCCGCAGGTTGGCGTAGAGCTTGAATTCCTCGCGCAGGCGCACGTTCGACGAGCGGTAGCCGCCGCCGATCGG
>CAZOMI010000063.1:0-17743 GCA_964580925.1 uncultured Methyloversatilis sp.
CGGCCCTTGTAGTAGTCCATGTCGGTCAGAAGGTCGGTCCACACCGTGGTCCAGGTGCCGGTGGAGGACTCGGCGCACACCGCGGCGGCAGCCTCCTCGCGGTCGACGCCCGGCTGCGGGGTGATCTTGAACACTGCCAGAAGATCCGTATCCAGCGGGGTGTATTCCGGCATCCAGTAGGTATGGCGGTAATCTTTCACGCCAGCGTTGTAGGTCTTAACAGCCATTCCTGTCTCCTATTATTGATTGGAAAGCGCACCCGAAGCGTACGGGATTGGGCGCAGTATGGGCAGTCCATCAAACAAACAAAACTGAATAGTTTTTAGAGTTACTATAAGAACCCTAAATTTTCCGTGACTCCAGAAAACCATGCGCTTCAGCTTCCGGCAACTGCAAATATTTGGGGCAGTCGCCCGCCATCTCAGTTACACGCGGGCCGCTGAAGATCTGCATCTCACGCAACCGGCCGTCTTCGCGCAGATCAAGCAACTTGAAGAGAGCATTGGCCTGCCGCTCCTGGAACGGATTGGCAAGCAACTGCACCTCACCCCGACCGGGCACGAAGTGCTCGCCACCAGCAAGGAAACCGTCGACGCACTGGAACGCCTGGAAATGCGGCTGTCCGACATGCAGGGACTCAAGCGCGGCCGCCTGCGCATCGCCATTGTCACCACGGCAAAATACCTGATACCGCGCCTGCTCGGCGAGTTTTGTTCACGTTACCCGGGCATCGAGGCGTCGCTGACCGTCACCAACCGGGAGAAACTTCTCTTGCGCATGACCGCCAACGAGGACGATCTGGTGGTGCTCGGCGCGCCACCCGAAAGCATGGAAGTCGTGGCCGCGCCAATCGCCGACAATCCGCTCGTCGTGCTGGCCCGCCATGACCACCCGCTGGCGGGAGTGCGCAACATCCCGTTTGCCCGTCTCGCCGAAGAACCATTCATCCTCCGCGAGCCGGGGTCGGGCACGCGGCTGGCCACCGAACGTCATTTCACCGAGCTTGGCCTGAAGCCGCGCTTGCGCATGGAACTCGGCAGTAACGAGGCGATCAAGCAAGCCGTCGCCGGCGGCCTGGGCGTCTCGGTCATCTCCCAACACACCCTGACACTGGACGGCGAGGGCGCCCTGCTGCGGCCACTGGATGTTCAGGGCTTCCCGCTCATGCGCAAATGGTATGTCGCCTACCCGACCGGCAAGCATCTGTCGGTGGCTGCCGAAGCCTTCATGGAACATCTGCTCGGGCATAAACCCGCCACCAAAGGCCATTAATCCAACCACGCCAGATCATGGGCTACCGCCTCTCGAAAATCTATACCCGTACCGGCGACGCCGGGACTACCGGCCTGGGCGATGGTTCACGCGTCGGCAAGGATGCGCCGCGCGTTGCCGCGCTCGGCGATGTCGATGAGCTGAACGCGGTCATCGGCGTGCTGCTCTGTGAAGCAATGCCAGAGGAGGTGCAGCGGCTGCTCACCGGTGTGCAGCACGACCTGTTCGACCTGGGCGGCGAACTGTCGGTGCCCGGCGGCATTTTTCTCAAGGCCACCCAACCGGGACGACTGGAAATTGCCATCGACCGTTTCAATGCCGAACTGGCGCCCCTGAAGGAATTCATCCTGCCCGCCGGCACGCGCGCCGCCGCGCTGGCGCATCAGGCCCGCACGGTCTGCCGGCGCGCCGAACGCGCCGTGGTCCTGCTGGCGCACACCGAACCCGTCCCGGAAGCTTCCCGTCAATACCTGAACCGGCTGTCCGACCTGCTGTTCGTGCTGGCGCGCTGGCTGAACAAACACGAGGGCTGCGGCGACGTGTTGTGGCAAAAGGGTGTCAACGCTTAATAAACGCCCGCCCCCCTTCGCCCCCCCCTCACGGGGGGTTCTTAACGGCTCGCTGCGCTCGTCTGTTACGGGGCGCACTATTTTGGCTGGGGTGCGGGTTGCGGCTGGCGCCGCGTGCCGCGTTTGCTTGGGGCGGCCCGGCGCAAACGCTGCGATTCCACGCTAAAGCGTTGGCTCGTCGGCTCGCTTGAAGCGTTGGCTTATCAGCTCGCCGCTCACCGCGCGCAGGCGCTGGTTGAGCAACATCAGGAGTTCCATCAGAATCTTGACGCCGACCTTGGTCTCTTCGGCAACCACGCGGATCAGGGCAGCGCGGTCGAGCACGGCAAACAGCGTCGGCTCCAGCGTCACGCAACTGGCAAAGCGCGGCTCGCCGTCAATCAGCGACATCTCGCCCAGCGTCTTGCCGGGTCCGGCAACCGCCATCCGCTGGGGCAGGCCGCGCGGATCGAGCTTGACGATCTCGACGCTCCCGTCGATCAGCAGCAACATGAAATCGCCCGCCTCGCCCTCGCGGATGATTTCGACTCCCGCGGGAGCGTGGTAGCAGCGGAAGTAGCGGGTCAGTGTATCGATCTCGGTTCGCTCGAAATCTTCGAACAGGCGAATGTGCTCGATGATTTCGAGGATGCGGTCGACAAAACCGGTGGCATCGCCGAGAAAGACCAGCGCGGCAAATGGATCGGGGCGGGCGGGATTGTTCATTTTTTTGGGTTAATGCAAAACCGGGCGATTATGCCAGCAGCCAGATTACCAATGCGAGCCAAATGGCAAATATTCCCAGCAAATGCGGATCGGTCAGCATTTCGCGCGCGGGGTCGCCGCCGCCACCGGCACGGTGCAGGCGATACAGGTAGCGCAGGAGGCCATATAGCACGCACGGCACGGTGACTATCAGCCAGGGCGTGCCGTGCAGGGCGATGGTTTCCGCGCTGACCGTGTAGAGACTGTAGGCCATCATCGTCGCGCCGGCCGACAGGGTGGTGAACTGATCCAGCATGGCCGGCGTGTATTGATCGAGCACGCGCCGATGCCGCCCGCTGTCGGCCACCAGGACGTTCAGTTCGGCGCGGCGCTTGGCAAAGCCGAGAAACAGCGTCAGCATCAGGCCGCACAACAGCAGCCAGTGCGAAGGCCAGATGCCCAGCCCGAGCGTACCGGCCAAGAGCCGCAGCATGAAGCCGGTGGCGATGATGAAGACATCGAGCACCACAACATGCTTCAAGCCAAGGCTGTAGGCGACGTTCAAGAGGAAATAGGCAACAAAGATCCACGGCGCCCGAGACGCGGGCGCGCCCGCCGCGGCAAACAGCCCGAGCGCCAGCCCCAGGCCCAGCAGCAGGCAAATACCGCCCAGCAGCAGCGCCGCCGGCACGCTCACCGTCCCGCTGGCGAGCGGTCGGTGGCATTTTTCCGGATGGCGGCGATCCTGCTCGCGGTCCAGCAGGTCGTTCATCACATACACCGCCGACGAGACCAGGCAGAACGCGACAAAAGCCAGTACGGCCTGTGTCACCAGAACCGGGTCTCCCCAGGAATGACTGAACAGCAGGCCGGCAAACACAAAACCGTTTTTCACCCATTGATGCGGCCGCAGCAGCTGGATCAGCGGATACATGTTTTCTCCGGAAAATAGCGGTCGCAGAAATAGCAGCCTGTCTGCGGCAGCCAGGGCGGCAGCGCATAGTAACGGCGGCGCACTTCGCGGAGCACGCTGTCGCGGTAGGCCGCGTAATCGAAACCGCGCCCGCGCACCACCCAGTAGTGCGCGCCACGATGTTCGAAGCTGTCGGTGGTGACATTCTGGAACCAGGCCGTGTATTCATCGGGCTCAGGCGCCGTCTTGCGCAAAACAGTGATGTCGCGCCCATCCTGCAGACGCCAGTCGGTGAGGATGTCGTCATGCCGCGCGTGGCTCGACCCCATGCCCAGCACGGGCACATAACGCCGCAGGTTGTAGCCCAGGGTCACCGCATTCGAATAACCATCGGAAACCAGCAGGCTGTCGCCAGGCGCGGCGTGTAGCGCCCCCCACGCTCGCAAACCCGGCTCGCTGCCCCCCACAGGGGGGCGCATGCCGCCTTGGGGCGGCCCGGCGGTGGCATGAGCAACGAGGGCGCGACTCTCGAAGGTAAGCACCAGGCCGGGGTATATCTTCAGTGAACGCCAGGTTTCCAGCGGCAAACTTGAAACGACGAGGGCGACGGCCAGATGCAGCGCGGCGAAGCCCATGAAAAACCACGCCAGTTTCGGCACGGCGGGGCCGGACAGGCGACGCACCGCCAGCAAAATGGCAAACGGCACGAAGGCCAGCAGCCAGTGCAGGCCGATGGTCTTGAACAGCGACAAGGCGGCGAACAGCAGCAGCGGCACGGCCACCAGCGTGGCCAGACTGCGATCGACATTGGAAAAGTCGGCGCTGGCGGGACGGCGCAATGCGCGGCGTCTAAACATCAGCCACAGCACCGGCGGCGTCAGCGCGTAGGCCAGCGTCACGGCATACAGCAGGGGCGTTTCCCAATTGAGTCCGGTATTCGCGCCATGCCGATTGACAAAGTTGAACATGTAGTTCGACCAGCAATTGCCGGCGTTCCACCAAGCCATCAGCAGGAGCGCCGGCACGGTAGCGGCATAGGTGATGGCCAGCCCGGCAAAGGCAGGCGCGGTGCGCCGGCGCAGCACATCGATCAGGTAAGCAAAGCCCAGCAATGCGGCAAAATATTTCGACAGCACCGCGCCAGCGAGAAAAATACCAGCCACGCCATACCAGCGCCAAGTGCCGCTCCGCACCGCCAGCAGCCAGGCGAGCCCGGACAGCACGGCGCAATAGACCAGCGCGGTATCGGTGGTGACAAACACATTCCAGACATTCACGGGGGCCAGCAGCACCAGCAGCGCGGCCCAGTCGCGTCGCTCGGCCTGCTCAGGCTGCTCCGGCCATAAGCGCGGCCAGGCCCAGCGCACCGCCAGCGCCAGGAGCACCGGCTGCACCACCTGCGGCAGACGCAGCCACCATTCCGCATCGCCAACCGCCAGCAGGGCCGCCAGCCACCAGCCAATCATGGGCGGGTGATCGTAGAAACCCCAGTCGGGAATCCACCCCCACCAGATGAAATAGGCCTCGTCGCCGGTAATCGGCATGGCGACCGCCAGCCACAGACGAAAGACCAGCGTCAGGCCAACGGCCGCAAGGAACAGTCGTTGGACGGAGAACGGCATGTGCAGAGAAAAATTAACGTGAAACACACCATTTGACGCCGGGTAATCCCCCTGAGCGCAGCGAACAAACTTCGACCCCCGCCCCGGGGCGGGGGCTGGGGGTGGGGGGCCATGGGAAGGGGCTGACTTTCATGATGCGGGGTGATGTTTCACACATCATGAAAGTTAGCGGGCAGCCAGCGCCAGGCGGCGTTTTTGCACCGCCTCGGCCAATTGATCGAGCACCGTCACGGTGTCGTCCCAGCCCAGGCAGGCATCGGTGATCGACACGCCGTGGGAGAGTGGCTTGCCGGGATGCGGGTCCTGGCGACCCTCATTCAGATGCGACTCGATCATCACACCGAAGATGCGATCCTCGCCGGCGGTCAGTTGGGCGGCGACATCGGTCGACACTTCCATCTGCCGCTTGAAATCCTTGCGGCTGTTGCCGTGCGAGAAGTCGACCATCACGCGCGCCGCCAGGCCGGATTTCCCCAGCTCGATGCAGGCGGCCTCGATGCTGGCGTGGTCATAGTTGGTTTGCTTACCGCCGCGCAGAATGATGTGACAGTCCTCGTTGCCGTTGGTCGACACGATGGCCGAATGCCCGGCCTTGGTCACCGAGAGGAAATGGTGCGGCGACTGCGCGGCGCGAATCGCGTCGACGGCGATCCTGATATTCCCGTCGGTGCCGTTCTTGAAGCCGACCGGACAGGAAAGACCGGAGGCCAGTTCGCGGTGCACCTGCGACTCCGTGGTGCGCGCACCAATCGCGCCCCAGCTGATCAGGTCGGCGGTGTATTGCGGAATGATGGTATCGAGAAACTCGGTGGCGCAGGGCAGCCCCATGCCGTTCAGTTCCCACAAGAGCCGCCGCGCCAGCCGCACGCCCTCGTTGATCTTGAAACTGCCGTCCATGCGCGGATCGTTGATCAAGCCCTTCCAGCCCACGGTGGTGCGCGGCTTCTCGAAATACACGCGCATCAGGATCAGCAGGTCGGATGCCAGCCGCTCACGCACCTCACTGAGGTGACGCGCATATTCCAGCGCCGCATCGAAATCATGGATCGAGCACGGCCCGACCACCACTACCAGCCGGTTATCGGCGCCGTGGAGAATGCGATGAATGCCGGAACGCGCCTCGTAGGTCGTCACGGCAGCAGGCTCGGTAGCGGGATATTCGCGCAGGACGTGCCCCGGCGGTGAAAGTTCCTTGATCTCGCGGATGCGAACGTCGTCGACAATGTGCTTCATGGTGGCTGCCCGGAACGGAAAACCAGTAATTTTACCGCAGCGCAGCGAACCGGCCGGGCATACCGAACATGATGTGCAAAACAGGGTGTATCGAGATACTCGAACTTGCAATCCGTATCGTCGCAAGATACACTCTCCCAACATGATCAAGAGCTTCCGGCATGCAGGCCTACAACGGTTTTTCGAGACTGGTTCAAAAGCCGGGATTCAGCCGCACCACGCTGCGCGATTATCCCGGCAACTGAAAAAACTTGATGCCGCCACAGGCCAAAGCGACATGAATCTGCCGGGGTGGAAGCTGCATTCGCTCTCGACGGGGCATTGGTCAGTGTGGGTCAATGGCAATTGGCGAATGACCTTTACCTTCGAGGGCAAGGACGCAATCCTGGTCGATTATCAGGACTATCATTGACGGGAGATGACAATGGCACGCATGTTCAATCCGCCTCATCCGGCATCCATCCTGCGCGAGGATGTCTTGCCGGCGCTCGGCCTCACGGTTTCGGAAGCGGCGCGCCAACTGGGCGTTTCGCGCGTGGCCCTGTCGCGCGTGCTCAATGAGCACGCCGGCATTTCCGTCGATCTGGCGCGGCGCATCGAGGCCTGGCTCGGCCCGGAAAACGGCGGCCGCGCCGAAACCTGGCTCAGGATGCAAATCGATTACGATCTGTGGCGGCTTGAGCAATCCACGCCGCTACACGGGGTAAAGCGCACGGTGCTGGCTAACTGAGAAAGTCGGCGCTGGCGGGACGGCGGGAAAGTGCCCAAACCTGCCTGCCGAGATTCTCCAAAGCCGCCCGACGGTCCGCCTCAGTTTTCGCCTGTTTCGCTTCTATGAAGCAGCCGTTCGTGATCTCCGGCAGTCGGCCATTACCTGCCGCCCAGAATCTTTCCCCATTGCAGCCATTTATTTTTACGCTCGCTCGGAAGCGGTCTTCGATCACTTTGCCTAGAAGCAGACAATTGGCCGTACTACGGGTATGCTATCGGAGTTTATACCCTCAGCCGCTAGTGAAAAATGCGGGCTTGGTCCCTTTGATTCTCAACAATGCGGAAGTTTTCTCCTGACGGCTTCACGGAGTCAATCATGATTGAGCGTTTCCCATCTTACAGTCGAGCATCACAATTCGCTAAAGAGTTGGCGGTTTCTGAAAATGTCATCGTGAGAATGCAAAGCGGTGAAGATGGTTTTTACTATGTTGCAACTTCAGGCGAGAGTGGAAATCTCGCTTATCGTTGGAACGAAGAATGGCATCAAAAGAATGTTGCATCTTGGAGGTTCGCACGAAACTACCGCGAACCAACAGATCACGAAATAAGTAATGATGACTATTACCATCGTGAGTTGAAAGCAGAATATTTCGGGCCCACTGGCGACTGTTATTTCGGGCAAAACAAAAAAACATGAAACTTGCAATCGCTTTGGCTGCTGGATTCTTCGTCTTCTACAAGTGGATGGGCATGGTTGGCAATCCACATGTGGTTGAAACAGTATTAGGGCTGTTTTTTGCTACCGTTGCTATGCTTGGAATTCTTTGGATTCTACGGAAACGAAGGTAGGTGAATATGCAGGTTAAGTGTTGGTCGAAAAGCCCGCACTGGCCGGTACTTGTCTGATACTCAGTCAGCCCAATCAGCAGGAACCGCCGCACTGCCGACCGTCACTGACTGTCGAAGCCACAATGGCTGTTTCTTTGAGCTCGATTCTTGCCCGCGAATGACCGCCTCCATATCCCTCGACCGTCAGATCAGGGTCGGGACAGGACGAACACCTCTCAAAGTGCATCGCCGAAAAGTCGCCATTGGAGTTTCGCTTCCCGGAACCAGCCCTCCGTCACTTAGTACATCCGACCCTAAGCTGCACGTCGCCGGCGTGAAATGCGGACCTTCAACGTTTGAGGGAACCGGTTGCCGGAGCGGCGAAGCCGCGGAGGGAAACTACAAGCGCAGCTTCCAGGCGGTCCTTGTTGGCCGAGAGGTCAGGCGGCTTTGTCATAACGGCCCGAGAAGTTGACGTTCATGCCAAAAGTTCCCAACCAGTTTTCCTCAGTCACATCTAACCCGTTTTCGGTGAAGCGCAACAGCGCATGGTATTCCCGCTCTTCACCAGGACATGGCCAGCGGTACTCGATTGTGTCGCCGTGAAGTTCGGCGATGAAGTCGAGGTCTCCGATATTAGGGCCGTACTCTCGATGAGTTCCCCATAGTGCGGTACCGACGACGTGATAGCGACCATCAGTTAGACGTTGAATCTTGAGTTCTGCACTTTCGTATTCGCCGGCGCGAATGTAGTGCCCAGGCGCAAAATCAACTACCCCAACTGCCTCTCCAAACTGAACTTGGGCATCAAAAGCCAATTGGATTGCCGCATGTAGCTCTGCCCGGAAGTGCTTTACTTCCAAAGGAGTGAAGTTCTTGCTTTGTTTGGTGCTGCTGTCGTATTGGTCGTGGTGGTCGAGGCAGAGAAACGCCAAATTGTCTTCGGAGTCGTTTGATGAATTGCCGTCGAGATGGGCAATTTGCCCCTGACGTATGGAGGTGTCGCGGTTCAGCCCGAAGCAGATGCAGCAACGGCGCCGCGATTGAAGTAGCACCTTAGCTTGGCTGGAAGGGGAAATTGCTTTACGCGCCACGATGACCAAGCCACCTACGTAGAAGTCATCGGCGCTGCGCGTCTTTATCGCGCAGCGACCATGTGAACTGGCGGGTTGGGCAATGCCCCATGACTCCAATTGCCATCACGCCAGCGCCGACTTTCCGAAAAGTTGTAGTGAGCTGTTATCGATTTACGCAGGCGAAAATGTAACGATCCGTTGTAGGTCCGGTTAGCGATTGGACTCTTGCCTTCAGCCCATATTTCTTGCATTCCGCCTCAGCCAGTGGCAAAGCCTGCTCAACCCCCATATCAGGTATGGCAGCTTTAATGTGGACGCAGGCGTCACGGGCACGCTTGAGCTTGATGAATCGCTCCCAAATGGCCTTTCCGGACGGAGTAGGTACGTCATAGATTTGTGGAAGAATAGATTTCAATTTGTCTTCGGTAGATACCGCACGTTCTGCTGCCACGTGGTGCAACACTTCCTTCTTTTTCCCTTTCTTTACCTCGACAGGTTTTCGCCAAGTGCGGCTGATGGAGTAGTTGCAAAAAGCTTCGAGCGCCTGAAAGCTGAACGTGACGCACACCAAGCTACTTTCGAAAAACGAGAAGAGAAGATCATTTTGATCCGATGCAATTGACTGCGATGTGCCAAATGGGCTTGGCCCGGATTTGAACGAGAACTGTGCCTTAAGCGCAACCGCTCGCCTTGCCGCGCCAAATGCGACATTCATAGCCAATGCCGATGCATTGGGGGTGGTGAAACCAATTAACTCGTTTTTGGATGTGCGCGTAATCGTGGTCAGGTATAGGCGGTCACCAGTCTTGAATGATGGACCGCCGGGAAACGCAGGAGGCACGTCTTCCGCAATACGCGTTACCGCTTCAATTCGCCAGTCGCCGATATCGTCAGTAGTCATGCTGAGGCCCAACAGTTAATCAACGAACCCACCGGTCCGCATATTGATAATCGCAGAACGCGACAATTCGCTGTAACTGACTGATTGAATATGGGTGTGGTCTGGTTGTCTGTCCGCATATGCAATGATAATACGGACAGAATGCCCGCGGGGATATCAATTGACCGACAACTTCAATGAATGAATGGCGGCTAAGGAAAGAGTAGTCGGCTAACCGCTTCATAGCTGTGCTGACACGCATGACCTTTCCAGTTCAGCTTCGACCCCAACGCTGCATTGTTGAAGTTCAGGCAGGGATAATTGGTGACTCCAATTCAATGGCCGCTTACGTACGGGAATTCACGCAAGTCCAGTGTCCGCAATGGAGGAGCGACACCAATGTCTCTTGCTGGCCGATCTGAGACAGTGAATTGCGTAGCCCAAGCCACCTTGCCCGAAGGCGCCTTGCGCCCTCCTTGCTGCTTTCACCCCGTACCACCAACAGTCAATCCGTCGATGCGCACCGTCGGCTGGCCGACGCCGACCGGCACGCTCTGCCCTTCCTTGCCGCAGGTGCCGACGCCGGGATCGAGGGCGAGATCGTTGCCGATCATGGCGACGCGCTTCAGCACGTCGGGCCCGTTGCCGATCAGGGTCGCACCCTTGACCGGGGCGCCGATCTTGCCGTTTTCGATCAGATAAGCCTCGGCGGCGGAAAAGACGAATTTGCCGCTGGTGATGTCGACCTGGCCGCCGCCGAAGTTGGCGGCATAGAGCCCCTTCTTCACCGAGGCGATAATTTCCCGGGGGTCCTTGTCACCGGCTTGCATCGTCGTATTGGTCATGCGCGGCAGCGGCATGTGGGCATAGGATTCGCGACGGCCGTTGCCGGTCGGCGCGACCTTCATGAGACGGGCGTTGAGGGTGTCCTGCAGGTAGCCGACGAGGATGCCGTCGTCGATCAACACGGTGCGCTGCGTCGGATTGCCTTCGTCATCCACCGACAGCGAGCCGCGCCGGTCGGGGATGGTGCCGTCATCGACGACGGTCACGCCCTTTGCGGCGACCCGCTGGCCGATGCGACCGGAAAAGGCCGAACTGCCCTTGCGATTGAAATCGCCTTCGAGACCGTGGCCGATGGCTTCGTGCAAGAGGATGCCCGGCCAGCCGTTACCGAGCACCACGGTCATTTCGCCGGCCGGGGCGGGACGCGCCGTCAGGTTGATGGCGGCCTGATGCACGGCCAGGCGCGCGTATTCCTTGAGCACCGTGTCGTCGAAATAACCATAGTCGAAGCGCCCGCCGCCGCCCGCCGAACCCTGTTCGCGCTTCCCGTTTGCTTCGAGGATGACAGTCACCGACACCCGTGACAACGGTCTGACGTCGGCGGCCAGATGGCCGTCGGAGCGGACGATCAGCACGGTTTCCCAACTGCCGGCGATATGCGCCATGACTTGCGTGACGCGCGGATCGGTGGCACGGGCGAATTGTTCGAGGCGCTCCAGCAAACGGACCTTCTCCGCATCGGGCAGCGAACCCAGCGGATCGGTGCCGACATACAAGGCAGGCACACCGCGACCGGTCAAAAGCGGTACGCGGCCACTGCCCCCCTGGGCGGCAATCGCCCGCGTCGCCCGCGCCGCGCCCATAAGCGCCGGCAGGCTGATTTCGTCGGAATAGGCGAAGGCGGTCTTCTCGCCGCTGACGGCGCGCACGCCGACGCCCTGTTCGATATTGAAACTGCCGGACTTGACAATGCCTTCTTCGAGGCTCCAGGCTTCGGAGCGGGCAAACTGGAAATAGAGGTCGGCGGCATCCAGCCGGTGGCCGAACATCTCGCCAAACACGCCCGACAACTGGGGCGCGGAGAGGTTGTAAGGCGTCAGCAGATGCTGTTCCGCGGTGAGAAAGTGGCTGTTTTGATCAGTGGTCATGAGGTGGGTCCAATAACGCGGGGATTGACGCCGTACCCGCTGCGGGGCATTTCATCCCGCCAGCGCCGACTTTTACCGTTAACGTGAAAATACAGCATTTGCGCCCGCAGTCTCGCCGCCGGGCCGCCCCAAGGCGAGACGGCACGCGCCGCCAGGCGCAACCCGCACCGCCGGTTGAGCGGAGCACCCCGTAACAGACGAGCAAAGCGAGCCGTTAAGACCCCCCCGCGAGGGGGGGCGAAGGGGGGCGGGCGTTTTCATGGGGCGGGGGCGTAGCACACGCATCGTGAAAGTCATCCGAGTTTACAGCCTGCGGTGCTTGAGCGCCGGCAGGCTTTCCCTCACTTCGGCAATCCGGGCGGGATCAAGTTCCGCCACGATGACGCCTTCGCCCTTGTCGATGCGGGCCAGCACTTCGCCCCAGGGGTCGATGATCATGCTGTTGCCATGGGTCATACGGCCACCGGGATGCAGCCCGCCTTGCGCCGCCGCCAGCACATAGCACTGGTTTTCGATGGCGCGGGCGCGCAGCAGCACCTCCCAGTGGGCGCGGCCGGTGGTGTCGGTAAAGGCGGCCGGCAGCACGATCAGGTCCAGTCCGCCCATCTTGCGAAATTGTTCCGGGAAGCGCAGGTCGTAGCAGATGCCCAGGCCAACGCGCAGCATCCCTGCCCCGCATGAGACGTTGCAGGCCGTCGGCGTCGGCGCTCCCGCCTCGATGGTCGCCGCCTCGTCGTAGGATTCCTGCCCCTTGCGAAAACCGAACAGGTGGATCTTGTCGTAGCGCGCCACCCGGCGCCCGGCCGGATCGAACACCAGGCTGCTGTTCCTGAATTTCAGCGGATCGTCCGCCAGCAAGGGGATGGATCCGCCGACGATCCACAGGCCGTGCCGTGTCGCCATTTCGGCCAGGAAATCCTGGACCGGGCCGACACCCTCGGTTTCGCGCACCGCCAGGCGCGTCGCGCAGCTGGCTTCGATGACGGGGAAATATTCGGGCAACGCCACCAGCTGCGCACCCTGCCCGGCCGCCACGGCAATCAGGCGTGCAGCGGTGGCAAGATTGGGCGCCAGTTCGGGGCCGGAGATCATCTGGAGAGCGGCAAGGCGAAGCGTTTCAGTCATTGCGGGCGGTTCTCGGCGGGCGGGTTGCGATCAAGTTGTTCCACTTTCGGGTCGCTCCAGGGGCCGCTGACGGCATATTCGAATGCAAAGGCCTGGTCGAGCGGGTCACCCAGCACTTTCTGGGCGGCCCAGGCGACCGCGCCGGCCACGGGGTTCACGATCATCGCGCCGACGGCAATGCTTTCACCGACGGCCGGCTGCACGCGCACCTTGAGGTTCTGCGTTTCGTCGAGCAGATTGACCTGGCCAGAAATCAGCACGCGCGCCGACGGGCCGCGAATGTTCAACTCGTCGGTTTTCATCAGGCCACGCCCGATGTTCGCCGTTCCGGTGAGGCTGTCGAAGGCAAAGCCCTCGCTGAAGACATCGCGGAAATCGAGGCTGATGCGCCGCGGCAGCGACTGCAGGGACAACACGCCCAACAAGCGCCCCACGCCGGGTTCGAGTTTCTTGAATTGTCCCTTCGCGGCATCAACCTTGAGATTGCCGGCGAGGCTGGGCAGATCGAAGGCAAACGGGCCACCGCGCCAGGTCACGTCCCCCTCGATGACCGCCGCGCCGCGCCGCATGGCGTCTGGAAGTCCCAGTCGCACCAGCAGTTTCTCGGCATTATTGGTGTCGAGCTTGAACTTCAGCGCGGTTTCCGGCGCTGTGGAACTCGGTCGCCACCGCCCCTCGCCGGTCAGGTGGGCAGCATCATTCCTGACGTCGACCCTGGCCCGCCACGCCCCTTCGCGGTTTTCGGCGTTGACCTGCACTGCACCCAGTTTCATGTCGCGTAATGTGAAGTTGTCGATGTGCAGATCGACTGCCGGCAATTCCTGGTTGTCATCCTCGACGACAGCAGGCTGGTTTGCTTCGGCTGCCAGCAGCGTCAAATGCGCGAGACGTCCCGTAATGCGTCCGGCACCCGCCTCATCCCATTGCAACTGCCCCTTTGCCTCACGGCCATCGACATTGAAGCGCCACCGCTGCCCGGCACGGGTACCAGTGAGCTCCACGTCGTGGAAATTGCGGCCAAACACCCGCAGTTCGGCGCTTTTCAGTTCCAGTGCAGAAAGCGTCAAGCCCGGCGCGGATGCCTGGCGACTTCCTTGCGGCGAACTGTCCTGCAAGCGCCGCCAGACGTCGAGATCAAGCCGCGATTGCGCGATGACCAGACTCAGGCCACGCTCGGGCAGGGCCTGTTCCTGCGGCACAGCCCGTGTCTGCTGCGCCGCCGCCTCACCCAGCGCAATCCGGCCGCGCCAGGCACCCTGGCTACCCACCTGATGCAGGCGCACAGCCACATTCTGGCCGAGGCTCGCCGTCCAGTCGTCGCGATTGGCTTCGATGCGGCCCTCGATACGCAGGTTCGCCGTATCACGGGCGGATTTATTGAAGGGTTCCGGCAGGCTTGAGGCCAGACCGACGAGAGTCGATTCAATGCGGATGTCGGCCCCCGGTTTCTTCACCGCCACGCTGGCGCGCCAGGACGTTTCACCGGCCAGATGGTCCAGCGCACGCCAGCCATATTCCTGCCGCAAGGCCAGCGCCGACAGGGTGCCGGCGGCATTGACCCGGACGATGCCGCCGGGTGCCGAAGTCAGGTCGACAGTCATCGGCGCGCCGAACAGGCGCGCGCGCAGATTTTTTGCCTGCAGGCGATCGCCGGTAAAGGAAAGCTCTCCCTGTGCCGCGGTAAAGAGCGGCAATTCAGGGAGCACGCGCAACTGATTGTCGGCGAAGCGGTAACGCCCTTCAACCCGGGTGTCGGTGATATGCCGCAGTGGAAACACCAGCTTGAGATCCAACTCACCCTTGCCGCTCGCAGTCATCGTCTGTGTGAAGTGGTCGATGCGCTCGCCGACCGGGCTGGCCTCGATGAAATCAAGAAACTGCTGGGTTTGCCCGCTGGCACGCCCGGCGACGGTAAGGATTTCCTCGTGCATCTGAAGGTCGGGAATCTCGGCGGTCACATTCGACAGTCTGACACCGGACAAGGTCGCCCGCTGGCCGCGAATCAGCATGCGCACCCCCTCGAAGAGCAGTTCGCCGTCGATGCCGGTGATCTTGGGCCAGCCAGTGGCGTAATCCAGTGTCGCGTCTTGAAAACTACCATTGATCTGGAAGATGCCGTGCTTGTTATCCCGGAAAGGAAAGTGCTCCAAAGGCCCCTTGAGCCGCAGCGTGGCGCCGGTGGCCTTGCCGCCGACAATGCCGGTTCGCAGCCATTCGCGGGTTCCCTTGCTCACCACCAGTGGCATGTAACGCCAGACGGCGTTGCCCACTCCACGCGTCAATTTGGCAGAAAGATCGATTTCCCCCGGCCCCTTGCCTGTATGGCGATATCGGCCATTCACTTCACCGCTGGCATCCGGATTGACAAACACCATGCGCGCAATCGACAGGTCCACTTGACCGCTACGCACCGCCGGCGCCTGCCAGCCGACTTCTGCGGTGAGTTTCGCCAGTGTCAGCAGCGGTTCTTCAAACACCGAGGGGAGTTCGATTTGCGCATCCTGGCTGTCAATATGGATATGACCGGCGCGCTCATCCCCTTCCAGGCGTCCCGAGATACCCGAAAATCCAGGCAATTCCTTATGTGCCGCCAGGCCCAGCCCGGCGAAACGGCCCTTCACCTGCCAGCGTGCGGGGGCCTCCAGCGGGCCGCGCCACCCTAACTCAAGGGCGGACACGATGCCACGGGGGGCGTAGGTTTGCAGGTGCATGCGCACTTCATCGGGAAGCGGCAAGTAGTGAGCCAAAGCCGACCAGGCAGCCAGGTCAAGCCCATTCGCACGGAACTCCCCGCCGGATACGGCACCCTTGGTTTGAGTCACGGTGTCGATCTTGAGGCTGGCATCGGTTGGTGCTACCGCAATGCCGTCGTCCGTCGCCAGCGACAGGTGCTTGATTTCCCCGACAAACCCATCACTGGTGCGCTGGCCTGCCAGGCGGCCTTCAAGTTGTTGCAGGGCCAATACCGGCAGGTCCGGCTGCAAGCGCACGGCAATGTCGGCAAGCCGCAAATCGGCGGTGATTTTCGTCGGCAGCAGCCTGTCGAAACTCAACCAGAGGCGCAGGCCACCGTGACCGCGGGTCAATTCCAGTGGCGCGTCGAACCAGGGTGCCCATGCCGCCAGGTCGGTCCGTCCGACGTCGGCATACAGTTCGCCACGCCAGGCTTTCAGGTCGTCCGGATTGCGGCCGATCAGGTTGCCACGCAGCTCGAAGCGTGAAGCCATCTGGGCAGACAGTTCGGCACTCAGTCCAAAGCTGTGGTGACTGCCAGAATTCTTCAGTTCGAAATTCAGTTGCTGCAATGCCAGCGGCGGCGCGCCACGCTGTTCGTCATGCCAGACGATGCTGGCATCGCGGACCACAACCCGGGCCTGCTCCAGCAGCCACTCCGTAAAATTGCCCTCACTATCATTCTTGACCGGCAGGCCGGCGACAAACACCTCCCCGCTGGCAGTACGGCGCACTTCGAGCGTCGGGGCGACTATTTCCAGCCGATGCAGGCGCGGTTGCAAACGCCACAAGGATGCCCAGCCGATCTCGGCATCGACAAGGTCGAAAGCCAGTGCCGGCCGACCCTCGCGGTCATGTACCTGCAGCTTGCTGATATGCAGGCGCGGACGCAGCCCGGGCCATTCCGCGGTCAGTGCGCCGATCTTGACGGGCAGGCCAATGGCGCTTGATAGCCGCTGCTCGATCTCGCCACGATAGGCGGCAATCTCGGGCATGATGAGATAGCGCCCGGTGAGTATCAGCAGGGCCGCCGCGAAGTAAACCGCCAACAACACACGCCCTCCCCACACCAGCAGTATACGCAGCACTGGATGGAAACTGGCAAGGCCCGTCGAAGGTCGCGGCAGTGGTGTGGGCAAGGGGAGAGGGGAGGCTAGAATGCAAAAGTCTAAAGTGGATTTCACGGCAACAGCTTGAACTGTCGCCTTAACCGGACGAATTTTAATCCATGACTGCCCCGACCCTCCTGCAAACCATCCCGGTCGAATATTCCCGTTATCTGGCCCGACTGGTCCAGGCCAGACCGGAGATGGCTGCAGCAATTGAAGCCGCGCTACAAGCCGACACCCGCGCCCTTGATGCCGAGGATCTCAAGCATTGGCTGAATGAAACGCCGCTGACCGATGACACCCTGAAACCGGCGTTGCGCCGCCTGCGACAGCAGGCCATGGCCCATATCGCCAGCCGCGACCTGGCTGGCCTTGCCGACCTGAGCGAAGTCGTCGAGAGCATGACCCTGCTTGCCGAAACGGTCGTCAGCGCTGCACTGGAGGTGATCGAAGCGAGTCTGGTGGCACGCTACGGCACGCCGCAAAACGCTGCCGGCAAACGCCAGCATCTGTTCGTCATCGGCATGGGCAAGCTGGGCGGCCGGGAATTGAATGTTTCATCCGACATCGACCTGATCTTTGCCTATCCCGAAGACGGCGACACCGTCGGCACGGACCAGGGCAGTCGGTCGATTTCGAACTTCGAATTCTTCTCCCGCGTCGGCAAGGGCCTGATCAATGCGCTCGCCGACATCACCGGCGATGGCCAGGTTTTCCGCGTCGACATGCGACTGCGGCCCAACGGCGATTCGGGTCCGCTGGCGTGTTCCTTCGACATGCTGGAGAACTATTTCCTCACCCAGGGCCGCGAGTGGGAGCGTTACGCCTGGATCAAGGCCCGCCCCATTACCGGCAACGATACGAACGCGCAACTCGAAGAACTGGAAACCATTCGCCAGCACTTCGTTTTCCGTAAATACCTCGATTTTGGCACCATCAATGCGATGCGCGACCTGCACGCGCAGATCCGCCGCGAAGTGGCCCGCAAGGACATGGCCAACAACATCAAGCTCGGCCCGGGCGGCATCCGCGAGATCGAGTTCATCGCCCAGGT
>CAZOMI010000064.1:0-17454 GCA_964580925.1 uncultured Methyloversatilis sp.
AACCGCGCCAAGGTGCAGGCCGCGCCGGTCACCGCCATCCTCGGCATGGACATGGACTTTCCCGACTGGCTGCCAAAATTCTTCCCGCATACCGACGCGAAATCCTGGTTCACCGGCAATGCCGAACTGATCCGTTCCACCGCTTTTCGCAACAGCAGCCTGCAGGGCGCCTATTTGATGCTCGCCGCACGCGGGCTGGGCCTCGACTGCGGGCCGATGTCCGGCTTCGATGCCGCCCAGGTGAAGGCCGAATTCTTCGCCGGCACGCATATCGAGGCCAACTTCATCTGCAGCCTCGGTTACGGCGACGCCAGCAAGCTGTTCCCGCGCAGCCCGCGCCCGGACTTCGCCGAGGTCTGCAAGATCGTCTGAACTGTACGTCACCCCGACCTGCGCCGGGGTGTCGAACTTTAAGCAGCCTCAGGCAACCCTGATCTCCACCTTGCGCGGCTGCAGATGCGCGACTTTCGGGATGCGCAGCTTGAGCACGCCCTGATCGAACTCGGCGCTGACCTTGTCGGCATCCAGCTCCTTGGACAGGGTGAACACGCGCCGGTAGCGCGGCAGGCTGACCTCCGCATGCGTCGCATCCATGCCTTCCGGCATGTCGAGCGCCAGTTCGCCCTCGATGCTCAGGTTGCCGCCCTCGACATGCAGGGTGAGTTTGTCTTTCGGCACGCCGGGCAGGTCGGCATACAGGGTGATGCCACTGGCGTCTTCGATGACATCCACCGGCGGCAGCAAAGCCGCCTCGTTGCGGGCGCTGTCAGTTGTTTTGTTGGTGTCGGCAGTTTCATTGTTCATGGCAGTTTTTCCTTCACTGAATGGTGATGCGGCGCGGCTGGGCGGCTTCCTTGCGGGCGATGCTGATGTGCAGCACGCCGTCGCGATACTTCGCCTCCACCGCATTGGGATCGATGTCGTCGGGCAGCGTCACCACCCGGCGGAACGAGCCGACGGCACGCTCGTCGATATGCACGGTGGCTTTTTCGGGAATGTCGGCGACACGGCGCTCGCCAGCCACGGTGAGCACGCCTTTCTCGATCTGCACATCCAGCGTGGCCGGATCGATGCCCGGAACGAAGGCATAAATATCCACCGAGCGCGGCGTGCCGCCGACGTTCATCGCCGGAAAACCGCGCGCCTGGCCGCGGATGCTCGGTGATACTTCGAAAGCCTGCTGCATCTCGCGCTGCAGGTGAGCCAACTCGGCATATAAATCGCGGGGAAATGGACTACGATGCATCATGATGACACCTCCTGAAATTGGGTTGCGGGCACCGACGGCAGCGCCTCATGGCATAAAAGGTGGGAATGGCAAACCCGATTTCAAGGACTTGATAGCGCGGCCATCCGCCACCATCTAGTAGTGATGCCACCTGTTGCAGAGGGGAAATGCGCATGGAATTCAAGGACTACTACCAGACACTGGGCGTGGCCCGCGACGCCACCGCGGATGAAATCCGCAAGGCCTTTCGCAAGATGGCGCGCAAGTACCACCCGGACGTTTCCAGGGAAGCGGACGCCGCAGCGCGCATGCAGGAAGTCAACGAGGCCAATGCCGTGCTCTCCGACCCGGAGAAGCGCGCCGCCTACGACCAGCTTGGCCGCAACTACCAGCCTGGTCAGGAATTCCGCCCCCCGCCCGACTGGGATGCCGGCTTCGAATTTTCCGGGCAGGGTTTCTCCCCCCACGAGGCAGCGAACTTCTCGGATTTCTTCGCCGAACTGTTCGGCCGTGCCGGCGGCATGGGTAGTGCGGGGCAGCGTGGCTTTCAGACTCATGGCGGCAATCTTCGCGCCCAGGGCGAGGACCACCATGCCAAGGTGCTGCTCGACCTGGAAGACGCCTTCACCGGCGCAACGCGACAGATCGGCCTGCGCGTCCCCCGGCTCGACGCACAGGGCCGCGTGACCGTCGACACCCGTACCCTGAACGTAAAAATTCCCCAGGGCGTAAGCGCCGGGCAGGTGCTGCGGCTAGCCGGCCAGGGCTCACCGGGCATGGGCGGCGCCCCCGCCGGCGACCTGCTGCTCGAAGTCCATTTCAAGCCCCACCCGCGCATGCGCGCCGACGGCCGCGACATTCATCTCAGCCTGCCGGTGACCCCCTGGGAGGCGGCGCTCGGCGCGGTCGTCACGGTCGATCTGCCCGCCGGCCAGATCAAGGTGCGCATCCCAGAAAACGCGCAAAGCGGTAAACAACTCCGCGCGCGTGGCAAGGGCATTCCCGGCAAACCGGCCGGCGACCTGCTGCTCGACATCCAGGTCGTATTGCCCCCCGCCGATACACCGCGGGCACGGGAACTGTACGAAACCATGGCGAAAGAACTCGCCTTCAACCCGCGCGGAAAGGGCTAAGCCATGCGTGACGAAGACATCCTGATCGGCAGCCTGATGGAAGAAACCTGGCTGACCCTGGAACAGGTCGCCGCCGCCTGCACCGTGGAACCCGCCTGGCTGTTGCGCCACCTCGACGAAGGTCTGTTCCCCCATGCCGAAAGCGTCGCCGGCGTGTGGCGCTTTTCCGGCCCCGCCCTGCAGCGCGCCCGCCGCATGCGCGAACTGGAACGCGATTTCGACGCCGTGCCGGAACTCGCCGCGCTGGTCGCCGACCTGCTGGAAGAAATGGACGAACTGCGGGAGCGGTTACAGCGCGGCTGATCCCGGCCCGCCATAAAAGTCGGCGTGACCGAAGGAAATCCATTTTTCGGGACTGGCGAGACGGCGCCGACAAAATGTGACTTGCGTTTCCCGCCAGGGTGTAGGCATAATTGCCCACATGACGGCGACGCTCATCATCGATTTCAAGGACGTCACACCCGCAGGCAACATCATCCAGATGCGCGTCTGGCGCGTTCCACAATCAGTTGAGCCCAGCCAACACGAATTCAAGTACAGCCTGTTTTATGGACGCGGCACACAGCGTATCGTCGGTTTCGACAACGAACGCGGCAAGGGCGACCACTGCCACATCGACGGTATCGAGCGCCCCTATCGCTTCACGGATATCGAACGCCTGATCGAGGATTTCATCGCCGCCGTGGCAAAAAGGAGAAAGACGTGAGACAACTGACCATTACCCTACGTCCCGCCTGGCAGGACGCCCTGCGCGCGGCTGGCGCGAAAGCCGCGCGTGGCGCTGCGAACGGCCGTTATCAGGGTGAATATCTCAACTTCGAGACGCCAGCACAGTTCTTCGGACAACTGACCGAAAGGCGCTGGGACATCGTGCGCCAGATGCAAGGCGCGGCAGCGATGAGCGTTCGTGAACTGGCGCGGCGCGTGGCACGCGACCCCAAGCGCGTGTTGGACGACGTGCGCATCCTGCTCGAACTCGGCCTCATCGAGAAAACACCCGACGACAAGATCGTCTGTCCCTTCGCCGACATCCACGTCGACATGCACCTCGCCGTCGCCGCGTGAACACGTCCGCCGACACCAAAAGTCGGTGCTGGTGGGACGGCTTGCCGAATGTAGCCACCGGCCAGATTGACCAAAGTTGTCATGGTCTGGGATACTCCACGACAAGTTGTTAAACATGTGTTCACTTTGAGGCCGAGATTAATGGGTGCAATCGATCTGGGGCAGGATGAGCAAATCGCCTCCCGCTATCGAGCAGACAAGTCCGTGGTTTTATTTTCGGGGGATTGCATCGATTTGTTGCGGGATATTCCCGACGGCAGCATTCGTCTAATTGTGACGTCGCCCCCCTATAACTTGGGCAAGTCTTACGAACGCAAAGGTGATTTCGACAAATATCTAGCCTGGCAGGACAAGATCATCGCCGAGTGCATCCGGGTTCTGCATCCGCAAGGAAGTCTATGCTGGCAGGTCGGCAATTTCGTTCATGCGGGCGAAGTTGTTCCTTTAGATATTGCGCTTTATTCCTCTTTCAAAGGACGTGGAATGAAAATGCGCAATCGGATCATCTGGCACTTCGAGCACGGCTTGCATTGTTCCCGGCGACTTTCGGGCCGGCACGAAACCATTATGTGGTTCACCAAGGAAGATGATTACCTGTTCAATCTGGATACGATCAGGGTGCCGCAGAAATACCCAGGCAAGAAGCACTTCAAGGGGCCCAAGGCGGGTCAGTTTTCGTGCAACCCCCTAGGCAAGAATCCTGGTGATGTTTGGGTCATACCCAACGTGAAGAATAATCATGTGGAGAAAACCATACACCCATGCCAGTTTCCGATCGAGCTCGTGGAACGGCTGGTGTTATCAATGACAGAACCGGGCGATTGGGTGCTGGATCCATTCGCCGGCGTGGGCTCCGCACTGGCTGCGGCGGTACGCCATGGACGCCGCGCGGTGGGCGCCGAACTCGACGAGGAATATGTCGCCATTGCGAAACACCGCCTGCGTCAGGCAAGTAGCGGCGTGTTACCGGTACGCACCATGGGACAACCCGTTTATGATCCGGCGCGTTCCGGCAAGTCATTGACGATACAGCCTTGGCTCAAGGAAGAAAATCGTCCAATCGGCGGACAATTCGCGCTGCTCGATTCGGCGCGGGCGGAATACAAGGTCAAAAAATGAAGATTGTCGAAACCTATTCACACTTGAATGGCCTGGAATATCTTCTGGTCCATCGACCGAAGCTCTGGAAACAGGTCCAAGCAGTTGTAGCGGCAGTTGATGCAATCGGCTGCAAGACGAAAGTCAGCAAGGAAGTTCGCATGAAGGGGCAACTCAAGTACAGCCCCATCGAAATGAACAACAGATTTTCGACGCTACTGAGAGAAGATGAATGGAAGGAAAGCCGGGTATCGTATTGGGTTACGCGTAGCGAAAAACTGATTCGCAGCACGATCCCATTGCCACCGGACGCACAGAAAAAAGAAATTGAAGCGGCAGGCGAGCATCCTATTTTCAGTTACAACCAGACCGATTTTGTCAAAGACCGGGTAGCCATTGAGGTTCAGTTCGGGAAATACGCATTTGTCGCCTACGACCTCTTTGTAAAACATCTGGCATTTTATGTGCGGGATCAAATCGACGTTGGCATTGAAATCCTGCCGATGAAGTCGTTACAGGCACAAATGTCTTCCGGCCCAGGATATTACGAGGGCGAGCTTTACAACGTTATTCGCAACGGGCGCGGCGTACCGGGGGTTCCGCTCGTGATGATCGGCATTGCGCCCTGAAGTTTTGTCCAGCCCGCGCCGCCACACCTGAACAACAAGCCCGCATCCGCGACCTCGCCGAACCGTTCGACGCCCATCGCAAGCGCGTGCTGGCGGCGCATGCCGAGCTGACGCTGACCGGCCTTTACAACGTGCTGGCAAAAGTCGGCGCTGGCGGGACGGCGTTATCGGCGAAAGAAAAGCTCATCCACGAAAAAGGCCTCGTCGCCGTGCTCAAAAGCCTGCACGACGAACTCGACAGCGCCGTGCTGGATGCCTACGGCTGGCCCGACCGCCCATCCGACGCACAAATCCTCGAACGCCTCGTCACCCTCAATGCCGAACGTGCCGCCGAGGAAGCCGAAGGCCACATCCGCTGGCTGCGCCCCGCATTTCAAGCCCCAGCCGCCACCCAAGCGTCAATGGCGGGGATGGGGGTCATTAGTACGATGGGGCCGACGATCTGTGATAGCCGTGAGGAGGTCGGGACATTCCCATCCCCGCCCGCGCCGCAACAGCAGCAACCATGGCCCCAATCGCTACCGGAACAAATGGCCGCCCTCGCCGCCGCCCTCTCGACCCAACCACAATCCGAATCCGCACTCGCGACCAGATTCGCCGGCAAGGGCAAATGGAAATCCCGCCTGCCCGAACTGCTCGCCACCCTCGCCACCCTCGGCCGCGCTCGCCGCTTGGACGACGGCCGGTGGCTGGGGTAAGGTAACGCCTGCAAAGGAGTTTGAACCATGAACCAGATCGCCGTCGCCCCCGAAGTCCTCGAACGCTTCCACGAATTGGCCGCCGCCACGCAGCGCAGCGATGCCGAGGTGATCGACGAGGCACTGACCAGTTATCTTGCCGCCGACCGGCGTTATGTCGCGACACTGACGGAACGCATCGCCGCCGCGGAGCGGGGAGAGTTCGCGAACGAAGAAATAGTGGAAAAGTTCTTCGCGGAACATTCCGCATGACGCGAGTCGCCTCGCTAAAAGCGGCTTGAATTGGTAATGCACTTGCATTACTATTGAGCCAACCGACAAAGAGGTGCTTGCCATGCCCATTCTCGAAGCCGTTTCGACCCTGACCGCCCGTTACCAGACCACCATTCCCGATTCCGTGCGCAAGGTGCTGGACTTGCACAAGCACGACCGCGTTCTCTATCGGGTTGCCGAGAACGGCACGGTTTATCTCGTCAAATCGGAGGCGGAAATGCAGGAAGACCCCGCGCTGTCGCCTTTCCTGGCACTGCTCGATGCACGCATGCAAAACCGTCCCGAAACGCTGAGCCCCTACACCGAAGCTGACGCGGCAGAAGACCTCGAACTGGTGAAAGGCGTGGCGATTGACTGATGCCGCGCGGCAAGGCCACGGCTGGCAACTTTGGTTCGGCGAACTCTTCGACCAACGCTGGCGAGATTTGCGGGGACGCGTCAAGGCACTCAAAGCTCAACTCGATGCGGAACAATTTGCGGCGCATCCCGAGGTCAAGCTGTTTGCCGCCCTGGTGAATATCGTCCATGAAGTTGTGCCGCGCGACCCCGAACATAAGGAATTTCGCCTCGGCAAGACGCTGGGCAACCGTTTTGCAAACTGGCGACGGGCCAAGGGGCACGGCCTGCCCCGGCGCATGCGCCTGTTCTTCAAATTTTCCTCGTCGCACAGGGTCATCGTCTTTGTCTGGCTGAACGATGCAGACACACTGCGCAAGGAAGGCGCAAGCTCAGACCCTTACGCAATGTTCCAGCGCATGCTGGAAAGCGGCAACCCGCCCGACGACTTCGACGCTCTGCTACGCAAGCTTCGATCGGGCAAATAGCCGGTCGTTCTCATCCCGAAGCGAACTAAAAACGACAATGATCGCCATGGATGCCAAAGCCGTACAATGCTGCCAATAGTTGTCAAAGGAAGCCACCATGAAAATGTTCGAGCGCATCACTCAGGACCCCGCCGTCATGGGCGGAAAACCGTGCATTCGCGGTATGCGCGTCACGGTCGGCATGATCGTCGGGCAGATTGGCGCAGGCCGAAGCATCGCGAACATTCTCGACGACTACCCTTACCTTGAACATGAAGACATTGCGCAAGCACTGCGCTATGCGGCTTGGCGCGCAGAGGAACGAGAGGTTTTTCTGGCTGCGGCATGAAGCTACTGATCGACATGAACCTCTCTCCCAAGTGGGCGGGGTTTCTGGCGGCGGCTGGTCATGATGCGGTCCACTGGTCCAGTGTCGGCGCGGGGAACGCACCCGATACCGAACTCATGGCCGTGGCGCTACAGGGCAATCAAGTGGTGTTGACCAACGATCTTGATTTCGGCGCAATCCTTGCCGTCACTCATGGCCAAAAACCGAGTGTCGTGCAACTGCGCTCAGACAACCTCAGCCATGACAGTGTCGGGGAACAAGTGCTTGTCGCACTTCGGCAATTGGCCAACGAACTCGAAATCGGTGCATTGGTCACCATCGAGCCGGAACGAACACGCCTGCGCATTTTGCCGTTACAAACAGAATTACGTTGAAAGTCGGCGCTGGCGGGACGGCGCCTGTGTTTGAATAGCGCCTTGAATAGCGCCCCATGCCCCTCATCAAACTCGATAACGGCTGTCTCGCCTACGGCCACGTTCCCCTGCTCGACGCCGCCCAGTTCCAGCTTGATCCCGGCGAGCGCGTCGCGTTGATCGGCCGGAACGGCACCGGCAAGTCTTCCCTGCTGGCGGCGCTGGCCGGGCGGGCTCATCTCGACGACGGCACGCTGTGGACCCAGCCCGGCCTCAAGCTCGGCCATGTGCCGCAGGAACCGCCCTTTGATCCCGATCTGACTGTGTTCCAGGCCGTCGTCGCCGGCATGGGCGAGACGGCGCGCCTCTTGGCCGACTATCACGATGTGGCGCACCAACTGACCGAAGCGGACGCCGATCATGATGGGTTGCTCGTCCGCTTGCAAGACTTGCAGCACGAGATGGAAACGCTGGGCGTATGGGCTTACGAGGCCCGCGCCGAACAGGTGATCACGCGCTTCGACCTTGACGCCGACGCCAGGGTCGGCACGCTTTCCGGCGGGCAGAAGAAGCGCCTCGCGCTGGCGCAGGCGCTGGCGGTCGCGCCGGGTTCCTCCCCATTTGTGCTGCTGCTCGACGAGCCGACCAATCACCTCGATATCGCCACCATCGAGTGGCTGGAAGATTACCTGCTCGAAAGCGGCATCACGCTGCTGTTCATCACTCACGACCGGCGTTTTCTCGACCGGCTGGCGACGCGCATCGTCGAGCTGGATCGCGGCATGCTGACCAGCTATCCCGGCAACTTCGCCGCCTATCAGGAACGCAAGGCGGCCGAACTCGCCGATGAAGCGAAGGAGAATGCGCGCTTCGACAAGCTGCTGAAAGAGGAGGAAGTCTGGATTCGCCAGGGCGTCGAGGCGCGCCGCACCCGCGCCGTGTTCCGCGTGCAGCGGCTCGACCGCCTGCGCAACGAACGCAGCGCGCGCCGCGATCGGCTCGGGCAGGTCAAGTTGCAGCTCGATAGCGGCGACAAGAGCGGCAAGCTGGTCGCCGAGCTGAAGAAGGTCAACAAGTCCTTCGGCGACAAATGCGTCGTGCGCGATTTTTCCTGCCGCATCCAGCGCGGCGACAAGATCGGCGTGATCGGCCCCAACGGCGCCGGCAAAACCACCCTGCTGCGGCTCATCCTCGGCGAACTGGAACCCGACAGCGGCACAATAAGGCGCGGCACCAAGATGGAAGTTGCCTATTTCGACCAGTTCCGCGCCCAGCTCGACCCCGAGGCGACGCTGTCCGACATCATCTCGCCGGGTTCGGATTACGTCGAGATCGGCGGCGCCCGCAAACATGTTGTCGGCTATCTGGGCGATTTCCTGTTCGCACCGCAGCGCGCCCGCTCTCCCGTCAAATCACTGTCCGGCGGCGAGCGCAATCGCCTGCTGCTGGCGCGCCTGTTCGCCCGCCCGGCCAACGTGCTGGTGCTCGACGAACCGACCAACGACCTCGACATCGACACGCTGGAACTGCTCGAAGACCTGATTCAGGACTACGCCGGCACGGTGTTTCTGGTCAGCCACGACCGCGCCTTTCTCGACGCCATCGTCACCCAGACGCTGGCCGCCGAAGGCGACGGGACATGGCGCGAATATGCCGGCGGCTACAGCGACTGGGCCGCCTGGCAGGCCGACCGGAAAGCCACAACACGCGCCGCGCAGCAGGCCGCCGCCAGCACCGCGCAAAAGTCGGCGCTGGCAGGACGGCGTGAAGAGAAACCGGCCACATCAAAGCTCTCGTGGAAGGAACAACGCGAGCTCGAAGCCCTGCCCGAGAAGATCGCCGCGCTCGAAACCGAGCAGAAAACCCTCTCCGCCCGCCTGGCAGACCCGGCGCTCTACCAGAACGCGCAGGAAGCACAGGCCGTGTCAGCGCGACTGGCCGCCATCGACGCAGAACTGCACGGCCTGCTGGAACGCTGGGAGGCTCTTGAAGCGCGGCAATCAGCCATCAATTGATAGCCCAACTGATTGGACCGTCATTCCGGCGCAAGCCGGAATCCAGAGAAGCAAAATCGAAACCTTCCTGGATTCCGGGTTCTGCCCTCGCGGGCAGCCCCGGAATGACGTGCTGAACCTTATCGCTCATCACGCAAAAATGAACACACCCGTAACCCACTACCAGCAACTCGGCGGCGAAACCGCCGTGCGCGCCTTGGTCCAGCGCTTTTACGAATTGATGGACACGCTGCCCGAAGCCCATGGCGTGCGCAAGATGCATCCGCGCGTGCTGTCGAGCTCGGAGGAAAAGCTGTTCATGTTCCTCTCCGGCTGGCTGGGCGGGCCGCAGCTCTACATCGAGAAGTTCGGCCACCCGCGCCTGCGCGGACGCCACATGCCCTTCGCCATCGGCACCGCGGAACGCGACCAGTGGATGCTGTGTATGCGTCAGGCACTCGCCGAACAGGTTTCAGACACGACCCTGCGCGCCACACTGGACAAGAAGCTGACCGATCTGGCCGACTTCATGCGCAATCAGCCCGAAAATACCGCATGAGCGGTCACTGCGGCGCGGCCGGAAATGTCGCCTTGACGTAGAGGCCGCGCACCGGATCGAGCACATGCAGGGCGCCGTCGCGCCATTGCAGCACGCCGCCCAGGCCCTGGGCCTTGCGCGTCGCCACGCCGTTGCCGAGGGTGAAAATGGCTTCCTTGCTGGCCAGATAAATCAGCCCGCTGGCGGCATCGACCGCAATGCCGGTGATCGTCGAGCCGTCCGGCAACATGAACACCAGGCCGGGCGCCTCGCCCGACCGCAGCGTCAGCAGCTTGCTGCCGGCGGACAGGAATATGCGGTCCGCCACATGAGCGACGGCGCCGATCGGCTCCGCCAGCCGCAACAGGGTGGCATGGCTTTCCCCGTCGTAGCTGACCAGCACCTGTTTGTCGTCAGGCCCACCGAAAATCAGCACGGTTTCGCCCGGCCCGGCCGTCACGCGCATGTTGCCGTAGGGGAGTTTCGTGGTCGGCACGAAGAAACCGCGGATGAATCCGCCCAGCACGTTTTCGGTAATGATCACAACACTGCCCTGGCGCGTGCGGGCGAACGAATGCGCGACGAAGCCGCGCGGCAGGACGCTGGCCCCGCTCGCCAGATCGACGATTTCCTGATTGCCGCTCAATACCCATGTCTGGCCATTGGCCACCGCGAAATCCGGGGTGGGCGACAGCCAGATGCCGGCCTTGCGCAGCGCGGCCGACAGGTTTTCGATGCGCGTACCGGGTGGCGCGACCACGTCCGCCTGCGCGCCGGCGATCTGGCATGCCGCGCCGACAAGCAGTACCGCACGAAAAACCAGGGCACGGATTTTGTTCATTGCCGCGCCCAGATTTCGCGCAATTTGCGCGCCAGCGACGCGGTATCCAGCGCAAAGCCGGCCGGATCAAACTGGCCCGGCACTTCATCGAGCGGCATGGGCGCCAGGGCGCTCGCGGTCTCTTCGAGAGGGGTGATTTCTGGCGGGGGCGCGGTGAGGTCGCTCGAACCGAGGTAGCCGGCAACCTTGATTGCATCGCCAAAGGTGCTGCGCGTCGTATCGTAGATGTTGTAGTACAGCACCGCGACCTTGCCGGGCAGCGAGGTTTCGCCAATCACCTTGACCAGCATGGTTTCGATCAACACCTTGCCCGTTTCACGCACCTGGTCGAGCATCGTGAATTGCCGCGCCCCCGCATAACCCGGCGGGACAACATCCGGCATGGCCAGGCCGCGCAGGTAGAGCGCCAGGTCATCGCACTGCGCCAGCGACTGCGCACAATTCGGGGAACGCAGCAGCGCCACCTTGCGCCGCCACGTCTCGGTGGCGGGCAGCGCGCTGCGGGCACGCACGGGCGGTGGCGCTGCATGGCCCGGGCGCAGGGGCGGCGCCGCATCCTGGAGGGTGATTTCGCAACCCTGCGCTGCCCCGGCCTTGCAGCTCGGCTGCGCCACGGCCTGCTGCGGCAAGGGCTTGCCGAGCGGCAACGGTTTCCAGACCGCATTGAACAGCGTTTCCGGGTTGTCCATCCAGGCGCGTGCTTCCGCGTCTTCGCCATTCAGGGAAACAGCGCCGATTGCAGCTGCGACAGGCATTTCAGTGGTGGTCGCGGCTGTCGCGGAGGGTTCCACGTGCGTCGTGGGGGCCAGCGCGGTGAGCCTGAGGCCGCGAGCCGCGCCGGGCGTAGTGGCGGATTTGGGCCGGCCGGGCACCGAAACCAGCGCGCCCATCAGCCTGTCGTGCTTCTCCTGTTCGGCCTTCGCGCGCGCCTCCGCCGCCTTGCGCTCGGCCTCTTCGCGTTCGCGGGCGAGCCGCAGTTCTTCGGGAGACGGGCCGCTGGGTGCGAATGCCGCCCCGATCAGGACACCCGCAAGCGTGGCGGCCACAGTGGTCGACATCGTGGCCTTGGGGCTCGCATATTTACCCGCGGTAGAACGGGTTGATTTCGTGCCGCCCGTGCACGAGGGCGCACTGCGCGCCGAACTGCAGGTGCAGTGCATATTGGGATGGGAAACCCGATAAGCGGCCAGCGATCCGTAGCAATCGATCTGAAAGCTCTGGGCGTACAGCGGCGGCGCGCACAACAGCAACAGCGCAGCCAGCGCGAGACGTAAATCAGGCATGACCGCTCAGGCTGCCCCGCATGCGCCAGCCGCCCAGCAGCAGGACGCCGACGGCGAGCACACTGGCCAACGCCTGCCACGGATAGGCTATCAGCAACACCAGCGGCGTCAGCAAGGCCCGCACCACGCTGCGTGCCGCCTCGTGCCCGCGCAGGTAGTCGGCGAAGGGCGGCGACAGCTCGTAATATCTGGCGACAAACCAGCGCCCGCCGGTATTGTCGAGCAGATGGGCATCCCGGAAAGATCGCAGGGTTGCGACATGTGGATCGAGCGCCGAGCCGTAGGCCGCGGTGGCGATGAAGCACTCGCTGGTGCTCGGCGTCGCCGCCACACCGCGCGCCTTCAAACGAATGCTCTCGCCACTCGCTTCCCGCTCAAGTCGCGGCTCCCATTCGTAGATCTTGTCCTGCGCCTCCCTGGCCTGTTCGCCGGCGGGGGACAGCAGCAGATGATGCTTCATCGACTGGGTCGCCTGGGCATAGCGGCCCATCTGTTCCAGCAGCAAGGCCTTGTCGAAGTGAGCCGCTGCCCACCAGGGCGCAATCTTCAGAGCGTTGTCATAAAGCTCGATGGCTTTCGGGTAGTTCTTTTCGGCGACGAAGCTGCGTGATTGCACGAGAAAACGCCGCGCCTCCTCGGGCAGTCCGGGCCGGGGATTCAAGGTCGGATGAATCAGCGACATTCCGCCCAGCGCCTTGTTCTGCGTCGCGGACGATCCGCCCTTGACGAAGGCCTGGGCATACAGCCGGAACGCCTCGGCGCGATTGCCGCCATTGAGCTGCTGCTGTGCCTGCAGCAGAAGTTCGTCTTCAACCACCGCCACCTGCCTGGCCTGTTGCCGCGCATATTTATTGACCAGCAGCTGCGCGAGCACGAAATCACTGCTTTGCTTGGTGCCGGGACCGGTGGCGAAGATGGTGCGCGCCCTCACGAAGGCCTCGTGTGCCTGGGAATTGGCCCCGACTTCCAGCTTCTCGATCGCCACACGCATCTCCGCCCAGGCTTTCTTGCTGGTGGCCATGTGCTCGCCGCCCACGAAGCCATAGTCGATGGCAATGGCCGCCTTCAGATCGGCATCGGCGCCTTCCAGATCGTCGCCGAGCAGGCGGGCAACCGCGCGTTCGGCATGAAAACCGCCCTTGCGCCAGTTCTCCCCCATGCCGCTCTTGTCGATCTTGGCCAGGGCGTCGAACTCCTGCGTGGCAGCCGCGGCATCGCCTTGCAGGGCCTTGGCCACACCACGCAGGGCATAGCCGGCATCCGGGTAGAGAAAGGACGAGTCGGCACGAATGATGGCCTCGGCATCCTCTGTCGCCCCCGCGAAATTGCCCAGCAGCAGCCTGGCGCGCCCCCGCCAATGGTGGATCATCAGGGTGCCGGTGCCGGAAAACAGAATCCCGCGCGGGCCACTGGCGAGGCAGGCCGTGCTGAATTGCTCGGCACCGGCATAGTCGCCAGCCTGCATCAGGCGGGTGATCTCATTGACATCCTGGATCCAGTCGGCCCTTGCCTGCGGCGGGAGAGCGAGCAAACCTAAGAGGACAACCGAGATGGTCATGAAAACTTTTCGCATGGCTCTCATCGCTTTCAGACACCTATTCGAATTCGGCGATTGCATTCCAACCGGGAGCAATCACCAAAGCGTTCAAGCTGCCCGATCCCTGATATCTGATATTCCAGAACAAACCTTAGGCCTTACAACACGTTCATTATCCACAATGTTTGTCAGGTTTATTGTTGTATTGCTGCAAATGCAACGATGAAACTCAAGCCATTTGCCCACACGCAACAAACCTTAATTGACATCTGATAAGCTAGCCCAAATGCGAGTGATTCCACTTATGAACCTATAAGATGTTTTAAGTACAAATGAATTGACCCAGCCGGTGTTCAACAATGTCCTTCCGCCTGCTCTTCGCAGTTTGCGTACTCCTCCTTACCGGAGCGGTTTGCGCCGAGGGCATCCCGGCCAAGCGGCTGATTGTTGGCAGCGAGCAGGACTACCCGCCCTTTGCAACCGGCAGGACCGACGCGACCGCCGGTGGCTTCACCGTCGATCTCTGGAAAGCCGTGGCGCGTAACATGCGCCTGGACTACGTCATTCGCGTCAAGCCGTTTCACGAGCTGCTGCAAGACTTCAGGGAAGGTCGCATCGACGTCCTGATCAACCTTGCCCAGTCTGACGAGCGCCGCAAGTATGCCGATTTCACGGTACCGCACGCCACGGTGCACGGGGCAATTTTCATCCGCAAGGAGAGTTCGGGCATCCGCGGCGAGAAAGACCTGGCGCACAAGTCGATCATTGTCGTCGAAGCCGACATTGCGCATGAATACGCACTCGGCAAGGGCTGGGGTGACAACCTGGTCCGCGTTCCCGCAGCGGACGAGGGATTGCGCCTGCTCGCCGGTGGCCGCCACGATGCCATGTTCATCAGCAAGCTGGTCGGCTTGCAGACCCTGCACAAGCTGAACCTGACAACGATAGTCGCACTGCCGATCACTTCCGGCTCGACCCAGAAATTCTCCTTCGCCGTCAGAAAGGGCAACGCCGATCTGCTGGCGCTGCTGAATGAAGGCCTGGCGTTAAGCCAGTCAAACGGCACTTATGCCGCCTTGCACGAGCAATGGTTCAGCCCTTACGAGTTCAAGTCGCCGGAACTGCGCGACGCGCTCAAATACCTGGTGCCGCTGCTGGCGCTGTTCCTGGGCTATGTTGCGCTGACTTATTTCCGGCGCCACAAGGAACGCAAGCAGGACTTGCAGCAACTCGCCGAATCGCACCTGATGCTGCAAACCGTGATCGACACCATCCCCATGCGGGTCTATTGGAAAGACCAGGATTCCCGCTACCTGGGCTGCAACACGCTGTTTGCGCAAGATGCCGGCGCTGCCGGCGCTGCCGAGGTCGTTGGCAAGCTGGACACGGATCTGGCGTGGCGCGACCAGGCTGCCCGGCGCCGCGGCGAAGACCTGCTGGTCATGAAATCGGGGCAGCAGCGCCTGGACAGCGAAGGGTCATTAACCGCGGCCGATGGTCAGCGGATCGTCCTGCGCACCACCAGGGTTCCGCTGCGCGGCACTGACCAAGCCGTTGTCGGCCTGCTCGGCGTCTATGATGACGTCACCGCTACAAAGCGCGCCCAGGAAGAAATGCTGCTGGCCTCGCTGGTGTACGAAAGCAGCAGCGAAGCGATGATGGTCACCGATGCCGATGGCAACATCATCGCCATCAACCCCGCCTTCACCCGGACCACCGGCTACGCTCGACGGGAGGTAATTGGCCAGAATGCCCGCATTCTCAATTCGGGACACCACGATCAAGCCTTCTTTCAAGGCATGTGGGACGCCATCAACACATCAGGGAGCTGGCAGGGTGAAATCTGGGACAAGCGCAAAAATGGCGAGATCTATCCGAAATGGCTGAACATCAACACCGCCTTTGACCCTGACGGCAAACCGTTCCGCCGCGTCGCCCTGTTCTCGGATATCACCGAAAAGAAGAAGTCTGAAAATCTGATCTGGCAACAGGCCAACTTCGACAACCTGACCGGACTGCCCAACCGGCGGATGTTCCATGATCGCCTGGAACAGGAAATCAAGAAGGCATACCGTAGTGAGCGCCATCTGGCGTTGCTGTTCATTGACCTGGACCGCTTCAAGGAAATCAATGACACGTTGGGACACGCCAAGGGAGACCTGTTGCTCATCGAGGCGGCGCAACGCCTGAAAAGCTGCGTGCGCGAGTCCGACACCGTCGCCCGGCTCGGCGGCGACGAGTTCACCATCATCCTCGCTGAACTGGAAGATATCCAGGGCATCGACCGCATTGCCCAGACCATCCTGCAGTGCATGACTGCCTCATTCTCGCTGGAGGACGAGCCTGCCCATGTGTCCGCCAGTATTGGCATCACCCTGTACCCGGAAGACTCGACCAATGCCGAAACCCTCATCAAGAACGCCGATCAGGCCATGTACGCGGCAAAGAGTCAGGGACGCAACCGCTACGCTTACTTCACCCGCGCGCCGGACAAGGCCGCGGATGCAGATGCGGCAAGTACGCATCTTGACAAGTAACGGCATGCAGACCAGCCGGCTGCAGCATTGAGCCGCCGGCGCATTTCCCCTATTTCCTCTGCACGAGATAGCGCCGGTCGTCGAAACTGCCCACCCAGTGCGGGAAGTAGACCACCATCAATGTGATCGCCGCGCCGTTGAACCAGGCTTCGGAAAAACCCAACAGGGCATAAAACGGCAGGTATTCATACAGCAGCACATGGGCGGCATAGGCGCCGGAAAGCCACAGCAGCCCCGTCGTCAGCGCGCCCGTCGCCGCCACCGTGACGGCCGCGCCGATAAAGGCGGCGACAAAGATATAGACAAAGATGTGCGCCGGCAGGAAGCGCTCGACACCGCGCAATATGGCATGCGCGACCAGCACCGGAAACACCGCCAACGCCAGGGCATTCAGCGCAAAGGCTTGCCAGGCCGCGACACCATTGAGCGCGGCATTCAGGGTCACCGCCGCCAGCACGACCGACAGACCGATCAGCGCCAGGTGCCGGCCGAACATCAGGGTAAACGCCGTGGCGCCCAGCAGGTGCAGGTTGAGGCCCGGCTTGACGCCGGCCTTGAGGCCCCAGACCACCGCCAGCACGACGATGGTGCCCAACCAGACATTCAGTTGCCCGCCATCCCCCAGCCGCCGCCACGGCGCCCGCAATACCGCCCACAGCAGAATCAGGGCATAGGGCAGGATCGCCCCGAAGGCCCAGACATTGCTGAAAAGTCCGTCCGGAAAATTCACAACTTTGAACCCCTTGAAAACCCGTCATTCCGGCGCAAGCCGGAATCCAGGAATTTCAACGGGTGGCAAAACCACTGGATTCCGGCTTGCGCCGGAATGACGGATGGTTGGTATTTACGCTGCTGTGCAGGAGGCGCCTTGGATTGCTGCCGTCAGTTCCGGCACAAGCTGGAACAGGTCGCCGACCAAGCCGTAATCCGCCACCTGGAAAATCGGCGCATCCGGGTCCTTGTTGATGGCGACGATGACCTTGCTGTCCTTCATGCCGGCCAGATGCTGGATGGCGCCGGAAATGCCGATGGCAATGTAAAGCTGCGGCGCGACGATCTTGCCGGTCTGGCCGACCTGGTAGTCGTTGGGCACGA
>CAZOMI010000065.1:0-17252 GCA_964580925.1 uncultured Methyloversatilis sp.
CGTGATCGCCGACCAGCTCGGCCGCAGCGTCGGCGACCTGTATGCCGGCGCCTTCTTACCGGGTTTCATGCTGACGCTTCTGTACGTTGTCTGGGTGTTTCTGCTGTCCGTCATCAAACCGAACATGGTGCCGGCCCTGCCCCCGGAGGCACGGACCTTCCGCGAGGCCAACGGCAGTTCCGGCATGCGCTCGGTGGGAGTGTTGTTCCTCATTTCGGTGGGCGGCGCGGTGGCGTTTGCCAAGAGCCGGGCGGACAGCCCCCTGGATGAAACGATCGTGCTGTCGATGTGCGTGGGGATCGGCATTGCCTTCACGCTCGCCATGCTCAACCGTGTGACCAAGCTCGGGCTGCTGTCGCGCCTGGCCGAACGGGTCACCTTTGTGCTGATCCCGCCGCTGGCGCTGATCTTCCTCGTGCTCGGCACCATTTTCCTCGGCATCGCCACGCCGACCGAGGGGGGTGCCATGGGCGCGCTGGGCGCGCTGATCATGGCGATTTCACGCCGCCGCCTCAGCATGAAACTGTTGACCCAGGCGATGGATGCGACCACGAAACTCTCCGCCTTCGTGCTGTTCATTCTGCTGGGCGCCACCGTCTTCAGCCTGACCTTCCAGGCGGTGGATGGCCACATCTGGGTCGAGCATCTGCTGACCGGACTGCCCGGCGGTCAGATCGGCTTCCTGATCGTGGTCAACATCCTGATCTTCGTGCTGGCCTTCTTCCTCGATTTCTTCGAGCTGGCCTTCATCGTGTTGCCGCTGCTGGCACCGGTGGCGGACAAGCTCGGCATCGACCTGGTCTGGTTTGGCATCCTGATGGCGGTCAACATGCAGACCTCCTTCATGCACCCGCCGTTCGGTTTTGCCCTGTTCTACCTGCGCAGCGTGGCGCCGCACGAGGATTACATCGACAAGGTCACCAGGAAGAAGACCGCGCGGGTTACGACGGGCCAGATCTATTGGGGTGCCGTGCCCTTCGTCATCATTCAGATCATCATGGTCGGTATCCTTATCGCTTTCCCGGGGATCGTGACCGGCAGTCTCGAGAAGACCGAAAAGCTCAGCGCCGAGGAGGTTGGTCTTCAGTTCGAAGGGGCCGGCGGCGTTGACCCGTCCTATGGCGGCTCACCCGATGCTCCGGCGGGCTGGGGGGATGAGCCGAAGGATCCGGTGGCAGGTGAAGCGAAACCCGGCGACCTCGATTCCCCGGCCCCGCCCGCCGATGCGAAGGCGGACGATCCCGCCGCAGCGTTGATGCAGGAAGTTACCAAGGAGAAGATCAGCCGGTAGTCGAGTTGGTGCCGTCCCCATGTAGGGGGCGGCCCTGGCTGACGCCGTCCCGCCAGCGCCGACTCTTCAGTCACAAAAAAACCGCAGCTTCGGCTGCGGTTTTTTTGTTGGTGCGGGATGCTGCTTAGAGCTTCTGTGCCTGCATGTAGCTGTCGAAGCCGGCCTCGGCAAAGCGGAACCACAGGTTCTGTTCCTTGCGGAAGGCCTTGTAATCCGCGTAGACTTTCTTCCAGTTCGGATTCTTTGCGGACAGTTCGGCGTAGTGCGCTTCCGAGAACTTGAAGGCGGCATCCATGGTGTCCTTGGGCAGGCGGAACAGCTTGGTGCCGCTGGCAACCAGCTCCTTCAGTGCCTGCGGGTTCCTGGCGTCGTACTTGGCCTGCATGTCGACGTGGGCATGGGATGCCGCCGCCTCGATCATGGCCTTGTAATCCGGCGTCAGGGCGTCATAGGCCTTGTTGTTGACGTAGAGGCTCAACTGGGGACCGCCTTCCCACCAAGCCGGATAGGCATAGAACTTGGCGACCTTGAAGAAGCCCAACTTCTGGTCATCGTAGGGACCGACCCACTCGGTGGCGTCGATGGTGCCTTTTTCCAGCGCCTGATAGATCTCGCCGGCCGGGATGTTCTGCGGCACGCCGCCGATGCCCGCCAGGATGCGGCCGCCGAAGCCGCCAATGCGCATCTTCAGGCCCTTGACGTCGGCGAGCGACTTGATTTCCTTGCGATACCAGCCGCCCATCTGCGCGCCGGTGTTGCCCATCGGGAAGTTGACGATGTTGTACTGGCCGTAGAACTCGCGGAACAGCTTCATGCCGTTGCCGTGATACATCCAGGCCGTCATCTGCCGCGAATTGAGACCGAAGGGAATCGTGCAGTCGATGGCGAAAGTTTCATCCTTGCCGAAGAAATAATACGGCGCGGTGTGGGCGCATTCCACGGTGCCCTGCTGGACGCCGTCTACCACACCAAAGGCAGGCATCAACTCTCCGCCGGCGTGGACGGAAATCTCGAACTTGCCGCCGGACATTTCCTTGACTTTCCTCGAGAAGGTTTCGGCTGCGCCGAAGATGGTATCCAGCGCTTTCGGGAAGCTCGAAGCCAGGCGCCAGCGGATCACCTGCTGGGCGTGGACTAGCGCCGGAGCGGCACCGGCGGCGAGGATGCCAGCCATGCCGGCGTTCTGCAGAAATTTACGTCTTTCCATTCGTCGTCTCCTTGGTGTTTTTGGGTTGCGTCCCGCAAGGGCGGGGCGGCGGCGAAATACTACACCCAAAGACAGACAGAAAAGGGGCTAGCCCCCCGCCACGGTCATGCGGTTTACCACAATGGAACCGACCGTGCGCGAACCGCGCGTGACCACATCCCGTCCGACCGCTTCGATGCCGGCGAACATGTCGGCGAGACTGCCGGCAATGGTGACTTCATGCACCGGGTAGGCAATCTCGCCGTTTTCAACCCAGTAACCGGCGGCCCCGCGCGAATAGTCGCCAGTGACGTAGTTGATGCCGTGTCCCAGCAACTCGGTGACCAGCAGGCCCGTGCCCATCTGCCTCAGCAGGCCGGCAAAATCCGCCGGCGCATCCGGACTGGGCAGGACACTGAGGTTGTGGCTGCCGCCGGCGTTGCCCGTTGTTGGCATGCCAAGTTTGCGCCCCGTGTAGGTCGAAAGAAAATAGCCCTGCAGCACGCCATTGGCGACGACGCTGCGGTCCTGTGTCGCGACTCCATCATCGTCGAAGGGGCTGGAAGCCAGCCCCTTTTTCAGGTGCGGCCGTTCCTCGATCGAGAACCAGTCGGGGAAAATGCGTCGGCCCAGCGCGTCAAGGAGAAAACTGGCCTTGCGGTAGAGACTGCCGCCGGAGGCCGCATGGACAAAGCTGCCGATCAGCATGGTGGCAAGCGGCGCTTCGAACATGACCTTGCAGCGACGGGTCTTGAGTTTTTTTGCGCCGAGCCGCGACAGCGTCCGGCGGGCGGCGTAGTCGCCGATCTGTTCCGGTGTCGCCAGGTCGGCGGGATCGCGCCAGCCCGAATACCAGTCGTCGCGCTGCATGTCCCGGCCCTTTTGGGCGATAGGCACGCATGAGATCGAGTGCCGTGTGGACGGATAGCCGCCCATGAAGCCGAGACTGTTGGCGGAAATAAAGTGGGCGGCATGGGCCGATACCGAGCCGCCCTCGGAATTTTTGATCAGCGGGCTGACGGCAAAGGCGGCCTGCTCGCTACGGCGTGCCAGCGCGATGGCTTCCTCGACGGACAGCGGCCAGGGGTGGTAGAGCTCAAGGTCAATGTCCGCCACGTTCTGCGCCAGCAATTCCGGCGCGGGCAGTCCGGCGCAGGGGTCGGGGGCGGTAAAGCGGGCAATCGACAGCGCGGCATCCACTGTGGCCCTGATTGATGAGGGCGAAAAGTCGCTCGTTGAGGCGTGACCGCTTTGCTGACCGAGATAGACAGTGACGCCCAGCCCCTTGTCGCGGTTGAATTCAATGGTCTCGACGGCGCCCTTGCGGACGGTCACCGACTGGCCATAACCCTCTGAAACATCGGTTTCGCAGGCGCTGGCGCCGCTCTGTTTGGCGTGGTTCAGCACATCGGCGGCAAGTTGGCGCAGTTGGTCAGGGGTAAATGAGAACGAGGACATGGGAATGTGAGATGGCCCAAAGCTATAATCTTACCCGTGGAACCCATTGAAAAACCCAGTAAAAGCGCCAGGAAGCGCGCCATGGACGATTTGCAGACGCTTGGCGTCGAGTTGGTTACGCTCTCGAAGGACCAACTGAAGAAAATCGATCTCCCAGAAGACCTGAGCGTGGCGGTGCGGGAGGCCCAACGGATCACCCAGCACGAAGCCCACCGCCGCCAACTGCAATACATCGGCAAGCTGATGCGGTCCATCGACGCCGAGCCGATCCGCGCAGCGCTTGACGATATCAAGGGTGTTTCTGCCGCCGCCAACTCTCGCATGCATGCGCTGGAAAGTCTGCGAACCCGCTTCCTCGAAGACGAGACAGTGATTGGCGAGATTGCCGCGGCGCATCCGCATGCCGACCTGCAACAGCTTCGCCAGTTGCGCCGCAATGCACTCAAGGAGCAGCAACTGGCCAAGCCGCCGCGGGCGTTCCGCGAATTGTTCAGGGTGTTGCGTGAACTGCAAGCCGTCACGGACATGCCGGTGGACCCAAAGGAAGGTCATGACTGAAGAATTACTCATTGGCTTGGTCTCCATTTCCGACCGCGCCGCAAGTGGTATTTATGAGGACAAGGGGATTCCCGCCCTGCGCGACTGGTTTGATGCAGCTTTGGCCTCCCCCTGGCGCATGGAAGCCCGCCTGATCCCTGACGAGCAGTCCATCATCGAACAGACGTTGATCGAGCTGACCGACAGTGTTGGCTGCCATCTGGTGCTTACCACCGGCGGCACCGGTCCGGCATTGCGCGACGTCACACCCGAGGCTACGCTGGCGGTTGCCCAAAAGGTGATGCCGGGCTTTGGCGAGCAGATGCGGCAGGTTAGCCTGAAGTATGTCCCGACGGCCATCCTGTCGCGCCAGGTCGGCGCCATCCGGCAGCATGCGCGTGGCCAAGCCCTGATCCTCAATTTGCCGGGGCAACCGAAAGCCATCAAGGAAACACTCGACGGCATCTTTGCTGCAGTGCCATATTGTCTCGACCTGATCGGTGGCCCCTACGTCGAGACGCGCGAGGGGGGCATCCAGGTGTTCCGACCCAAGTCGGCGCAACGCCCCGACAACCCGCGATAAGTAGTGCAAAAGTCGGCGCTGGCAGAACGGCGGCAGCTACCCGCCGAAGCAGAGAAAAGGGCGAGAAAATGCGGTCCAAAGCATTCGCCACTTCTATTTGTCTATAGGAACATTCTGGCCGCCATTTGATCTAAAGCAGAAGTTTGGCCCGAACTTAGCAGTTAGAATCTCGCACCAATTCAGTAGCGGCCAGTAGTGGCATGGTGCCCGATTTACGAGGGTGCAGGCCGGTTCTGGGATTTTGTTTCGGTAGCACAACTCCATGGAGGCTTGATGACGGCTTCAATCGCAACCAACCAGACCATTCTGGTCGTCGGCGGCGGTATCGCCGGCATGACGGCGGCCCTCGAGGCTGCCGAATGTGGCAAGCAGGTAATACTGGTCGAAAAATCCCCCACGCTGGGCGGCCGGACTTCCATGCTGTACCGCTATTTTCCCAAGATGTGCTTTCCTACCTGTGGGCTGGAAATCAACCTGAGGCGCCTCCGCGGCAACCCGAACGTCCGCGTGATGACGATGACCGAGGTGGCCGCCGTAAGCGGCAGCCGCGGTGATTACAGCGTCACCCTGAAGGTCAAGCCGCGCTACATCAACGAGAACTGCACGGCCTGCGGCGATTGCGGCAAGGCGGTCTCCGCCGAAGTTCCCAACGTGGCGAACTACGGCCTCGACAAGATCAAGGCGGCCTACCTGCCGCACGGCATGGCCTACCCGCAGCGCTTCGTCATCGACCCGTCCATCGTCGGTACGCCCGAGGGCGAGGCCGCCAAGGCCGCCTGCAAGTTCAACGCGGTTGACCTCGGCATGCAGGAAGAAACCATCGAGCTCAAGGCGGGCAGCGTGGTCTGGGCGACCGGTTGGCGTCCTTACGACGCGAACAAGATTCAGCCCTACGGCTATGATCGCTACGCCAACGTTATCACCAGCCTCGAGTTCGAGCGCCTCTGCGATCCGCAGGGCCCGACCGGCGGCAAGGTGTTGCGACCCAGCGACGGCAAGGAGGCAAAAAACATCGCCTTCATCCAATGCGCCGGTTCGCGTGACGAGAACCACCTGCGTCACTGCTCGCGCATCTGCTGCATGGCCACCCTGAAGCAAACCCAGTACGTGCGCGAAGCGGCTGGCGAGGATGCCAAATCCACGGTGTATTACATCGATATCCGCGTCATCGATCGCCTGGAAGACTTTTACCAGAACGTGCAGAAGGATCCGAACGTCAGCTTCGTCAAGTCGAAAGTGGCGCGCATCGCGCTCAATGAGGCGAACAATAGTCCGATCCTGCACGGCGTCGATACCGAGGGTTACCACCGTTACGCCACCGAGCACGATCTGGTCGTACTGGCGGTCGGCATGGAGCCAGAGGTCGTCGGTGTGCAACTGCCCGAAGACATCGTGCTCGACTCCTCGAATTTCATCGAGGGCTCGAAGTCGGGCGGCATGTTCGGCGCCGGTAGCGCGGCCAGTCCGCTCGACGTCAATCGTGCCGTGCAAAGCGCAACGGCGGCTGCCATGCGCTCTGTTCAAGTCATTCATAAAACTGCATCCACGGAGGCCGCATGAACGCACCGGCCAATAAATTTGCCGCTTACATCTGCTCCGGCTGCGGCCTGGGCGATGTCCTGAACATCGCCGGGCTTGAAAAAGTCGCCAAGACCGAAGGCAAGATGGCGGTGATCAAGAACCACCCCTTCCTCTGTAACGCCGAAGGCGTAAAGATGATCCAGGACGATATCGCCAACGACGGCGTGACCCACCTGTGCATCGCCGCCTGTTCGCGCCGCGCCAAGACCGAAGCCTTCTACTTCCCGACTGTTGCCGTCTCGCGCGCCAACCTGCGCGAAGGCGTGACCTGGATCGTTGCCGAAGGCGCCGACCATGACGAGGTTCGTCAGGAAATGGCCGAGGACTACGTGCGCATGGCCTGTGCCGAGGTCAAGAAATTGATCCTCCCAGCCGGCAACAAGAAAGAATCCTCCAGCAAGAAGATCCTGGTTGTCGGTGGCGGCATGTCCGGTATGACGGCCGCGCAGGCAGCGGCCGATGCCGGCTACGAAGTGGCCCTGGTTGAAAAAACCGGCGCCCTGGGTGGCTTTGCCAACCAGATGTGGAAGCGCATGCCCTTCAATGCGCCCCACGCCGAAGCCCAGCCGACTGGTGCTGCAGAACTGGCGGCACAGGTTTCCGCCAATCCGAAGATCAAGGTCTATCTGAACTCGACAGTTGCCGAGACAGCCGGCGCCCCTGGCCGCTTCGCCATCAAGATCGCCCAGGAATCCGGCAGCATCAGCGAGGAACTCTGCGGCGCCATCGTCCAGGCTTCCGGTTTCAGCACTTACGACATCGCCAAGCTGCCCGAACTGGGCGGCGGCCAGTCGAACGTCGTCGATCAGGCCGGTCTCGAAGCCCTGGCGAAGACCGCCAACGGCGGGCCGATCAAGCGTGCCGACGGCAAGGAAGTCAAGTCCGTGGTGTTTGTGCAGTGCGCCGGCCAACGCGACGATTCCGGTACGCACCTGCCTTACTGCTCCGGCCACTGCTGCGGCACGAGCATCAAGCAGGCGATGTACTTCAAGGACCAGAACCCCGACATCGACACCGTGGTCATGTACGACGACCTGCGCGTGCCGGGCATGGGTGAGGACTTTTATCGCAGCGCCCAGACCAAGGGCGTCATCTTCACCAAGGGCAAGGCATCCAAAGTGACGGGCGGTGACAGCTGCAACGTGACTTTCAAGGATCTGATCCTTGATGAGGAAAATACCATCCCCGCCGACCTGGTCGTTCTTGCCACGGGCCAGGTACCGAATGCGGGTGTCGAGCTCGACGAGTGGAACGCCACTGCTACTGCCGCGGATAACGGTGATGCTGCAGCGATAGAGAAGAAAACGGCGCTACAGAAAATTTCCGTGCTGAACATGAATTACCGTCAGGGCCCGGATATCCCGCAACTCAAGTATGGCTTCGCGGATTCGCACTTCATCTGCTTCCCGTACGAAACGCGCCGCACCGGCATCTACGCTGCAGGCCCGATGCGCCGCCCGATGGATATGCATCAAGCCACCGAAGATGCTGTCGGCGCGACCATGAAGGCGATCCAGGCGGCCGAAAACGCCTCTCTGGGCCGTGCCGCCCATCCACGTGCCTGGGATCTGTCGTTCCCGAAAGCGCGTCTGGAAGGCTGTACGCAGTGCAAGCGCTGCACAGTGGAGTGTCCCTTCGGCGCGATTGATGAAGACGAGAAGCGCTTCCCGCTGTTCAACGAGGAACGCTGCCGCCGCTGCGGCACCTGCATGGGTGCCTGTCCGGTGCGTGTCATCTCCTTCGAGAACTACTCGTGCGACTCCGTCGGCATGCAGGTCAAGGCAGTCAATGTGCCCGACGAGGAAGATGAAAAGCCACGCATCCTGATCCTCGCCTGCGAGAATGACGCCTATCCGGCGCTCGACATGGCCGGCATGCAGCGCCTGACCTATTCTGCCTTTGTGCGGGTGATTCCGGTCCGTTGCCTGGGCTCGGTCAATACCGTCTGGATCACCGACGCGCTCGGCGCCGGCTACGACGGCGTGATGATGATGGGTTGTCAGAAGGGCGACAACTACCAGTGTCACTTCGTCAAGGGCTCCGAGATGGCCTACTATCGCCTCAGCAAGATCGGCGATACCCTGAAGGGCATGGGTCTGGAGCCGGAGCGGATGCAGACCTACGAGATCGCCATTACTGATGCCGCACGCGTCGCCAAGCTGATCAATGAATATGTCGAGCAGCTCAACGAAATGGGCCCGTCGCCCATGAAGGGCTTCGGCTAAAAGGAGCCATGACAATGACTACAGCAAACGAAACCGCCGTCGCCAAGTACCGGAACAACTTCCTCAAGGAAGTTGAGGCTACCGTCGAGGAAGGCCACTGGGTCAAGATGTGCATGCAGTGCGGCGTCTGCGCCGGCTCCTGCCCGTTCGGCCCGCACTGGGAGCATTCGCCACAGAAGATTTTCATGATGATTCGCGCCGGCAAGCGCGATGAAGTCCTCAAGTCCGACTCGATGTGGATGTGCACCTCCTGCTACAACTGCATGGTGCGCTGCCCGCGCGAACTGCCGATCACGCACATCATGCACGGCCTGGCCAACTACGCTTACCGCCTCGGCCTGTCTCCCAAGGGCCAGCCGAACCAGGCCATCGCCAAGCTGTTCTGGGATAGCGCCCTTAAATATGGCCGGGTCAATGAGCTGAAGTTTTCCCTGGCCATGTATTTCCGGGATGGCTTTGTGCAGGGCGTCAAGAACGCCTTGGCCATGCAGGGAATTGGCCTTGGCTTGGTGAAGGCCGGGCGACTCAACCCGATGGAAATCATCAGCGGCCACACCTGCAAGGACACCAGTGGAATCCACAAAATGATCGCCAAGGCGCGCGAGATTGAAGATCGCCGCCGCGGCCTGGCCTGACGGAGAGCCTGACATATGACGAAGAAACAATACGCGTTCTACCCCGGCTGTTCCTCGCAAAAAGGCGCATCGGCGGCGAACTACATCACCTCCTTCGGCGTGATCTGCGACAAGCTCGACATTCAGCTCAATGAGATTCCCGACTGGAACTGCTGCGCGGCCTCCATTGGCTATGCCGAGGGTGGCGAACTACCGCGCATCGTCATGGGTGCCCGTAACCTGGCCCTCAGCGAGCAGCACCTGCCCGGCCAGGATATCGTTTCTGGGTGCCCGGCCTGTTGGCTGGCCAATCGGGAAGCCACCGAGCGTCTGCAGCACTCATCCAGCCTGATGGCTGAAGCCAATGAAGCGCTCAAGGAGGTTTCCCTGAACCTCCGCTCCGACTTCAACACGAAGTCGCGCCACTTCACTGAAGTGCTGATCGAAGATATCGGCTACGCAGGCATGAAAGCGCCGGTCGTCAAGCCGCTGGACGGCGTCAAGATCGCGGGTTATGTCGGCTGTCAGGCCAACCGCCCGTACGGTATTGCCGGCGAGTCTTTTGAAAACCCGCAATACCTCGACAAGATGATCGAAACCTGTGGCGCCGAAGCGGTGCCCTACGATCAGAAAGTCACCTGTTGCGGTGGCGCGCTGGCCTTCTCCGAGCCGGAAAAGGCACAAGCACTGATTCAGGACATCGTCGGTTCCGCCTACGATCATGGCGCCGACCTGATCGTCACGCCTTGCCCGCTGTGTCAGGCCAACGTCGAAATCTATCAGTCCGAGATCAACAAGAAGAAGGGCACCAAGTTCAACATGCCCGTCGTCTACTACACGCAGTTGCTGAATGTGGCCTACGGTGGTTCGATCAAGGAAGCTGGCCTCGACGGTCAGTTGATCCGTGCCGAAAAGCTGGAAAAGATCGCCGGCAAGTAAGCAAGAGAACGATTCAAAGGGGTTAAGCGGCCGGCTAACTGCCGGCCGTTTTTTCTTGAGAGGGCATGACGGTCTGGTTGATGCAACAGCTGAAGAAAGATTGCTGGCCACTCTTTCGGTATAATCTGCGACCAACGTGGGGGGGTAGCTCAGCTGGGAGAGCGCCGCGTTCGCAATGCGGAGGTCGTGAGTTCGATCCTCATCCTCTCCACCATAATTTGAAATCCCAACCCTTATCGGTTGGGATTTTTTTTGCCCGGAGCGCCAGTGTTGGCGCGGTTTCGGGCCATTGCCTCGCGCGCGGCACCTCCACGACTGCGCCAGTTCCTGCACTTTTTCAGCCTCTCTCCTCGCTGTTTTCTCTGTTTGCCTCGCGAGCGCTTTCGACCCCGTATCCTGTATTCATGCGGGTTTGCGGGGTGCGGGTTGTGAATGGCAACTGCTGTACCGGCGGCGACTGAGAACCAAGAAGGCGTAAAAAAACCGCCCGGAGGCGGCGGCTGGCACGAGGGTGACGGTTCACGCCGTGGGCGCGAGCACCCGGATCTGGTCTTTCCACGCGGTGGGCCACGGGCAGCGCATCAATTGTTCCAGCGCCGTTTCCGTCGTCCCGACCAACTGCTCCACGACCGCCGGGGCCAGCAAGGTCAGCCGCATCAGGCGGCGCACCTGCGTCACGTTGATCTCCTCGGCATCCGCGATCTCGGCCACCGACCCCACGCGTTGCTCATCCAGCAACCGCTGCCAGTGATAGGTCAGCCCGAGGGCGCGCAGTAGTGCGCTGTCCTGCGCAGACTCGCGGGCCTACCGCTCCCGGCGCGCCTCCTCCATAAATTCCTGCGGCGCATCCAGCGGCGTGATGATCTGCTTCCTCAAGCCCCGTTTGACCAGCGTCCAGGGCACGAAAGTCTCCAACTGGACGCCGCCTGCGGGTGACGGCAGTTGGTAGGTGACCGCGTCACCCTGGTACCGACCCCGGTGTTTCTTGCTCATACATCCTCCTCAAAGCGTTCCACAATCTGGCGTTGAGCCACCCAATTCACTGGCACCGGATTTCGCTGGAACCAGATCAGGTTCATTCGGCGTGGCTGCCTGCCGGTCATCAAGCGCTCGATGATGTCGGGCGCGAGTAAGGTCATGCGCAGGAATTCATTCACGACCGAGCAATGCAACCCCTCTGCACGTGCAATCTCGGTGCCGCTGCGCATCGCGCCGGTGTCGATCAGGTGCTGCCAATAGAAACCCCGAGCCAGTCCGTCGAGCAGCGTTACGTCATGGAAGTGCCGGTCGTCTGTGACCACGCGCCGGGCACCACGACGACGAAACGCCAAGGGCACGAAGGTTTCCAGTGAATCGTCCATCAGGCTTCGACCTCCAGCATTTCCGCACCAATGCCGCTCGGCGCGAATTCTTCGATCAGCGCGTTCCAGCCAATCTCCCGCCATTTCACCTTGATGCCCTGAAACTCACCGGTGTGGACAAGGTCGATGCGCTCGATCATCAGATTCGCAATTCGATGGCGCTCGGCCGGAAACAGTTGCTCCCACACGTCGTTCAGCCGTCCCATCGCCATCACCGTGGTCGCCTCGTCAAGCTGGGCACCATTGCGCTGGATGAAGCGCACCACCGATGCAATGGACTCCGGACTGGTCAGCACGGTGCGGATCTGCGCGATCACCGCCGCCTCAATCTCAGGAGCAGGCAGGCGCTCGTAAGTCTTGTCCTGTGCGCCAAAGCGGCTCTCGGACTTGGACACGTAGTAGTGGTACTTGCGCCCATTCTTGCGCGAGTAAGTCGGGTACATCCGCTCGCCAGACGGCGCGTAAAGCAGGCCGCGCAGCAGCGCGTCGGTGCGTGACCGGATTTTGGTTTCCACCGAGCGGCTGTGCGAGTCCTTGGCCAGCACCTCGTGTACTCGATCCCACAGATCGTGTTCAATGATGGCCGCGTGTACGCCGGGGAACCACTTTCCCTTGTGGGAAATTTCGCCAAGGAAGATGCGGTTGCGCAGCAGCTTGTGCAGGTACTTTTTATCAGTAGTGTCCGGTTAAATATCGAACAATTTCAGTTGGTTGGCTTGTATAGGTATCACAATTCTGTTGGCATCGGGCTGTAAGGCGCATGAAATCGAGGTTTTCTCGAAAACAGAGACCGACAATATCTGTAGCAAAGTGTAGAGAGAGGCATCGAGGTGAAGCTCCTTTTTGACGATAGCGATCAAGACATAGGTGGCCACGGCGCACCAGATTTGCGTCTTCACTGCGTTCTCGCTGGTGCCGAGGAAGCGCTTGATGCGCAGATGTTGCTTGATCCATTTGAAAAACAACTCCACCTGCCAGCGACTCTTGTAGAGCGCGGCAATCGTCAAGGGCGGCAGCGCCGTATTGTTGGTCAGGAACACCAGCGGCTTGCCCGTCGCCGGATCGTTGAAGCGAATCCGTCGCAAGTGTTCCGGGTAGTCCTTGGCCACGTAGTAGCCATTGAGGCGAATCTGCTGGTCGCAAATCACGCCGGTGGTGCGGTCGGTAGGTGTCGAATATACGCGTCGGGAATCCATGCCGCGCTTGGCGCGCGTGACGAAGAACGCACCGGCCTGATGCAGCATGAAGAGTCGGCCGAAATCCAGATAGCCGCGATCCATCACATAGAAGGCGCCGGCTTCGACCGGCAAGATATCGAGCACCTTGACGTCGCCCATCTTGCCGTCGCTGATGTGGATGAAGGACGGGATGTTGCCGCGCAGGTCCAGCAGCGTGTGCATCTTCACCGCCGCCTTGGTCGAGCGAAACGGCGCCCAGTCGAACAGGCTCAAGCACAAGTCGATGGTGGTCGAGTCCAATGCGTAGACCGTCGTATCGAGTTCCAGTCCGTTCGGCTCCGTCGCATAGAGTGCGCGGGCGCGGGTGATCAGACGCAGGGCCAGTACGTGATAAATGCGCCAATCCCGCAGATTCAAGGCATCCGCCAGCGTGGAGCGGGCGGGCACGCCAGTCAGGCCCATGTGAAACAGCTTGGCTTGATTCGATGCCAGGCAGACTTCGATGTCGCGCAACGATTCTCGCCACGTCAATTGCGCGAAAGCCATCACGCGAAACAGGTCGGCGCAGTCCAGCGTGCGAACCCCGGCGTCGCCCCCGTGCCGATCGACAATCCGACCAAAGGTCTTCCACGGCACATACTCCATGATCTGTGCGAACAGCGTCCTGCCGATGTTCATGCTTCACCCCGGGATAGTCAAACCCGGAAGGATTGCAGAGGTTCAGGACGGTGTGCATGGGGAGGGCAAATGCGTCTATGTTAAATCAATTAATGTTTCACGAAAGTGTTCAACGGCGTTTCGGAAATTCAAATCGCGGACACCCCTTAATCTCTCGAAACCCCAGCCGACACTGGCTTTGCGGCTGGTGGGCTTCAATTTAACCGGACACTACTGATCTGCGTCCCGTTGCGGATCTGGCCGTCCTGTGTCGTCCACGCCTTGGTCGTGATGCCCTCGGCGGTCAGGTTCGCGGCAATTTGCGTCGGCGCGCCGATGGTCAGCATCTGCTCAAAGATACGGCGCACCACCGCCGACTCGGTTTCGTTGATGACCAGCAAACGATTCTCGACGTTGTAGCCCAGCGTCGGCACGCCACCCATCCACATACCTTTGCGCTTGGCCGCTGCGATTTTGTCCCGGATGCGCTCGCCAGTGACTTCGCGCTCGAACTGGGCGAAGGACAGCAGCACGTTCAGCATCAACCGCCCCATCGGGGTGGTGGTGTTGAACTGCTGCGTGACCGACACGAACGACACGCCGTGGCGCTCGAACACCTCGACCATCTTGGAGAAGTCGGCGAGGCTGCGCGTGAGACGGTCGATCTTGTAGACCACGACGATGTCGACAAGACCCCGCTGGATGTCGGCCAGCAAACGTTTCAGCCCGGGGCGATCCGTGTTGCCACCGGAAAACCCAGGATCGTCGTAGTCGTCGGCAACGGGAATCCAGCCCTCGGCACGCTGGCTGGCGACGTAGGCGTGGCCAGCCTCCCGCTGGGCATCGATGGAGTTGAATTCCTGATCCAGTCGTTCGTCCGATGAGACCCGGCAGTAGACGGCGCAGCGTTTGCGTGGCTTGCTGCTTGCGATTTGCACGGGCTCGTTCATTTCGCACCGCCTTTCGCCAAGCCAAAGAACAAGGGCCCAGACCAGCGCGCGCCGGTGATGTACCGCGCCACGGCGGTCAGACTCTTGAAGGGGCGACCCTCGTATTCAAACTGGCCGGTGGCAGACACCGTGACCTTGTGTTCCCGCTCGCCCCATTCGCGCAGCAACACCGTGCCCGGCGCGAAATTGAACTCACGAGGCTTGGCGCGCAGCTTGATCTTGGAATGCTTCGCGCCAATGGCCTCCAGCCGCTGGCGGGTGGCTACCGCGAGGCCGCCGAAGGCATCCTCCTGTAGCTTGTATGCGATGCGGGACTCGACGTGGGTGCGGTTCGGGTATGGCGGACGGCGCGTGAAATACCGATCCCACAGTGTCCAGAGCTCGGCCATCGGCAGGCACGACAGGTCGGAGATGCGCGCGGCTACGGATGCTTGTTTTTGGCTTGCGCCGAAACTGGCGTTTTCGTTCATGACAACCTCTTTTCTTGATAAGGGGTTGTATGAACGTGCGCTGGTCGGGCAGTAAGCCAAGGTCAACTTCTCTCTGTTTGGCGGCCTGCGCAAGCTGGGTGCGGACGATGGCGGCCGCAAGGATTGTCGTGATCTCGGCAGCGCGGGCGCTGGCCGACATCTCGGACGGGGAACTGAGTTCGATGTTGTTCATGACGGCTCCGGGGAATAGCAACTGTCATGAATACTGAGCCCGATCCTCCGAAGAGAATGGCAAAGGAGGGTAATCGACTATCTTGCAAATATAAATACGCAAGATAAACTTGCGATTAACGATATGCGGTATTAGAATGTCGTTTTAGGAGGTCATCACCATGCTTGAAAAAATCTCACAAAAGCTGATCGGCTACCGCGTCAAAGCCGCACGCATTGCTGCGGGCTGGACGCAAGATCAGCTCACCCAAGGGCTCGGCCTAAACGACCGGCAGTCGGTCTCGGACATCGAGAACGGCAAGCGCGCGCTCAAGCCGGATGAATTGCTGGAGCTGTCCGATCTACTGAATCGGGACATCGAGTTCTTCATCGATCCATTCGCCGTCGCTGGCGAGGCGCAATTCTCGTGGCGTGCCGCCCCGGAAGTGCCCGAGGATGGCCTCGACGGCTTTGAGTTAAAGGCCGGTCAGTGGATCGGACTGCTGCGTTGGCTGCGTGAGCAGCAAGACAGTCGGGCGAGCGTACTCAAGCGCGCTCTGCGCCTGTCTGCGCAGTCCTCGTTTGAGGACGCACAGGAACGCGCCGAGAGTCTAGCCGCAGAACTAGAACTCGGCGTAATCCCGGCCGAGACGTTGATCGACAAGATCGAGCGCGAGCTCGATATCCCGGTGCTGTTTGTGGACACCGTTCAGACCGAGGATGGTCAGTCCATTTCCGGCGCGACTTGCCACCTGGAGGAGATGGGTGTCATCCTAATCAACCGCAACGAGACCGAGGCGCGCCGTTTTTACGATCTGGCGCACGAGCTCTTCCATGCGCTGACTTGGGATGCGATGAAACCCGACCACCGGGAATCGAACTCCATCGAGGAGCGCAACAAGGGCAAACGCATCGAGCAACTGGCGAACAACTTCGCCGCCGCTCTCCTGATGCCCCGCGCTTCTCTCGACAAACTGATCGACCCTGATCGCCACGATGACGTCGCGCATCTGTGCGAAATCGCCGCATTGCTGCGCGTTGCGCCAGTGGCGCTCGCATGGCGACTGTTCAACCTCAAACTGATCGATGATGACACGCGTCGGCATCTCGTCCAAGAGAAGCAGCGGTCATCGGTATCTGGCCCACCCAAGCGGTTCTCGCTCACCTTCGTGCGCATGCTGCACGAAGCGCTGGAACATGGGCGGCTGTCGGCGCGCAAGGCAGCCAAAGCCATGGGTCTTGGTCTGGGTGGTTTAACTGAGCTATTCGCTCAGTACGATCTCTCCGCACCGTTCGAGCTGTGAGGCGCAGTTCGTATGCCAAAGACCCGGGCATTCGCTGACACCAATGTCATCCTCGAAGCATTCCGAACTGGCTGCTGGACTGCGATCTGCAGCCATTTCGCTATCGAGACCGTCGAGAAATGCGTCGAGGAAACACTGACCGGAAACCCCGGCGATCCTCGGCACATATCCGTTCCACCGGCTGACCTGCACGGTGGTCTTGCCGGCCGCCATCCGGTGACGCGCAAGGAGCTTGCGTCGCTGGCGCTCACCCATCCATCCTGCGCGACGCTCGACGACGGCGAGAAGCATCTGCTCGCTTGGCTGCTCGCGAACAAACTGCTGCCATCGGCAACCATCGTCGTCACCACCGCGGACAAGGCGGCACTCGTCGCCTCACATGGACTCGGCTGGCTCGACTGCGCGGTGTCGCTGGAGGATTTGGCCCGCAAAGCCGGTGTGGGTCGCGCCAATCTCGATGCTCTCGCATTGCAGTACCGGGAGGACTGGCTGTCGAGCATCAAAACCAAGATTCGGATGGGCATCATCCCGTAACAGCGGTGGGCGCATTTCGTGGAGCCAAGAAAAATGACCAAGACCTACAAGAACATCCCGTCCCTACATCGATTCGTCGAAGTGGCTCCTGTTGAGGCCATTCGCAAACTTCTAGTGTAGTGTTGCACTCTTGAAAGAACTTAATAAAACCCCATATACGGTGGAGTGCCCGAAGCCATATGGAGTTGAAAAATGCGTGTTGCCCCGACGATC
>CAZOMI010000066.1:0-17009 GCA_964580925.1 uncultured Methyloversatilis sp.
CGCTTCGTCAATCCTCGAAAATCCGCAAATTATGACGTCTGGTTGCAAGCTTGGGTTAACGCCAGTAAAAATCAGGCGTGCAGATCATCCATATCGCAACCCAGTACGACTGCCAATTTATGGAGCAAGTCGGCAGAAGCATTGGCTTTGCCGTGCTCGATCATGGAGACCATTTGCCGCGTGACTCCGTATTGCACGGCCAGCGCCTGCAACGTCAGGCCACGATGGTTGCGCCAGACGCGCAGCGGATTGTCGCCAGCCAGCAGTCGGTCGGCAAATTCAGCCGGCAAGCTTTCGGTCGCCTGCGCCGACCTGGCATCGGCGATGTCCTGCAAGTCCTCAAGCCGGGAGAGCAGGGCGTTCCATTCCGCGACAGGCACTATGGCAAAGGCCGGCGCTCCGTTCAATTCAATGATTTGCGTGCTCATTTGTATGCATCTCAGCGTGGGGCGATTTTCAATACCAGTTTCAATCCTCGCCCGGCCCTCGCGGGCCGGGCGTCCTTCGGGCCTGGTCGTCGAATGCCAGGACGACCGTTGTTTCAATCCTCGCCCGGCCCTCGCGGGCCGGGCGTCCAATGAGTGATAGAGAGTCATCCATGTATGACTGGTTTCAATCCTCGCCCGGCCCTCGCGGGCCGGGCGTCCATCAAGCCGGGCAAGGTGATGATTCTCTGCGGCGTTTCAATCCTCGCCCGGCCCTCGCGGGCCGGGCGTCGTGGCGGGCTTTGCCCTGGGTGGCGGCTGTGAACTCGCGTTTCAATCCTCGCCCGGCCCTCGCGGGCCGGGCGTCCGGATCGATACAATCAGACAGGGACTACACGATGGTTTCAATCCTCGCCCGGCCCTCGCGGGCCGGGCGTCGAGGACGAACTGCGCCAGCGCGCCGAAAAGTATCTCGTTTCAATCCTCGCCCGGCCCTCGCGGGCCGGGCGTCAGGTCGCGCGCAACACCTTGAATATCAAATGCGTTTTCAAGCATGCGCGCGAACCTTCGATCACTCCGGTTTTCTGGAGCACACCCTATTTTGCCTGCTCCAACTTCAATCTGCAAAAACAAGGGCTTGCGCCTCGCGCGAACCTGCCGGGGATTTTCCGTTACTGGGGTTCCGCGTGTCATATCACCAGTGGCCCGTCAAAATCAACGGCCTTGAACTTTCCGTGCTCGCGCACATGAAGTGCCACCGGCTCGGTCAGACGGTAGAAGCGCAGACAGTCCTCGTCGGGCTTGATTTCGGCAAGCAGACGGCGTTCCAGTTCCTCGAACTGCGCGGCATCGACGCGGCATTCGAATACCGATTTCTGGACGCGCTGACCCGTGCTTTCGCATACCCGCGCCACCCGCCGCAGTCGCTTGCGTCCGGCGGCGGTTTCTGTCGATACGTCGTAACTGACGATAACCAGCATGTTCATTTCGGTGTAAATGGCAGATACACATCAGCATCGCCGCGCACGGTGCGCGCCAGCAGGCGCGCCTGGATAAACGGTGCAAGTCCCAGCGTAATGGGCATTTCCAGCAGTGGATGACTCAGTGTTTCCTGCTTGCGTTCCTGATAGGCCGTGACAACGGCCTTGCGCGCCACATCACCGAGGAGGACGGCGCCACCGGGCCGCTCGACGAAGTCGTCGGCGTTGATTTGTCGGCGGTTGATGAGCGTAAGCGCCAGGCGGTCGGCCAGCAGCGGACGAAACTCTTCCATCAGGTCCAGCGCCAGCGCGGCGCGGCCGGGGCGCACAGCGTGCAGCAGGCCAATTTGCGGATCGAGGCCGACACTTTCGACGGCGCTGCGGCAATCGTTCATCAGCATGGCGTACAGGAAGGAGAGCAGCGCGTTCATACGGTCCAACGGCGGCCTGCGAGTGCGGCCGACGGGGGTGAAGACGGCGCGGGCTTCGGGGCGGACCAGCAGGCCGAGCACGGCAAAGTAACGTTTGGCGGCGTCACCTTCGATGCCACGCACGGCGTCGAGGTCGGGCGCATGTTCCAGCCGCGTCAGAGCGCGAGCGAACTCGTCGGCGACAGCGGCGAGTTCGGTGTTGTCCTCTTCCCGCCCGGTCTCGCGCGCGCCGCGCAACAACACCTGGCGACAGTTTTTCAGTTTGCCGACAATGCAGGACTTTGCAACCGCCACGCAAAAGTCGGCACTGGCCGCAGTGTCCAATAAACGGCGATGCTGGGCTTGACGTAGCAGCACATTGCCTGACACCGGGCCTTCGAGCCGCGCCTTGAAGCGGCCGCGACCGTCGAGCAGGACCAGGCTTTTGCCTGCGTCAGCCAGCCGGTGCATCAGTCCCGGCGAGACCATGACATGGCCGAAGCAGACCACCGCCGACAGGTGATGCAGAGGGACGCGCAACCGCGTTTCGCGCTCTATTTCAACGCGCAGGGTGTCGTTGTCGAGATGCAGATAGCTGTCTGGCTGGGTTACGTAGAGGGTGTTGAGCAGTTGCATGGCGTCAAGCCTCGCTGTCGAACAGTCCCGCGACGACGGGTCGTGCGGCGGGCAAACAGATGTCGGCGAGCGAGCATTTGTCACAGCGTTTGTCGAAAGTCGGCGCTGGCAGGACGGCGGCATCGACCATGGCGCGCACCGCAGCAGCGGCAGCTACCACTCGCTGGCGCAGATCGGCATCGATGCGTACCTCGCGGCGGCGCTTTGATGTCGCGTAATACAAGGCCCCCGTCGGTACGGGCTTGCCGGTCATTTCCTCCAGGCACATGGCCTGCGCCGCCAGTTGCAGATCGTCGCAGGCGGCGATCCAGGCGGCCTTGTTGCGGCTGCCGTGCTTGTATTCGACCGGATAGGGCGTGCCGTCGGACTCGAATTCGACGATGTCGGCCTTGCCAATGAGTCCGAGAAGGTCGCTCCACACCGGCAGGGCGCGCTCGACGCGCAGGCCGGCGCGCGTCTCGACGCCGGGCTGGTCCACCTGCTGATGCACCGCCTGGCCGCGCAGGGTGTGGAGGTTGTCGGCAAACACCTGCTCGACGTGAATCAGCGCGCACTGGCGCGGACAGTAGCACCAATGCTGGAGAGCGGCGAGGGGAACGGGGTCGGGGGCTTCAGTCACACCCGGCTCTTCAGCCCAGCAACCGGTTCAGCAGTTCTTCCCGACTGATTCCATGGTGGGACGCAACCACCGCAAGAATCGATGCCAGCGTGCCGATGCGCAGCGGATCATGATTGGGAATGGTGACGTGATGTTCGCCATTGACCTGTGTCGTCAGCCGGACGTGACTGCCGGCCTGTCGCGTAGCGGCATAGCCCAGTTTCGCCAACAGCCGGATCAGGTCCGGTCCGGACAGATCGCGCGGCAGCTTCATGCCGCCAGCGCCTCTTCCCGCGTGATGTGCAACCGGATCACGCTCGGTTTCTTGTCGTCGTCGAAATGACAGCGCACGGCGTCACGCAGCTGCGCATGCAGGCCGGGCAGATCATCTGCTTCGGTAAAGATATCCTCCCCGACGGCGCGGGCCGTAAAACCGCCTTCGGGCGCTTCTTCGACGATGAAGTGAATTTCGGTCATGTTCAGCACCTCCTTATTAGTGTGACGCCCTTGCCGGCAGCCAACTCTTGGCCAACCGCCACATCATGGCCGTCGAAACGCACCGAGTATGCACCGAAGTCGCGGGCGACGTCATCACCCTGCCGCTCGATGGTCAGTCTGTCGAACAGCGCGTGAGCCGGTGCATTGCCGAGTTCCGAATCGTGCCTGAATAGATACAACCCGCGAGTCGACATTTCGCCACGCGCGGCGGAACGGTCGTGCTCGAACATCTGTTCCAGCGCTTTGAAAAAGAGTTCAAGGTCGGCCTCGTCGAAGCCAGTCTGGCGAGCGAGATGGGCGGAAATAAATCCGTGAGAACGATAAAGACCATAGGGGACAGTAAACTTGCGGCCCATGGTGCGATTGTCACCGCCTTGTTTTTCCGCTTCGGCTTCGGTAGCGACGGCCATACGGGTAATGGAATGCTCCTGGGTGATGACGGGATCGACCGAGCGGGCGAAGGTCAGTTGCACCGGGCCGCGCACCTGGCCGCAATTGACACGGGTGGACATCACTGCTCCGAAGGTGCGGATATCGAAAAAGTGGTCGCACATCCACTGCCGTGCGGCACCCACCGAATCGTCGCCCCTGCGTTTGTTGTCGTCGCCCTTGAGCAACTCGGCCTTACCGATTCCTTCGTAGGCGCGCTCGTGCTGCTTGTTCAGTATGGCCTTTTCCCTGACGTAGATTTCGTGTCGCGAGCTGTCGCCCTGGGTCATGGCAACGAAATTTCGCACCTTGCGCTTGATGCAGACATCGGTCACCAGTCCTTTCCCGGTTTCGGCATCGAGCCGCGGCAGATTGCCGGCATCGGGGTCGCCATTTGGGTTGCCATCCTTGACGTCAAATAACAGGACGAAGTCGTAGCGATGCTTGAGCGGTTCAGCCATGCGGGGTCTCCTCGATGATGTATGCGGTGGATTGCGGGGTGCTGGTGTAGGTCGCACGGTCCATGCGCTGATGGTAGTAGCCGATGGCGAAGCGGCCCTGATCGGACAACGACAGATGCGCGGGCGGCGTGGGTGGCAGGCCATCGACGATCTCGCCAATGAGCTTTTCAAGGTTGGCGCGCCGGCCAGCATTTTCCAACTTGGCAAGATGATGGTTTTTCATCCGCATCAGGGTTGCAAAGACGGATGCCGGTGTGGCCGAAAACGCACCGTAGTAGCGGTCTCGGATTGTGGCGTTGAGACCGGGGCTGGCTTCTTCCTGGATGCGCTCCAGCACGGCGAACAGGCGGCCCAGCCGGTAGCCGGGGTTGGGGTTGTCCTTGTCGAGCGACACGGTGATCTCCTTCTCGGTCGGGTTGCGTTTGCGGTTGAGGCAGGCTTTGAGGATGGCGGCGCGGACATACCCGACATCGCGTTCCATGCGAATGCGGCGGATGGCGTTCTGGAAAAGCGTATCGGGATACGGCAAGCCGCTCAGGATGGCGCGCATGAGTTCGCCACCAAGGTTGGGCGGTATGTTTTCCGCCTTGCCCTGCGGCGCAACAGCGACGAGCAGGCGGAAGAGCGACAGGTAAGGCTTCGCTTCGGGGTGGCGGGCTATTTCGTGATTCTGGAAATGCCGCACGATCCGTGTCGCCATTTCGGCCACCGTGCCCGCCTGCCAGAAACGAATGGCGATGCGCGCAGCATTGGGCGCCAGACCGAGGACAAAGAAGCGCGTCTTGTCGTCCAGCACCGGCCCGACACCCTGCTTCGCGGATTCGAGCAGTGCAGCCACCGCGCGCGTGCCCCGATCCGGGTCGGCGGCATCCTTGCGCGGTTCGTCGAAAAGAAAAGCGAAATCGTTTTCCAATTCGCAATCATGGTCGGCCCAGAACACCGTGGTGGCATCGCCGACTTGCAGTTTTTGCGGACTGTCGCGGCGCAGCAGATGTTTCAGCGCCGTGGTGTAGGCGAACACGGCGCGCTTGCCAACCGGGGCATTGCGACCCTGATCCTTGCCATATGAGCAGAACGCAGCGAGATTGAATGAAACCAGCGAGGCCCCACTACTTTGCGCGTCCCGCACACCGGTGATGGAGGGGTGCAGCCGCTCCGCTTCGTCCTGTTCGCCACTCACGAGGCACTGCACGGCATCCGATGATGTCTCGCGCTGCATGACAGCAATGCTGACGGCCGGGCGCTGACACACCAGATCGACATCGCCGCGCAGACGAAAGCTCAGGTTTGGGTTGCTCCCGGTGATTTCTGGGCCGATTTCATCAAGTCGTGCGATCAAGTCATCCGGTGCCTGGCCCATGAAGGCCATCACGGCCAGGATTCCTTCGTCTTGTTGCGTATCCACCGGCAAGCGGCGTAGCTCGGCAACAAAGGCAGAACGCATTTCTACCAACCGGGCGTGATATTCAGCCTCCCTGCCGCTGGCCTGTCGCTCGGCAAGTTTCTTGACATCGGGGAGCCCCAGCACATATTCGGCATTCCCCCAAAGCAGATTGGCCGCCACGTTGACCGATTTCTTCACGCTTTGCGGCACAAGAAATGCTCGTGCCGGCTTCCGTTTACCCTGCACTTCGCGGGTGTCGAGTATCTGAAACAGGGTGCCATCAGGATCGATTTCGATGATGAAGGGAATTTCCTTCAACTCGTAGCCCTCACGCGGCAGATCCGGCTTTCTCGCGTAGTAGTCGCAAAGCGCCTGGAGAATCATCCCCGCACCTCCGCGCCTGCCAAATCGATCACGCCGGTCTTCATCTCCGCCCGGAAGAACTTCGGCTGCGGATCGACGAGATTGGCGAAGTCCATGTCGTAGAGCATCCAGCCCAGGTCGCGGGTTTCGTTGATGGCTGGCGCGCCGATGACCGGGTCTGCGACCAAGCGAAAGTCGCAGGCGAATTCGCGGCAACCCAGGTAAGGCTGGTTGATGCACTGGCCCTTGGCGGCACGCCGCAAGAACATTTCGTGAAACTTGGCCGCGGTATTACCATCCTCGCCGCCAAATCTTGAAAGATGCGGAAACTGGCCACGATGCCGGGCCGGATCGCGGTCCATCGCGAAGCCGGCATGGATGCGGTAGGCCACATCGCGCAGAAACAGTCCGGCGCGTTGCTGGCGTTCGTCTTCAATGAAAATGCCCTCGCTGCCCGGCGAGGCAATCTTGCCAACCTCGTTACGCCGCAGGTTGATCCAGCGGATCGGCTTCAGCACTTCGATTTTCGTCACGCGCCAGGCAATCGCCGGCTTCCAGAGAATTGCCTCGAACACTGCGCGCGCGGCCGAAGGCGTAATGACATCGTAGGAGACACGCTCGACCTTCATTTCCGGCCGCGTGAAACAGGCAAAATCGCCGCGTACTTCAAGACAATATGTAGTTCGCACGGGTAGCCTCCTTCAAAACACCAGCGGGTCATTGTTGTTGTCGATGATGACGCCAAGATGCGCATGGTATAGCGTATCGACGTTCTGCGCGAAAATTCCCGGCCACACTTCGCGGACTGCATCGGTCAGCACCAGTCGCTCGACGCTCCGGCGCGGCAAATTGACGGCATAGCGCTGCAGTTTGCGCATCAGCCATCGTTCGGGGCCGTCCTTGGTCAGCTTGCCGATCAGGCTACGGCTGTCATCCCACCAGACGAGGATGGGCTGGCTGTCGGCATCATCGACATAGCGAAAGCGCTCGGCGGCGGTGCGGAACTGAATTTCCATGTGGCCGGCGTCCCGCACCAGCAGGCCTTGCATGTCGTGCTTGTCCCAGTTCGCTTCGGAGAGGTAAAAGTGTCGGAAGTAACGCTCAAAGGATTCCGGCGCCAAGGGATCGAGCGACGTGCCGGCCATGAGACTGATCGTAGTTTGCTCCGCACGGCGCAACTGACCGGGCGGCGCGGCTTTGGGCGGCACGAAGACCACCACACGCCCCGATTCGTGGCTGCCTTCGCGGTTGCAACGTCCCGCCGCCTGGGCGATGGAATCGAGCCCGGCCAGCGCACGATAGACCACCGGGAAGTCGATATCGACGCCGGCTTCGATCAGTTGCGTCGATATCACTCGAACTGGCTCGCCAACACCGAGGCGGCGGCGGATGTCGGTGATCGTTTGCGCGCGGTGCGCGCCGCACATCGAGGCCGAAAGGTGAATCGCTCCGCCTTCCGTCCGGTTCAGCCGCTGCCAGAGTTCGCGGCAGTCGTTGCGCGTGTTGACGATGGTCAGTGCCGCCGTCCCGCCAGCGCCGACTTTTGCGGCGATGGCATCCCAGTCCTCGCGCGCATGAAAATCTGCGGGCATTTCGACCGACACGCGTTTGAGCGCATCAAACAGAGCTTGCGGTTCATCAATCAGTTCGCGCACATTCTCTAGCCCGCGCAATTCACGGCCGAAACTGGCGACTTCGGTCAAGGCTGGTTGGGTGGCGGTGCACATTACGACGGTGACGCCATAGTGCTTTGCCAGCAGATTGAGCACATCGAGGCAGGGCTGAAGCAATTCAGGCGGCAAGGTCTGCGCCTCGTCCAGCACGATCACACTGTTGACCAGGTTGTGCAGCTTGCGACAGCGCGAGGTCTTGGCGGCGAATAGCGACTCGAACAACTGCACGTTGGTGGTGACGATCACCGGCGCATCCCAGTTTTCGGTCGCAAGACGGCTTTTTGCCGTTTCGCGGTCGGGATCGAGGCTGCTGTGATGCTCGATCACAGCGTCGCCGAAGATGTCGTGATAGATGGTTGCGGTCTGCTCGATGATGCTGGTGTAGGGGATGGCGTAGATCACCCGCCGCTTGCCGTGTGCCTGGGCGTGATTGAGCGCGAAGGCCATGCTCGCCAGGGTCTTGCCGCCGCCAGTGGGTACGGTGAGGCTGAACAGCCCCGGCGGCAACGCAGCCTTGTCGCGACATTGGCACAGCACGTCGGCGCGAACACGATTCACCGGTGTTCGGGGTGCATCGGCATAGCTCGCCATGTGCGCATCGAGAAGCACCAGCAACTGCGCAACCGTCACATCCTGTTGGCGGGTTGCGGCTTTGTCCGGCGCCATGAAGGCTTCGGTATCGAGAAAATCGGCATCGACGAGGCAGGAAAACAGCATGCGCAACCATAGATGCGCGCCCTCGCGGCTGCCCGGAATTTTTGGTATCGCGGGGAGCGGTGGCGCGAGGATGTCAGCGGGAATCTCGGCCAGGGGCAACGCACCAAGATGTTCGTTCTGCGTCAAACGCACGGACAGCGCCGCCCCCGCATTCTGGTCGCCGTGCCAATCCGGCAGTCCGGCATGGTGGCCGGCAATCAGATAGGCGAGCATTCGGCCCGGTAAGCCGAGTTTCTGAACAGCATACAGGGCACCGGCGGTTGAATGATTGCGCGGGCCGTTTTCGATGTGCGCTTCTGGGTTGTAGCCCGATTCACGCTGAATCATCGACTGGAAGGCTGGAGCATATTTGCCAAAGTCGTGCCACAACCCGGCGACGGTGGCCCAATCGCTGGCGTGAAATTGAGCGGCGCACAGCCCTGCCCGACGCGCGACCTCACGCAGGTGTTCATCCAGCGAATGAATTACCCAGCCGTCACCGTCTTTGCGTACATGTGCGATGTAACCCATCATCCCCCCGCCACGATAAGCGCCATGCTACATGACGGATGGCTTGCCGGATGTGGCTCTTTCCGCGAGAAAAGCCATCACCGCCGTCCCGCCGGCACCGACTTCTACCGCAGTTCGCGCCAGCCGCAGCCGTTGGCCTGGTCGGCCACGCCGATCCAGTCGGGGCTGCAGCCCAGCGCAGTGGCGAAGGCGGTACGCGCCAGATCAGGTGTGTTGTTTTCTTCGGAAAGATGGGCCGCCACCACATGCTGCAGCCGCCCGCCCCCCAATGTGCGCAACAGGCCGGCCGCAGCGGTATTGTCGAGGTGGCCGAAGCCACCGGCGATGCGCCGCTTCAGTAGCGGCGGATAACGGCCATTGGCGAGCATTGCGGCATCATGATTGGCTTCGAGCACCAGTGCCGCACACTCGGCCAGCATGGCAACGATGTGGGGGGTGATCATGCCAGCGTCGGTAAGCAGGCCGAGACGCACGGCCCCGTCGGAGAACACAAACTGGGTCGGCTCGCGCGCATCGTGCGGCACGGGATAGGGGTGGATCTCGATGTCGCCGATGCGGAAACCGGCATGGCTGTCGAAGCGCCGCACGGCAACATCGGCAAGCTGCCGCGCGGCCGCCGTCGTGCCGTGGCTGGCATGTACCGTCCAGCCGAAGCGGGCCGCGCAACGCGCCACGCCGCCGACATGGTCGGCATGTTCGTGGGTGACCAGCACGGCATCGACGGAAGTCGCTTCTATCCCCAGCCGTTCGAGTCGCCGCGCTACTTCGCGCTGGCCGAAGCCGCAATCGACCAGCACGCGGGTACGCCCGGCCTCGACAAGCAGCGCGTTGCCCTTGCTGCCGCTGCCGAGCGAGGCGAAGCGGATCACCCCGGCATCACTTCAACTGTTCAAACAGCAGCCCGAGGATTTTCCGTGCGGTTTCAGATGTGTCGACGCCGCCTTCGCGGGTCATGATGCGCACATTGCTGTCGCTGCCGGCGCTGACAACCTGGATGCGATATTGCGCCTTCGGATCGACATCGATCTTGTTGCTCTTCCAGAAGGCCAGCTTCGACAGCCAGCCCTTGTCGCCGTCATTCTTGCGCAGGTTGACTTCCGGGTCGACGTAACGGACGAAATACAGCCCCTGCGTACGGTCGCGGTCTTCGACAGTAAAGCCGACGCGGTCAAGCGCCAGGCCGACGCGCCGCCAGGCACGGTCGAAAGGTTCCTGCACGGTCAAAGAACCCGCGCCATCGGCGGCACGCGTCAGTTTGGCGCGCTCCTGCTTCGGCTCTGCGGCCATCTGCGTTTTGGCACGGGTCTCATCGGCACCCAGACGCACCATCAGGCGCCGCAGCATCTCGGCCTCGAGGTCCGGATCGGCGGGACGCGGCTGCCAGCGGGTCTGGTCCTTGCCTTCGGTGACATACACCTCATACATGCCGCGGTGGCTGATATAAATTTCGGTGGTACCGGTTTCGGCGCCCTTTTCGAGGCGGGTGCGGAACTTGTCGCGCTCGGCGGTCGAATACAAACCATCGATCACCTTGCCGAGGGTTGAGCGGATGATGTCCTGCGGTATTTTCGCCCGATTTTCGGCCCAGTCCGTTTCCAGCACGCCAGCCTCGGGCAATTCGATGTTGACGATGAAGCCGGCTTCCTGCCAGAACTCCTTGATCGATGGCCACAGATTCTCGGGGGTGCCTGATACGACCAGCCAGCGCTGCGAACCGGCACGCTCGATGCGCATCTTGTCGACGCTGGGCAGCACGACCGGGCCGGATGACGCGGTGGTTGCACCGCTCCGCTCGCCGGCGTAAGCCGAGTAAGTGGCGCTGCCCTTCGGGGTGACGTCCGGCACGGCATAGCGCTCGTCGCGCGTGGGCTGGGTCAGGTCGGGCGGCACCTCGAGCGAGGGCAGCCGCTGACCGCCGGCCGACTTGTATTCGATTTTCTTCGACTCGGGCAGGATGTTGCCGCTGCAGGCAGTCAAGAGCAGCAGGCTGGCGGCTAACAAGGGCGTGGTACGCAGGATGGCGGAAATGATTTTCATGGATTCGGCTTGGATTCAGGCAGAGACGCCGGCATCGCGCATGGCGGAACGCACGCGTTCGTGACAGTCGGCGGAAAGTTGGGTAAGAGGTAAGCGCAAGGTGTTCTGGATCAGGCCCATGCTGGCGCAAGCCCATTTGACGGGAATCGGGTTGGCCTCGCAGAACAACTGCTTGTGCAGGCCGATCAAACGGGTATTGATCTCGCGAGCAGCCTTGACGTCACAGGCGAGTCCGAAGGTCACCATGGCATGCATCAGCTTGGGAGCGACGTTGGCCGTCACGGAAATCACGCCGTGGCCACCCAGCAGCACCATGGCCAGGCCGGTGGGATCGTCGCCGCTATAGATGGCAAACCCGGGCGGCGCGCGCTTGATGAGGTCGGCGCCACGTTCGAGATTGCCGGTGGCGTCCTTGATGCCGACGATACCGGGCACCTGCGCCAACCGCAGGGTCGTGTCGTTGGCCAGATCAGCCACCGTACGTCCCGGTACGTTGTAGAGGATCATCGGCAGGTCAACCGCCTCGGCGATGGTCTTGAAATGGAGGAACAGGCCTTCCTGCGTCGGCTTGTTGTAGTAGGGAACCACCGACAGATGGGCGTTGGCGCCCGCAGCCTTGGCGCAGCGGGCAAGGTCGATCGCCTCGCTGGTCGAGTTGGCGCCGGTACCGGCAATCACCGGGATGCGGCCGGCGACGTGTGCGACGGTTACGCGAATCAGTTCGCAGTGTTCGTCCATGTCGACGGTGGGCGACTCGCCGGTCGTGCCGACAACAACCACCGCATCGGTGCCTTCGGCGATGTGCCAGTCAAGCAGACGACGCAGCGCTGGCAGGTCGAGCGAGCCATCCACATTCATGGGAGTGACGATGGCAGGAATGGAACCTTGGATCATGGGTAAGCTCATTTCGGAGAAGTTTTGATTTTACCGGATATGCCCGTCATGGCTGACCGGCGGAGATAACAACAATAATTACAGTTCGGCCATCGCCTTGATGTGGGCCGCCACGCTGCGGGCCAAGGCCGACAGGGCATAACCGCCCTCGAGCATCGACACGATACGGCCCTGGGCGGTTTCCTTCGCCACCTGCACCAATTGCTCGGTCACCCAGGCGTAGTCGGATTCGAGCAGCCCCAGCGAAGCCATGTCGTCTTCGTAGTGGGCATCGAATCCGGCGGAAATGTAAATCATCTCGGGAGCAAATTCGCGCAGGCGCGGCAGCCAGATGTCCGTGACCACCTCGCGGAAACGGTCGCCACGGGTGCGGGCCGGCAGCGGCACATTGCACATATTCGGCGCCGGGGTTTCGGTGCCGCAGTAAGGATAGAACGGATGCTGGAATACCCCGACCATCAGGATGCGTTCGTCGTTGGAGAAGATTTCTTCGGTGCCATTGCCATGGTGCACGTCGAAATCGACAATCGCCACGCGCTGCAATCCCCAGGCCGCCATGCCATGGCGCGCGGCCACGGCGATGTTGTTGAAGAAACAGAAACCCATCGACTTGGCCCGCTCGGCATGGTGGCCGGGCGGTCGTACCGCACAGAAGGCACTGGGTGCTTCCTTGCGCATCACCAGGTCGGTGGCCAGCACGCCGGCACCGGCGGCGCGCAGGGCTGCCTGCAGCGTCCCCGGATTCATCGCCGTATCGGGGTCGAGGTGGCAGATGCCATGCTCGGGCAGGTTCGCCTGGAGATAGTCGAGATAACTTTGCGGATGCACGCGCAACAATTGTTCAGCTTCGGCCCGCGGCGCATCGTGGTAGGACAGGTAGATATCGAGACCGGCAGCAATCAAACGGTCATGGATGGCGGAGAGCCGGTCCGGACACTCGGGGTGATGTGCCCCCATGTCATGCAACAGGCAATCGCGGTGGGTGATGAAAGCAACAGTCATGGCGTTACGGGATGATTGTGGGGCTTCGCATACAATGGCGTAAAACGGCATTATGACCTGTTCGAGAAAATTTTTCTCATGACCACAACAGCAAATTCCACCCCCCTCTCAGCCACGCTGCTGGCCGCGTCCGCTATTGTCCTCGGCAAGGAGCATCAGTTGCGCCTGGCGCTGTCCTGCCTTCTGGCACGCGGTCATCTGCTGATCGAAGACTTGCCGGGGGTCGGCAAGACCACGCTGGCACACACGCTGGCGCGCCTGCTCGGACTCGATTTCCAGCGCATCCAGTTCACCAGCGACATGCTGCCGGCCGACGTGCTCGGCATATCGGTGTTCGACCGCGAATCCGGCAGTTTTCGCTTTCATCCCGGCCCCATCTTTACCCAGGTCGTGTTGGCGGACGAGATCAATCGCGCCACCCCCAAGGCGCAAAGCGCCCTCCTGGAGGCCATGGAAGAACGCCAGGTGACGGTCGAAGGGGCAACCCGGCACTTGCCGCAACCATTCTTCGTGATCGCCACACAAAACCCCTCGCACCAGATTGGCACGTTTCCCCTGCCTGAATCGCAGCTCGACCGATTTTTGATGCGCATTGAACTGGGTTATCCCGACCACGCTGCCGAACGCGCCCTGCTCGAAGGACGCGACCGCCGCAGCCTGCTGGCCGAAGCTTTGCCGCTGTTATCGCCACAAGTCCTGCTGGCCGAGCAGGCCCGCGCCGCCGCCGTGCATGTCGCGGCACCGCTTTACGATTATGTGCAGGCATTGCTCGCCCACACGCGCAACGCACCGGAATGGAAAACCGGCCTGTCGCCGCGCGCCGGACTCGGCCTCATCGCCGCGGCCCGCGCCTGGGCGTTATTGGATAATCGGAGCCATGTCCTGCCGGAAGATGTCCAAGCAGTGTTACCCGCGGTCGCTGTACATCGCCTGCCGACCGCAGGTGACGCACGCAGTGCCGCTGAAATTGCCCAGTCATTGATCGAGGCCGTTCCCCTGCCGTGAAAATCTGGGTCGATGCCGATGCCTGTCCGGCGACCATCAAGGACATCCTCTATCGCGCCGCGAACCGCGCGCAACTGCCATTGACGCTGATCGCCAACCAGATGCTGCGCGTGCCGCCTTCGCCGTGGATCCGCGCCTTGCAGGTGCAGCCGGGATTCGACGTCGCCGACCAGCGCATCGTCCAGGAAGCGGCAGCCGGCGACCTGGTGATCACCGCCGACATACCGCTCGCTGCGCAAGCGATTGCCAAAGGCGCCACCGTGCTCGACCCGCGCGGCGAGCTACTTGATGCGGGCAACATCCAGGAGCGCCTGACCATGCGCAATTTCATGGATGGTTTGCGCAGCGGCGGTGTCGAAACCGGGGGGCCCGCCGCGTTCTCAGCCGCCGACCGGCAGGCATTTGCGAACCGGCTCGACGGACTGCTGGCCAGACGAGCCCAGTCCTGACTGCTGATTTGCTAGGCTGCTTTCAGCAGGTTCATGCGGAAGTTGCGGCCCTTGATGCCGGCCTCAACCAAGCTGGCCAGGGCACGCGCGGCAATCTGCCGATCCAGCGCGACGAAGCAGATATCGTCGAAGACATCGATGCGGCCAACCTGTTCCTTGGTCAATCCGGCAATGCCGGTCAATGCGCCGAGCAAATCTCCAGGACGCAACTTGTCCTTGCGTCCACCCTGGATGCGCAAGGTCTGCATGAGCGCTTGCAACATCCCGTCTGCGGCCGGCTGGAGTTCGGCGAGGTCAAACCAGCGCACCGGACCGCCCTGCCAGGCTTCAATCAGCTTGACCCACTTGCGTTCGCTCGGCGCACATAAACTCAGTGCCAGTCCGGTCTGGTCGCCACGACCGGTACGGCCGATGCGGTGGGTATGGACTTCGGTGTCCTTGGCGACATCGACATTGATGATCGCGTCAACCGTGCGGATATCCAGGCCGCGCGCCGCGACATCGGTCGCCACCAGCACCGTGCAACTGCGGTTGGCAAACTGCACCAGCAGTTCGTCGCGCTCGCGCTGTTCCAGTTCGCCGTGCAGTGCAAGTGCCGAAAATCCTTGCGCGCGCAGCTCGGCGGCCAGTTCGCGGCAGTGGATGCGGGTATTGCAGAAAGCGAGAGTCGATTCCGGCCGGAAATGGGCGAGCAGTTGTGCGACGGCAAGGTTGCGTCGCTCGTGCGCGACTTCGTAGAAGCGCTGCTCGACACGCGGAGCATCCAGCGCGGCATCCACCTTGAGTTCCGCCGGCCGATTGAGGAAAGCCGCACTGGCCATCTTCATGTCATCGGGGTAAGTGGCCGAAAACAGCAGCGTCTGGCGCTGGCGCGGACAGGCGCGGACAATTCCCTTGATCTCGTCGAAGAAGCCCATGCCGACCATCCGGTCGCCTTCGTCGAGGACCAGCGTGCGGACGCCGGAAAGATCGATGCTGGCGCGACTCATGTGGTCCTGGATCCGCCCCGGCGTGCCGACGACGATATGCGCGCCATGTTCGAGCGAGGCGATCTGCGGCCCCATCGGCGCACCGCCGCACAGCGTCAGCACCTTGATGTTGGCGGCGAAACGGGCCACGCGCCGCAACTCCTTGGCGACCTGGTCGGCCAACTCGCGCGTCGGACACAGCACCAGCGCCTGGGTGCTGAAATCGGCGGGATCCAGCCGGTGCAGGATGCCGATGGCGAAGGCCAGCGTCTTGCCGCTGCCGGTATTAGCCTGGGCGATCAAATCACGCTGCTGCAGAATCAGCGGCAGGCTCTGCGCCTGGATCGCCGTCATGCGGCGATAACCGAGTCGGTCAAGGTTGCGCAGGAATACCGGCGACAGCGGAAGGGTTGAAAAGTCTAGTTTCGTCACACAGATATAAAAGCGAAAAAAAACTCCAGTGGTAACGGATAGGTCGAAAGGGCGCGGAGTCTAACAGAGGCGCCACGAGCAAGGAGAGATAATGACAGCAAACCGAACCATCCGCCCCGAGCCGGTCAGCCACCCGCGTTCGGTAGAACATCTGGTGATCGGCAGGGCGACTTCCGACGGCGCCGGGGTACAACTGACGCGCGTGCTGACCCAACAGCTGCAGCACCGGCTCGATCCCTTCCTGATGCTGGACGCCTTTGGCAGCGACAACCCTGACGACTACATTGCCGGTTTTCCCGACCACCCGCATCGCGGCTTCGAGACCATCACCTACATGATCGCCGGTCGCATGCTGCACCGTGACAGCGCCGGGCATGAAGGCTTGCTCAGCAATGGCGGCGTCCAGTGGATGACCGCCGGCAGTGGCGTGATCCACTCCGAGATTCCGCAGCAGGAAGAAGGCGTGATGGAAGGCTTCCAGCTCTGGCTCAACCTGCCCGGTCGCGACAAGATGTGTGCGCCCTGGTATCGCGATTTTGCCGCTGCCGACCTGCCGCGCTTCGTCACCGCGGAAGGCGTGGCGGCAACAGTGATCGCCGGCAGCAGCCATGGCGTGATCGGTGCCGTCACGCGCGAGGCCACCGCGCCGTTATATCTTGACCTGCATCTGCCGGCAGGCACCCGCTTCGCTCAGTCATTGCCGGCCACGCACAACGCGTTCATCTATGTCTATCGCGGCGCGGTGAACGTGGCAGGCAAAAATGTACCGGCGCAGCGCATGGCGATTCTCGCCAACGCTGCGCAGGCGGATGGCGTGGTCATCGAAGCCGCCGCAGAAGCGCAAGTACTGCTGATCGCCGGGCAACCGCTGCATGAACCGATCGTGCAACACGGTCCGTTCGTGATGAACACCGAGCAGGAAATCAATCAGGCCATCGACGATTTTCGCTCTGGCCGCCTGGGGGCTGCAGCCTGATGGAAAGTCGGCGCTGGCGAGATGAAATGCCCCGCATGGGGTACGGCGCCGGCATGACCAAGCTGGCGCGTTCCAGCTCATGGCCGACTTAATGATACGGTCAAGCAAGTAGATTCCAATCCAGGTTTGAGTCTGAGCGATCGGTTTTGACCTTGAATCCGA
>CAZOMI010000067.1:0-16607 GCA_964580925.1 uncultured Methyloversatilis sp.
CCGTTCATGCTTGGGAGCGGATTGCGGCTGGCGCCGCGTGCCGTCTCGCCTTGGGACGGCCCGGCGGCGAGACTGCTGGCGTTGCCTTTCTCCCCTCGCCCCTTGCGGGAGAGGGGCCGGGGGAGAGGGGGTGCCATCAGCATGCCCTTCGCCCGCTTGCGGGAGAAGGGTGGGTTAAAATCGTTTCGTTTTGCGGCATCACTTTTGGGAGAACCGCATGCTCATGCTCTGGGTGAAAGCCCTCCACATCTTCTTTGTCGTCTGCTGGTTTTCCGGTTTGTTTTATCTGCCGCGGATTTTCGTCAATCTGGCGATGGTGCCGCCCGAGAACAATTCGGAACGCGAGCGGCTGCTGATCATGTCGCGCAAGCTCTACGGTTTCATCACGCCGCTCGGCATCCTGGCCATAGCTTTAGGCCTGTGGCTGTGGCTCGGTTACGGCTTTGCCGGCACCTGGCTGCATGTCAAGATCGCGCTGGTGACCGGCCTGGTGGCCTTTCACCTGTATTGCGGCTGGCTGCTCAAGGCGTTCGTCGCCAGGAAGAACACCCGCTCGCATGTCTGGTACCGCTTTTTCAATGAGGCGCCGGTACTGGCGCTGCTGGCCATCTGCATCCTCGTCGTGGTGAAGCCGTTTTGAGCGAGGCGCCATCCCGCCAGCGCCGACTTTCCCGCCAGCCACGTGAAGCCCCCGTAACCGGGAAACCCGTCGGCCAACTCGGCGAAGCCTTCTTTGCAACCTGCCCGCGCGGGCTTGAGGCATTACTGGCCGAAGACATCGTCGCGTCTGGCGGCCAGCAGGTGGCGGCCACGCCAGGCGGCGCGAGCTTTTCCGGCAGTTGGGAAGCCTGCTATCGGGTCAATCTGGAATCGCGCATCGCCACTCGCGTGCTGTGGCGCGTCGCCAGCGCCGACTATCTGAACGAGGCTGATATTTACCAGTTGGCCAACGGCGTGGCCTGGCCGAAACTGTTCAAGGTCGAGCACAGCATCCGCGTTTATGTCACCGCCGTGCGGGCGCCTTTCAAGAGCATCGAGTACATCACGCTGAAGGTGAAGGATGCCGTTTGTGACCGCTTCCGCGCCGATTGCGGCCAGCGGCCGGACGTCAATACCGCCGCCCCGGCGGTGCGCATCCACCTGTTTGTCACCGACAAAACGGCCACGCTTTATCTCGACACCTCGGGTGAACCGCTCTGGCTGCGCGGCCAGAAAATCGCCAAGGTGGCCGCGCCGCTCAAGGAAAACCTTGCCGCCGGCGTACTGCGCCTGGCGGGCTGGACGCCCGACCAACCCCTGTTAGACCCGATGTGCGGTTCCGGCACGCTGTTGCTCGAGGCGGCCGGCATGGCGTTGAACGATGCGCCGGGACTGGCGCGCGACATGCAGGATTTCGGATTTACCCGGCTCGCCAACTACCAGCCGTCACTGTGGCGCAAGCTGTGCATTGAGGCCGCCGAACGGCGCGTGCCCGCCCCGCCCCGCCTGCAGATCTGGGGCAGCGACAGCGACGCCGATGCGGTGGCGCGCAGCGCGCAAAACCTCGCCCATGCCGGACTCGACGACCTGATCGAACTGCGCCGCGCCGACCTGCTGGAAATCGACCCACCCACTGCCAGCGGCATCCTGATCGCCAACCCCCCCTACGGCGAGCGCCTGGGCGAAACAACTTCGCTGGATGCTTTCTATCCGCAACTGGGCGATGCCCTGAAAAAACGCTTTGCCGGCTGGCATTGCTGGTTCCTGTCGGCCGACCCGCATCTGCCCAAACTGATCGGACTCAAAGCCGCCCGCCGCATCCCGCTCTACAACGGAGCTCTGGAATGCCGTTTATACGGTTTTCCCATGGTCGCCGGCAGTGCTCGGTAGAAGTCCCGCCCCCTTCGCCCCCCCCTCGCGGGGGGTTCTTGTTTGCTCGCTGCGCTCGTCTGTCACGGGGCACTTTTGTTTGCCTTGGGTGCGGGTTGCGGCTGGCGCCGCGTGCCGCGTTTGCTTGGCAGCCCTCTCCCTCAATCCCTCTCCCGCAAGCGGGAGAGGGATTGGCCCGGCGCAAACGCTGTGGTGTTTTTCCCGCTAACGATTCACTTGAAGTACGGCCAGAGCAGCTTTATGGTCAGGACCACGGCAATCAGGAAAAGGAACCATTTGCTGGTCAGCAGACTGAAGACCAGATGGCCGAATCGGGCGGCAATGCCTGCAGGCTGGGGGGGCGGTCGCTGTACCCGCGTTGCGCGAGCCTCCTCTTTGCGCACCTTGATCACGGTGTCGCGCGATACTAGCGGATTATCGAACTCGTCGGCCTCCAGGCGCTGCTGATCGCCCAGGTCCACGGTGCGAAAGGCATCCTTGAAGTGGACTTGCTGGGCGCGCATCAGGTCGATGGCGCGAATGATCTTGTTGGTCTTGGCGAGGAACAGCAGGTCGGCGCCCACCGTCATCGGCAGGCCCTTGCGCGCGCCATCGCGCGAATCCATCAACAGCCGGCCGATGAATACATCGAGCTCCTGGCTGCCCCACATCAGGCAAACTTTCTCTTTCAGATGACCGATCGATTCGAGGGCGCTGGCTTCGGGGTTGGGTTGAGGTGCATTCATGATCGAGCGGGTCGAGGAAGGTTAACGTGAAATACACAATTTGACGCCGAGTAACCCCCTGAGCGCAGCGAACAAACTTCGACCCCCGCCCCGGGGCGGGGGCTGGGGGTGGGGGGCCACGGGAAGGGGCTGACTTTCATGATGCGGGGTGATGTTTCACGCATCATGAAAGTTAGACGATGTCGAGGTGCCGGATGCCGCCCTGCAGATCCTTGTCGGCCATTTCCTTGCCGTGCAGCTTGATCTGCAGGCGCACTTCGTTCATCGAATCGGCAAAGCGCAGGGCATCCTCGTAGCTGATCTGGTCGGCCTCGTAGAGATCGAACAGGGCCTGGTCGAAGGACTGCATGCCGAGTTCGCGCGACTTCTTCATGATCTCCTTGATTTCATGCACATCGCCCTTGCCGATCAGATCGGATATTAACGGCGAATTGAGCAGGATTTCAATGGCGGCGGTACGCCCCTTGCCCGTTTTCAGGGGGATCAGGCGCTGCGAAATGACGGCTTTGAGGTTGAGCGAAAGGTCCATCAGCAATTGCGGGCGCCGCTCTTCGGGGAAGAAGTTGATGACCCGGTCCATCGCCTGATTGGAGTTGTTGGCGTGCAGCGTGCCAAGCGCCAGGTGGCCGGTTTCGGCGAAGGCGATGGCATGTTCCATGACTTCGCGGTCGCGGATTTCGCCGATCAGGATGACATCCGGCGCCTGCCGCAAGGTGTTCTTCAGCGCCACTTCCCAGGAATCGGTATCGACGCCGACCTCGCGCTGGGTGATGATGCAGTTCTTGTGTTCATGCACGAACTCGACCGGGTCCTCGATGGTGACGATGTGACCGTGGGTGTTTTCGTTGCGATAGCCGATCATGGCGGCCAGCGAGGTCGATTTGCCCGAGCCGGTGGCGCCGACGAACAGCACCAGCCCTCGCTTGGTCATCGCCACGTCTTTCAGAACCTTCGGCAGGCCGAGTTCCTCGAACTTCGGGATCGAGGTATTGATGGTGCGCATGACCAGGCCGGTGCGGCCCTGCTGGATGAAGGCGCTGACGCGGAAGCGGCCGATGCCGGTCGGGCTGATGGCGAAGTTGCATTCCTTGGTCGCCTCGAATTCGGCAGCCTGCCGGTCGTTCATCACTGCCCGCGCCAATTCGATGGTGTGCTGCGGCATCAGCACCTGCGCCGTGACGGGAGTCATCTTGCCATCGACCTTGATCGCCGGCGGGAAGCCGGCGGTGATGAACAGGTCGGACCCTTTCTTCTGCACCATCATTGCCAACAGCTGGTGCATGAATCTCAGTGCTTCGTCACGTTCCATGATTCAGTCTCCGACACTTACTTGTGCTTGGCCGCGCATGCGGCACTTATCAGTCGCCTCCCCGCGAGGGGAGGTTGGGAGGGGCGGGTGTTAAATTCAGCGCAAGGATAACTTCCCGGGCCCTAGCCCGGGAAGTTATCCTTGTTCGCCGCCTTGTTGCGTGCTTCGGACGCAGCCACGACATTGCGCTTGACCAGTTCCTGCAGGTTCTGGTCGAGCGTCTGCATGCCGTACTGCTGGCCGGTCTGGATCGCCGAATACATCTGGGCGATCTTGTTCTCGCGGATCAGGTTGCGGATGGCCGGGGTACCGAGCATGATTTCGTGCGCGGCGACGCGGCCGTTGCCGTCCTTGGTTTTCAGCAGGGTCTGCGAGATCACCGCGCGCAGCGATTCGGACAGCATCGCACGGACCATTTCCTTTTCCGCCGCCGGAAAGACGTCGACGATCCGGTCGATGGTCTTGGCCGCCGACGAGGTGTGCAGCGTGCCGAACACCAGGTGGCCGGTTTCCGCGCCGGTCAGGGCGAGGCGGATGGTTTCGAGGTCGCGCATTTCGCCGACCAGGATCACGTCCGGGTCTTCGCGCAGCGCCGAGCGCAAGGCGTTGGCAAACGACAGTGTATGCGGACCGACTTCACGCTGATTGATCAGGCATTTCTTCGACTCATGGACAAATTCGATCGGGTCTTCGACGGTCAGGATATGGCCGTATTCGGTTTCGTTGATGTCGTCGACCATGGCGGCCAGTGTGGTCGACTTGCCCGAGCCGGTCGGCCCGGTCACCAGCACGATGCCGCGCGGCTGGTTGGCGATTTCCTTGAAGATCTTCGGGGCATTGAGCTGCTCGAGCGACAGCACCTTCGAGGGAATCGTCCGCATCACCGCCGCCGCGCCACGGTTTTGCACATAGGCATTGACCCGGAAGCGCGCCAGATTGGGCACGGCGAACGAGAAGTCGCATTCGAGGTTTTCTTCGTAGAACTTGCGCTGGCCGTCGTTCATGATGTCATAGACCATGCTATGCACATCCTTGTGCTCCATCGGCGGCAGGTTGATGCGGCGGATGTCGCCATGCACGCGGATCATCGGCGGCAAGCCGGCGGACAGGTGCAGGTCGGACGCCTTGTTCTTGACGACGAAAGCGAGCAGTTCGGTGATGTCCATGGGCGGCTCCGGGGTAGCTTGGGTATACTTGGGCGACAATTTGTAGCCGTCATATGATAACAATTCCCGCCAACCTGCAGGCCGTGAATCTGCGCATCGCGTTTGCCTGTGCCGCGGCGCGACGCGATCCGGCCACGGTCACCCTGCTGGCAGTGAGCAAAACCTGGCCCGCCAGTGCGGTGCGTGCCGCCGCCGCGGCCGGCCAGCGCGCCTTTGGCGAAAGCTACGTGCAGGAAGCGTTGGCCAAGCAGGCCGAGTTGTTCGACCTTGCGCTGGAGTGGCATTTCATCGGCCCCCTGCAAAGCAACAAGACGCGTCCGGTAGCCGAAAGTTTTTCCTGGGTGCACTCGGTGGAACGCCTGAAAATTGCCGAGCGCCTGTCCGACCAACGCCCCACCCATCTGCCGCCACTCAATATCTGTCTGCAGGTGAATGTCAGTGGCGAGGCGAGCAAGAGCGGCTGTGTGCCTGAGGAGGCGCCCGCCCTGTGCCGGGCCATCGCGGCACTGCCAAGACTGCGTTTGCGCGGCCTGATGGCGATTCCCGAGCCGGGTACGGATGACATGGAAAAGTCGGCGCTGGCGAGACGGCGCTTCGCCAGCCTGCGCGCGCTGCTGGCAGACATGAATGCGACAGGACTGGCACTCGATACGCTTTCAATGGGCATGTCGCACGACCTCGAAAATGCGATCATCGAGGGAGCGACGATCGTGCGCATCGGCACGGCAATCTTTGGCGAAAGGCAAACTGAATGACCCCCATCCCCCCAGCCCCCTTCCCGTGGAAGGGGGTGACGGAAGTTCGCGGGCTTTGCCCGCTCCGGTTCATTGACTCGCTGCCCCCTTGGGGCGGCCCGGCGGAGGCAGCATGAAAATCACCTTCATTGGCGGCGGCAACATGGCCACTGCCCTGATCGGCGGACTGAAGAAGCAGGGCTTTTCGGTTGCCGGCATCCAGGTTGTCGAACCCGTTGCGGAAGCGCGCGAGCAGCTCACGGAGTCGTTCGGGGTGCGCTGCACGCCGACCATTGATGCGGCGGCGCTCAGTTGCGAGGTGCTGGTGCTGGCGGTCAAGCCACAGCATATGAAGGAAGCGTTGACGCCAGCTGCGGGCAAGCTCAGCAACCAGCTGGTCATCAGCATCGCCGCCGGCCTGCGGCTGGCCGACATCGGTCGCTGGCTGGGCGGTTACACGCGCCTGATCCGCGCCATGCCCAATACCCCGGCCCTGATCGGTGTCGGCATCAGCGGCCTCTACGCCGATCCGACCGTCGACCGCGAAGGAAGCATTGTTGCGGAAAAAATCCTCGCTGCCGTCGGCCGCACACTGTGGATCGAGGACGAGGCACTGATGGACGTCGTCACCGCCGTGTCGGGCAGCGGCCCGGCCTATGTTTTCTACTTCATCGAATCCCTGCAGAATGCCGGCACCGAACTGGGGCTGCCCCCTGAAACCGCCCGCCTGCTGGCGGTCGAGACCTTCCTCGGTGCCGCACGCCTGGCCGAAGCCAGCGGCGATCCAGTCAATGTCCTGCGAGATCGCGTCACCTCAAAGGGTGGCACCACTGCCGCCGCACTGGATGCGTTTGCCGCGGCCGGCATCGCTGCGGCGATTGCCACTGGCGTGGAAGCCGCCGCCGCACGCGGCCGCGAAATGTGCGACCAACTGGGACAGAATTGATGCTTGCACAAATCGTTTCCCTGCTGCTGGGCACCGCCGCCAGCCTGCTGGCGATCGCCTTCCTGGCACGCACGCTGATGCAAATGGCGCGCGCGCCGTTTCGCAATCCGGTCGGCCAGTTCATCACGGCGCTGACCAACTGGGCGGTCCTGCCGCTGCGGCGCGTGATCCCCGGGCTGTTCGGCATCGACCTCGCCAGCGTGTTTGCCGCCTGGCTGACGCAAATCGCCTATCTCGGCGTGATGGCCGGACTGACGGGTGTGCTGTCGGTGGCGCCGGACGCCATGCTGATCATCGTCTGGCTGGCGTTTCTCGCCGTCTTGCGGACGGCCGTATACCTGCTGATGGGCGTGATCATCATTGCCGCGCTGCTGTCATGGATCAACCCCTACTCGCCCTTTGCGCCTTTCTTCGACGCGCTCTCCCGGCCCATGCTGAATCCGGTGCGCCGCCTGCTGCCGACGCTGGGCGGTGTCGACCTCTCGCCGCTGGTGGTGCTGGTGCTGCTCCAGGTGGCACTCGTCGTGCTGGCCAGCCTGCAACCGGCAGGGTTGATGTTTTGATGCTCGCCTGGTTACACATGGACGGCGCGGCGGCCCTGGCCGTCCATGGCGGGGATTGAGCACGTGGCCACCTACGCAATCGGCGACCTGCAGGGCTGTTACGATCCGCTCGCCCGCCTGCTCGACTATCTGGATTTCTCGCCCGCGACGGATCGGCTGTGGTTTGTCGGCGACCTGGTGAATCGCGGCCCGCAATCGCTGGAGGTATTGCGCTTCGTCAAGGGGCTGGGCAAAGCGGCAGTCACCGTGCTCGGCAACCACGACCTGCATCTGCTCATGCAGGCCGCGGGATTCGGCAAGGCCAGCAAGGAAGATACGCTCGACCCCATTCTGACCGCACCCGACCGCGACGAACTGCTGACCTGGTTGCGTTCGCTTCCGCTGTTTCATGTCGAGGGAGGCATGGCCATGGTGCATGCCGGACTGCTGCCAGCCTGGGATATCAGGCAGTCACAGGCGCTGTCCGACGAAGCCTCGGCCGCGCTGTCCTCCCCCGACTATCGTGAGTTTCTCGCCAACATGTGGGGCTCCGAGCCGGACGGCTGGCGCGACGACCTCGCCGGCTGGGACCGGCTGCGCGTGGTGGTGAATGCGATGACGCGCATGCGCTTCGTGACCGCCGACGGCCGCATGGAATTTCGCGCGCCGGGCGCGAAGGGCCCACCGGAACGCGGCCCGGCGGATTGCGTGCCGTGGTTCGACGCAATCGACCGCAAAAGCGCCGACCACACCATCGTCTGCGGCCACTGGTCCGCCCTCGGTTTCCGTCAGACCGACCGACTGTTGGCGCTGGATACCGGCTGCCTGTGGGGTGGCAGCCTGACGGCCGTGCGGCTCGAGGATCGCCGGGTCTTCCAGATGCCGTGCGGACAACTGGCCAGGCCAACGGGCTGGCAGTAGATTTCGCCCCTCCCAGCCTCCCCTCGAGGGGGGCGAAGGCCGCAGGCCGCCACGAAGTGGCGGTCCTGAGCGCAGCGAGGGATTCGGCGCAGCCGAACAAAGGGGGGCGGGCGTTTAGACGTTGAACAGGAAATTCATCACGTCGCCATCCTTGACGACGTATTCCTTGCCTTCCGCCCGCATCTTGCCGGCTTCCTTCGCCCCCTGCTCGCCCTTGCAGGCGATGAAGTCGGCGTAGGCGATGGTCTGGGCGCGGATGAAGCCGTGCTCGAAATCGGTGTGGATCACGCCGGCCGCCTGCGGCGCGGTGTCACCGCGATGGATGGTCCAGGCGCGCACTTCCTTGGGGCCGGCGGTGAAATAGGTTTGCAGGCCCAGCAGGTCATAGGCGGCGCGGATCAGGCGGTTGAGGCCGGGTTCGGTCAGGCCCATGTCGGCGAGGAACAACTGCTTCTCGTCATCTTCCAGTTCGGCAATCTCGGATTCGATGGCGGCGCAGACGGCTACCACTTCGGCTTTTTCATTTTTTGCATGGGCGCGCACCGCATCGAGGTGCAGATTGTTCTCGAAGCCGTTTTCCATGACGTTGGCGACATAGAGCACCGGCTTGGCGGTGATCAGGAAGAACGGCTTGAGGTTGGCCCATTCCTCCCTGGAAAGATCCAGCGCCCGCACCGGCCTGGCCTGGTTTAGTTGTGCCAGGCATTTTTCCAGCACGCTCACCAGCAGCGCGGCTTCCTTGTCACCGCCTGATTTGGCCTGCTTGGTATAGCGCGTCAGCGCCTTTTCAACTGTCGCCATGTCGGCCAGTGCCAGTTCGGTGTCGATGACTTCGATGTCGGAGATCGGGTCGATCTTGCCGGCCACATGCACGACGTTCTCGTCGGCGAAGCAGCGCACCACATGGACGATGGCGTCGGTCTCGCGGATGTTGGCGAGAAATTTGTTGCCGAGGCCTTCGCCCTTGCTGGCGCCGGCGACGAGGCCGGCGATGTCGACGAATTCGACGATGGCCGGAAGGATTTTTTGCGGCTTGGCGATGGCGGCGATTGCGGCGAGCCGCGGGTCAGGCACCTCGACGATGCCGACGTTGGGCTCGATGGTGCAGAAGGGATAATTCTCCGCCGCGATGCCCGACCTGGTCAGGGCATTGAAGAGGGTGGACTTGCCGACGTTGGGCAGGCCGACGATGCCGCATTTGAGACTCATGGTTTTCTTTCGTTAGTGTGGAACAAAGTAGCCTTTCCGCAGGGCCGCCCCAAGGAAAGGCGGCACGCGGCGCCAGCCGCAATCCGCACAGCACCCCATACAGCGTATCCCATAAAAATCGAGCGCAGCGAGCAACAGTCACCCCTCCCGCGAGGGAGGGGCTGGGGGAGGGCGGGCGTTCAAGCGCTGGGTCGCGGCGTTGAAGTCGCTTTTTGCCAGCAGCGGCCAGGCCAGCAGTGCGCGGTCGATGGCGGCGTCGATCTCCTCGGCTTCGTCCTTGCGCGGCGGTTTCAGCACGTAATTCACCACCTCGTTGCGGTCGCCCGGATGGCCGATGCCGATGCGCAACCGCCAGTAATCCTGGGTGCCGAGATGGCTGGTGATGTCTTTCAGGCCGTTATGGCCGCCCAGACCGCCGCCGAACTTGAGACGCAACTGGCCGGGTGGTATATCCAGTTCGTCATGTACCACGAGCATTTCGGCTGGGGTGATGCGATAAAAACCGGCCAGCGCCTGCACCGACTGGCCGGAGCGGTTCATGAAGGTCTGCGGCATCAGCAGCCAGACCCCGCCCGGCATGCCACTGAGGCGTGCGCTGCCTGCCAGGCCGTGAAAGCGCGACTCGCGCGAGAAAGCAACGCCCAGTTCTGCGCCGAGGCGCTCACAAAACCAAAACCCGGCGTTGTGCCGGGTTTTGGAGTAGTCGGACCCCGGATTGCCAAGACCGACAATGAGTTTGATGGGTACAGCCAATGGTCACACCTCGCCGGTCAACCGGGTCGCCTTGCAGCGGCCCGGCGGCAGCATCACTTCTTCTCGGGCTTCTTCTCGGCTTCGGCGGCCGGCTTCTTCTCGGTGGTGATCTGTGTTTCGACCGGTGCAGCCGCGGTTTCCTCTTCAACGGCTGCGGCGCCGATCATGACAATGCCGGCCACGACGGGATCACCCTCGCCGTGGAATACCGCCGACACGCCGGCAGGCAGCTTGAGCTGGGAGAGGTGGAGCGACTCGCCCATGCCGAGATCCTTGAGGTCGACTTCGATGAACGAAGGCAGATCCTTGGGCAGGCAGGTGACATCGAGTTCGTTCATGCCGTGGTGTGCCATGCCGCCGCCGAGTTTGACGCCCGGAGCGATTTCGGCGTTGATGAAGTGCAGCGGCACCTTCTGGTGAATTGCGTGGGTGGCATCGATGCGCTGGAAATCGACGTGCTTGATCTGCAGCTTGTAGGCGTGCATCTGCACATCGCGCAGCAGGCACATTGCCACGTTGCCGTCGATGTTCATGTTGACGACCGAAGAGCGGAAGGCTTCCTTGCGCAGCGCCTGGAAAATGACGTTGTGCTCGAATTCGATCATTTGCGGCGCGGCAGTGCCACCATAGATGATGCCGGGAACCCGGCCGGCGCGACGCAGGCGGCGGCTCGCACTCGATCCCTGCAGTTCGCGTTGATGGGCGTTGATTTCAAATTGCATGATTTACTCCAGAAAATGCCCGGTCCGCGACCAGAGCGGGCGGTTGAAAAAACTACAAAAGATTTATTCCATGAAGAGCGAGGACACCGACTCTTCATTGCTGATGCGGATGATGGTTTCGGCCAGCAACCCGGCGATCGACACGACACGGATGCGGTCGCAGCTCAGGGCCTCCTGGGAGAGCGGAATGGTGTCGGTGATGACCACTTCGTCGAGATCGGACGCGGCGATGCGCTCGATGGCGCCGCCCGACAAGACCGGATGGGTACAGTAGGCCATGACGCGCTTCGCGCCATGCTCCTTGAGCGCGCGCGCCGCCTTGCACAGCGTACCGGCGGTGTCGACGATGTCGTCCATGATCACGCAACTGCGGCCCTCGACCTCGCCGATGATGTGCATCACCTCGGAAACGTTGGCGCGCGGCCGGCGCTTGTCGATGATCGCCAGGTCGGTCTCAAGGCGTTTCGCCGCGGCACGGGCACGCAGCACGCCGCCGACGTCTGGCGAAACAACCAGCAGGTCGTCGTGGCGCTGCTTCCAGATGTCGCCGAGCAGGATCGGCGTGGCGTAGATGTTGTCGACCGGGATGTCGAAGAAACCCTGGATCTGGTCGGCGTGCAGATCGACGGTGAGCAGGCGCTGCACGCCAGCGGCCTGCAGCATGTTGGCCACCACCTTCGCCGCAATCGGCACGCGCGCGGAGCGCGGCCGGCGATCCTGGCGGGCATAGCCGAAATAGGGCACGGCGGCGGTGATGCGCCCGGCCGAGGCGCGTTTCAGCGCATCGGCGAGGATGATCAGCTCCATCAGGTTGTCGTTGGCCGGCGCGCAGGTGGGCTGCAGGATGAAGACATCCTTGCCGCGCACGTTTTCCAGGATCTCGACGTTGCTTTCGCCGTCGGAAAACCGCCCCACGGTGCAGCGTCCGATCGAGATGCTCAGGCGCTTGGCAACATCCGCAGCCAACTTGGGGTTGGCGTTGCCGGTGAAGACCATCAGACTGTCGTAAGCCATGCGGGCGTCTTTTCAATGCGCAGCGGTGATGAAGGCGGAACGGGCAGCCACAGGTCTCTGTGACTGCCCGGAGTGATTCTGGCTGGGGAGGAAGGATTCGAACCTTCGCATGCTGGAATCAAAATCCAGTGCCTTAACCAGCTTGGCGACTCCCCAAAATCGATGCGCAGAAGCGTCAGCGCGCCTGAGCGGACGCGAATTTTCCGTGTTTTACGAATTCATGTCAATGCAAACAGCGGATGCGCCCCCAATCCGCGCACGACTTGTCCGCGCATATGGTCCGGCAACGCCGCCTGGGCGGCGCGTGCCGCCGCCTCGTCCGGCAGTTCGACAAAACAGCAGCCACCCGATCCGGTCATGCGCGCAGCGCCGTGCTGGCGCAGCCAGTCGAGGTGGTGCAGGATTTCCGGATGGCGCGCGCACGCCACCGTTTCGAGGTCGTTATGGCCAAAACCCGGCTGCCAGTCGACAGGCCGGATGGCCGGCGTGTCGCGCCTGAGTTCCGGGGAGCGAAAGATCTCCTGCGTCGGCACCGCCACCCCGGGCATGGTCAGCAGATACCAGCTTGCAGGCGCCGTCACATCGGTAAAACATTCGCCGACGCCTTCGGCAAAGGCGTTCCGGCCGTGGATGAAAATCGGCACATCGGCACCCAGCGCCAGGCCGATGGCCTGCAGTTCGGCGCACGACAGTCCGCAGCCCCACAGTTGGTTGAGCGCAATCAGGGTGGTCGCGGCATCCGAACTGCCGCCACCCAGTCCACCGCCCATCGGAATGCGCTTCTCCAGATGGATGGTGGCGCCTGACGCCGTACCCATCTTGGCGGCGGTGCCGGCTGACGCCGTACCCATATTGGCGGCGGACCCGGCTGACGCCGTACCGCCAGAGCCGACTTTTAGCGCTTCGGCCGCCCGCACGACCAGATCCTGCTCCGGCGGTACACCCGGCGTCGGCGTGGCCAGCACGATACGGCCATCGCTGCGCGGCTCGAAGCGCAGGGTGTCGGCCAGATCGATGAAACGGAAAACCGTCTGCAACAAATGGTAGCCGTCGGTGCGCCGGCCGACGACATGCAGGAACAGATTGAGTTTGGCCGGGGCAAGCCATTCGCGATCCCAGGCGCTCATGTCGTCCTTAGCCATTAAGAATGGAGTCCCGGCGCCGGGCCACCCCAAGCCGGGACGTCGCGCGCCGCAGGCACAAGTCGCATCCGTGCCGATCAGGAGCCTCCCGCGACAATCGAGCGCGGCGAGCCACCGTCACCTCCCTTCCCCGGGAAGGGAGGACGGGAGGGATGGGGGCCCCACCTCGATCCATTCATCGATCTTCAGTCGCACGGCGATGTCGTCGCGTTCCAGTTCGATCACTGTCGGCAACGCAGCGGCAGCGGCGCTTTCGCGCTCGACGATCGTCACGCGCCAGCCTTCGGTCTCGGCAACATCGCCGAGCAGCCAGCGCGCTGACGTGCCAAGCGGCAGCGGGAAACCGAAGACCCGTTGCGACAGCGTACTCCAGTCATCAGCGACGAAGCGGCGCTGGTCGGCGAGGACCAGCCGCGCCCCCGTGGCGTCGCGGCTCAGTTCCGCCACGCCCTGGCCAAACGGCGTGGTCAGCAGCACCTCGTCGCGTTCGGCGGCATGGCGCCAGTCGACCCGGGCATTATGGCGAACATCGCCCTGGCGCACGGCAATCCGGCCGCTGAAGGCAAACTGCCCGATCTGCGCGACGGGCGGCCGCTGGGGCGGCGGCGGTACGGTGGCACAGCCGGACAATACGGCGAGTGCCAATACCCAGATGAGCCCCCAGCGAATCAAGGTGCGAGACGCTTGATGGTTTCTGTCAGCACCTCGTTGTCAGGGTGCTCGGCCCGGGCCTTTTCCCAGGTCTGGCGCGCTTCGTCCTGACGGCCGAGCGACCACAGCACTTCGCCGAGATGCGCGGCAATTTCCGGGTCCGCGCGCATGCGGAAAGCCGTGCTGAGGACATCCAGCGCTGCCTGTTTGTCGCTCATGCGAAACAGCGCCCAACCCTTGCTGTCGAGGATGAGCGGGTCATTGGGGGCCAGTTGCAGTGCCCGCTCGATCAGCGCCAGTGCTTCGGCAAGATTGACATTGCGGTCGGCAAACGAATAGCCCAGCGCGTTGTGCGCATGGGCGTGATCGGGCTTGAGTTCTATGAGGCGACGCAGCCGGCGTTCAACCTCGGCGTAGCGCCCCAGTTTTTCCGCGACCATCGCGGCTTCATACAGCAGTTCGGGCTGGTCGGGCTGGCCCGCCAGGGCTGCCTCCATTACGGCATAGGCGTCGGTCAGCCGGCCAGCTTCGCGCAGGATTTGCACCTCACCGATCAGGAGTTGCGCACGCTCGCGGAGATTGGCGACCTCGCTTGCGGCAAGGTGCTGGCGCGCCTCCTCAAGCTTGCCCTGCTTGACCAGCACATTGGCGGCTTGCAGGCGGGCGGACAGATACTGCTCGCCGCGGCCAACCTTGCCAAGCCACTGCAGGGCCTCGTCCCAGCGATTGCTGTCCGCGGCGAGCTGGCCGAGATAAAAATGCGCCTTGTCCGCTTCGGCGTGGCCGATTGCGGCCAGCTTGCGCAGATGGGTTTCGGCATCGGCCTTGTCGTTGAGTTGCAGCGACAGCACGGCAACGGCGAACAGGACGTCACCGCTCTTGGCGGGATCGCCGACCTGCTCGAGCAGAACGCCGAATTGGCGGCGTCCGTCGGCATAGCGCTTGTCGCCCACCAGCGCACGGGCATAGGTGAGCCGCACCTCCCGAGCCTGCGGATTGGCCGCAATGAATTCTTCCAGTACCGCGAAGGCCTCGTTTTTTTCGCTCATCTGGGCCAGCAGCAACGCGGCAGCTTCCCAGTCCGGCTTGCGTTTGAGCGCCTGCCGGATAGCTTCCCGGGCGCCGGGAAGGTCGCGCGCATCAAAGGCCGCCACGGCACGGACGAAATGTGCTTCAGGCAGTTGCAGGTGCGGGGCGGTCACCGCCACGATGAGGTCGCGCACCGCCTTGCGGTCCTGGCTACGGGCTAACAGGCGATTGAGGCGCAGCAGGTTTTGCCCGATATGCTGCGGCGCCAGCGCCAGCAGCGCCGCCGTCGCGGCCTCGAGTTCGGCGTAGCGGTTTAGCGCCACCAGCACATTGATATTGGCGAGATGCGCCTGCAGGGATGCCGGCTCGATGTCGAGCCAAAGCTGTGCGCCCTCATGGGCCATCTCCATGCTCCGGCCATGTGCGGCAATTTCGGTGGCGCGGCGGGCCAGGCGCGGATCGCGCGTCCGCTTCGCCATGTCGAGATACAGCCCGGCCGAGTCGATGAACTGTCCGCGCTGTCCGGCAATCTCGGCAAGCAGGAACTGATAGAGCAGGCGGGGGGTCAATTCGACGTTCGGCAAGCCGGCAACGATGGCATCCTCCGGGTCGACAGCCGCGTCGATCTCCGCAGCCGGGACGACGGGAGCGGGTGCCTCGGCACGCAGGCTGCCGCTCGCCAGGAGCGCAGTCAGAATCAGCAGGGGGAAAATCGGTTTCATGGGCGCGGACACTCGATGAGTAAAGGCTTGTGCCTACAATGGCGGCATGTTAGCAGTTTCCAATCTCTCAAGAAGCACGCCGGGCCGTCCCAAGTGGTTCTTGGCCCCCTGGGGGGAGAACGCCGCGCAGCGGCGTTCTCGGGGGGGGCTCTACTTTGCCTGAACTCCCCGAGGTCGAAGTCACGCGCAGAGGGATTGCCCGGCGGGTCGGGGGGGAACGGCTCGATCGCGCCGTCCTGCGGGCGCCGACTTTGCGGTATCCGATCCCCGCCGGCCTGGCCCGCATCCTCGCCGGACGCACGCTGGTCGCGGCAAGACGGCGCGGCAAGTACCTGCTGCTCGATCTTGACGGTGGCCACCTGTTGATTCATCTGGGCATGTCGGGCAGCCTGCGCTTCGTCGCGCCCGGCACCACCCCCGAAAAACACGACCATGCCGATTTCGTTTTCGGCGAACAGGTGTTGCGCTTGACGGATCCGCGCCGCTTTGGTGCCTTGTTGTGGCTGGCCGGCGATCCGCTGGCGCATCCGCTGATCGCCAGGCTGGGCGTCGAACCCCTGTCGCGCGCATTTACGCCGGACTGGTTGCGGCAGGCACTGCAGGGTAAAACCGTGGCGATCAAGCCGGCGCTGATGGATGCCGGCCTGGTCGTCGGTGTCGGCAACATTTATGCGGCGGAAAGCCTGTTCGACGCCGGCATCGACCCGCGTCGCGCCGCCGGCCGCGTGTCGCTCAAGCGCCTGGGCCGCCTGGTACCGGCCATCCAGGCAACGCTGCGCGCCGCCATCCGGGCCGGTGGAAGCACCCTGCGTGATTTTCGCGGGACTGATGGCGGCATGGGCGATTTCCAGACCCGCCACAGGGTTTATGCGCGGGCCGGACTGCCCTGCCTGAACTGCGGCAGCCCGATCAGGGTGATTCGCCAGGGGCAGCGTTCAAGCTTTTACTGCCCGCGCTGTCAGCGCTGATTAGGCACCGGTCAGCTTCTTGAACTTCTCCATCAGCTGATCCTTGCTTTCCACGCGGTCCGGGTCTTCCGGGATGCAGTCGACGGGGCAGACCTCGCGGCACTGGGGCGTGTCGTAGTGGCCGACACACTCGGTGCACTTGTCGGGGTCGATGATGTAAATCTCGTCACCCTGCGAAATCGCGT
>CAZOMI010000068.1:0-16246 GCA_964580925.1 uncultured Methyloversatilis sp.
GCGGGCGACCGTGGCGGCTCCGGAATTTGGAATTGTGACTTTTGCAAGAGGCTCCGTCGAAAATTCCTTTAGAGCTATCCGAGAATGCAAGAGCAATCTCAAAATTACCCTGGTAATTGGCTTCGATCACTTTAATCATCCTGATCCGCTCCTGGTATGCGTTCGAGAGGCTCAAAACGCCGAGGGCGTCGGAGTTGGCGGTGTATTCGGGTTCTTCGAAGCCGACGAGGCCGTGGTGCCGGCGATGTGGATTTTTGAGTCGAGGTTCATGGTGCGAAAGTCGGCGCTGGCGGGACGGCGGATCAGCGGCCTTGCTTGCGCTGCCCGATTTCAAGCACCTGCGTGCACGCCTGCTCAATGGCGTCAAATACCGGGGCCGGCACGGTGAGCTGGAATTGCTTGCGCCGGTTCTTCGAAACTTTACCGTTGTTTTGCAGTGCGGCAATGATCAGGGTGGTGAGTACATTGCCGCGCACATCGAAGCGGTCATCGATTTCGCGATACACCCGGTCGAAGCGGTCGAGAAATTCGGTCTCTTCGCGCAGGTCTTTCTCCAGCGCCTGTCTGGCCATGCCCAGGCTGAACTCGACGACCTGCGTCGCATCCCAGTAGCGATAGAGCGCCTCGTCGCCTTGAAAGCGAAAGTCGTAGCGTTCATCGCTCAACCAGCGCACCTCCCAGCAGCGGCGCATGGGTGTGGAGAAGCTTTGCAAGGCCCTGAGATAGGCCGCTTCATTGCGTTTCATCGCCACCGACACCGGTAACAGCAAGCCATTGGCCAGGCGGCCAGACTGGCAAAGCGCATAGTGAAACAGGAAGCGTGACAGCCGGCCGTTGCCATCCATGAAGGGGTGAATGAACACAAACCCGAACGACGCGATGGCGGCGGCGACCAGCGGGTCGATCGTTTTCGGCAGCGCGTTGGCAAACACCAGCACCTCGTCCATGAGCGCATTCACCAGTTCGTGTGGCGGCGGCACATAGGTGATACCCGCTGCACCCCGCAAGGGTCCTCGCAGCCAGTTTTGTTCATGGCGATAGGCCGCCGCGCGACCCAGCGGATTGGTGATGGCGGCGTTTTGCAGCTCGACCAGATAACCCTCGTCCATCGGCCGCGGCTGGTGCGCCTGTTTCAACAGCGCCACGAAAGACTCGGCCTTGTCCTGCGAGGGCGTCTCTCGCTCGATCGCGAATGAATTTTCGGTCTCGTGCAGATACGCCCAGGCCAGCGCCCGATCGGTCGCCTGCTGCCCAAGCCCGGCCACAAAGGTGTTCGCCCGATCGAGAATGTCGAGCGCGAGCAGACGTTCGATGGTCGGGGTGCGCTCCACGGTGACCGCATAACGCAGCGACCCCAGCCCGTTGAAATTGACCTTCCAGCGCGCATTGCGCTGACCGGGCGCGGTCAGGTAACGCTTGGCATCGAACAGATCGACGGTTGGCCCCGCGATCGCAAAGTTGCCCTCCAGTTCGCGGTCGTTGAAGGCCTCCCACAAAAAACCCAAAATGCGCACATAGCGACTCGATGGCGTGGCCTGCACCTGACGCTGGATGTCGCCATGAGGAATGTGCTTGAGCGCCTGCGCCAGGACTTGCAGGTTGACCCCTTCATGCTTGAGCGCAAACAAGAGCTGATCAAGTGGCTGGCCGGCTTTGGGTGCAACCTGCGCGGGCACCAGCAGGGCCTCTGCCGTTCGCGTCATCCGCGAGACCGGCGCCACCCGCGCGGGCCTCGCAAGCGGGAACGCCGTGAGCCGAAAGTGCTCGCAAAGCCATTGGTAGCCGAGGCAACCCATTTTTTCTTCAAAGGCCAAGGTTTTTGTTAAAGAACGTCAATTGTGTCACTTTTTTGTTAACGTGAAATACACAATTTGACGCCGAGTTCATGAATGAGCGCAGCGAACAAACTTTGACCCCCGCCTCGGGGCGGGGGCTGGGGGTGGGGGGCGTTTTATTGCTTTTAACGGAGTTCATGGCACGGGGGTGGGCTTGGTGACCATGAAAGTTAAAGCAGGGCCGGGACGCCCGTTCAGAATGGCTCGCGCACCCGCAGGAACCTGGCAAAGCGGGGAATGCCCTGGCGGGTCAGTTCACGATAACGGTAGGTCACCTGCGTGCCGAGCAGCGGCGGATTACGCCGCTGCGCATCGGTGAAGCCGCTGCCCAGTGCGAAACGTCGGCCATCCGGCATTTCGACCTGCAGGGCGCCGAGCATGCCGGCATATTTGCCCTTGCCGGGCAGATGGGCGACGACGCGGGCTTCGGCGTCTTGCCACGGCGTGAGCTTGAGCAAGGCGGCGGAGCGTCCCGTCTCGTAATAGGCGTCGGCGCGATGCAGCATGAGGCCTTCGCCGCCACCCTTGACGACTTCGTCGAGCTTTCTTTTCAGCACTTTGGCATCGGCCAGGCGGAATTGCTCGACCGGCTGCAGCCAATGCGCGCGGCCGGCAGTAAGCGCTTGCAGTTGTTTCACTCTTTCGCTGAAATTGCCGGGGGCGTCGGGCAGTTCGAACACCTTGTAACGTATCTGGCGCCACTCGGCATCGTCGGGAATATTGCGGCGCACGATGCCGGACAGACGATCGAAGCTGCCCCGGCCGAGCCAGAGTTCGCCGTCGAGGGGATGTGCCGGCAACGCGGCAAGGAACCATGCTGGCGCCGGGATGAGGTTGCCGCTGCGAAAGCGCAGTTGCCGGCCATCCCAGTAGGCACGCACGCCGTCGAGCTTTTCGCTGACCCAGTAATGCGAAACGTCGATGCCGCCCTGATAGCGTTCGGCCAGCAGCAGCGCCGGCGCGTCGGCTGCCCGGACGAGGCCGGACCACAGGATTAATAGAGTAGCGAATACGGCAAACTTGCGCAGCAGCATGCCGGCTTCAGACCTTGAAGTAGTCGCGATACCACGCGGCGAAGCGGCGCACGCCCTCTTCCACCGGCATCGCCGGGGCGAAGCCGGTGTGGGCGGCGAGTTCGGCGGTATCGGCCGAGGTGGCCGGCACGTCGCCGGCCTGCATCGGCAGGAAGTTCTTTTGCGCTGCTTTGCCGAGCGCCTTTTCGAGCGCGGCGATGTAGTCCATCAGCTCGACGGAATTCTGGTTGCCGATGTTGAAGACGCGGTAGGGCGCCCAGCTGGTCGCCGGGTCCGGCGCGTCAACGACGAAGGACGGGTTCGGTTCCGCCGGGCGGTCGATGACGCGCACCGTGCCTTCGGCGATGTCGTCGATGTAGGTGAAGTCGCGACGCATCTTGCCGTGGTTGAAGATGTCGATCGGACGGTCTTCGAGCATGGCCTGGGTGAAGAGAAACAGCGCCATGTCGGGCCGGCCCCAGGGACCATACACGGTGAAGTAGCGCAGGCCGGTGGTCGGCAGGTTGAACAGGTGGCTGTAGGTGTGGGCCATCAGTTCGTTGGCTTTTTTGGTGGCGGCGTAGAGGCTGACCGGGTGGTCGATGTTGTCGTGCTCGGAAAACGGCATTTTGGTGTTGCCGCCATAGACGCTGGAACTGCTGGCATAGACCAGGTGCTCGACGCCATTGTGGCGGCAGCCTTCGAGCACGTTGACGAAGCCGACGACGTTGCTGTCGACGTAGGCGTGCGGGTTTTCGAGTGAATAGCGCACCCCGGCCTGGGCGGCGAGATTGAGAACACGCTTGGGTTTTTCCTGTTCGAAAATGGCCGCCATGCCGGGGCGGTCGGCGATGTCGAGCAGCACGTGCTTGAAGCCGGGGTATTGGGCAAGGCGCGCCAGCCGGGCCTTCTTGAGATTGACGTCGTAATAGTCGTTGAGGTTGTCGATGCCGACCACCTCGTCGCCGCGAGCCAGCAGGATCTGGGCGACATGCATGCCGATAAAGCCGGCGGCACCGGTGATGAGAACTTTCATTGCTTGTGACCTTGACATGGATGTTTGTGAATCATAGCGTTGCCCCCGATTTGCGCGGCGGAGCGGCTGACGCCGTCCTGCCAGCGCCGACTTTTGCGAGGAGGGGCTCGAGGTATCGCCCCGTATAGCTACCCTTCACCCGCGCCACGCTTTCCGGCGTGCCTGTCGCAATGATTCGGCCGCCGCCATCGCCGCCCTCCGGGCCGAGGTCGACGAGCCAGTCGGCGGTCTTGATGACGTCGAGGTTGTGCTCGATGACGATCACGGTGTTGCCATGGTCGCGCAGGCGGTGCAGCACGGTCAGCAGCAGTTCGATGTCGGCGAAGTGCAGGCCGGTAGTCGGTTCGTCGAGAATGTAGAGGGTACGACCGGTATCCCGTTTTGACAGCTCCAGCGCCAGCTTGATACGCTGCGCTTCGCCACCGGACAGCGTGGTGGCCGACTGGCCGAGCTGGATATAGGTGAGGCCGACGTCAATCAGGGTTTGCAGTTTGCGTGCAACAACGGGCACTGCGGCGAAGAATTCGTACGCCTGCTCGACAGTCATCTGCAGGACTTCGTAGATGGTCTTGCCCTTGTAGCGTACTTCGAGGGTTTCGCGGTTGTAGCGCTTACCGTGACAGACGTCGCAGGGAACGAAGATGTCGGGCAGGAAGTGCATTTCGACCTTGATGAGTCCATCACCGGAACAGGCCTCGCAGCGGCCGCCCTTGACGTTGAACGAAAAGCGGCCGGGGCCGTAGCCGCGCTCGCGCGCTTGCGGCACGCCGGCGAAGAGATCGCGGATCGGCGTCAGCATGCCCGTGTAGGTGGCGGGGTTGGAGCGCGGCGTGCGGCCGATCGGCGACTGATCGACGTTGATGACCTTGTCGAAGAATTCGAGGCCGAGAATTTCGTTGTGCGCCGCCGGCTCCAGCGCCGAGCCGTACAAATGGTGCGCGGTGGCGGCGTAGAGGGTGTCGTTGATGAGCGTGCTCTTGCCCGAGCCCGAGACGCCGGTGATGCAGGTGAACAGGCCGACCGGAATGTCGAGGTCGACGGTTTTCAGGTTGTTGCCGGTAGCGCCAATTATCTTGAGGCTACGCGCCGGATCGGGCGGCGTGCGCCGTTCCGGTATGGCGATTTTCTTGCGGCCCGACAGATAGGCGCCGGTCAATGAATCCGGATTCTTCGCCACTTCGGCCGGCAATCCCTCGGCGACGATGTACCCGCCGTGTTCTCCGGCACCCGGGCCCATGTCGACCACATAATCGGCAGACTCGATGGCTTCCTGGTCGTGTTCCACCACGATGACAGTGTTGCCGATATCGCGCAGGTTGACCAGCGTCTGCAGCAGGCGCGCATTGTCGCGCTGGTGCAGACCGATGCTGGGCTCGTCGAGCACGTACATCACGCCGGTCAGTCCCGAGCCGATCTGCGATGCCAGCCGGATGCGCTGCGCCTCGCCGCCCGAGAGGGTTTCGGCCGAGCGGTCGAGCGACAGGTAGTCGAGGCCGACGTTGATGAGGAAGGTGATGCGCGCGGTGATTTCCTTGACGATCTTCTCCGCCACCTGCGCTTTTTGTCCGGTCATTTGCAGGAGGTTGAAAAAGTCGCGGCACTCAATCAGCGAGAGGTGGCTGACAGCAGTAATTGTCTCGCCACCAATCAGCACATGACGCGCTTCAATCCGCAGGCGGGCGCCGCCGCACTCCGGGCAGGGCTTGTTGTTGAGATATTTGGCGAGTTCCTCGCGCACCATCACGCTGTCGGTTTCGCGGTAGCGGCGCTCGAGGTTCGGGATGATGCCTTCGAAGCTGTGGCTGCGTTCGACGCGCGTGCCCTTTTCGTTGAGATACTTGAAACGGATCTGCTCGCGCCCCGATCCATGCAGCACTATCTGGCGCACGGCTTCCGGCAGTTCCTCGAACACTACCTCGGTATCGAAACCATAGTGACCGGCCAGCGATTCGATCATCTGGAAATAGAACTGGTTGCGCTTGTCCCAGCCCTTGATGGCGCCGGCGGCAAGGCTCAGGTGCGGATAGGCAACCACACGCGCCGGGTCGAAGAACTGGGTCTGGCCGAGGCCGTCGCATTCCGGGCAGGCGCCCATCGGATTGTTGAACGAGAACAGGCGCGGTTCGAGCTCCTGCAGGGCGTAGCCGCATTGCGGGCAGGCGAATTTTGCGGAAAACAGGTGCTCAGTATCGTTATCCATCTCGACCGCGATGGCACGGCCCTCGGCATGCGTCAGCGCGGTCTCGAAACTTTCGGCCAGCCGCTGCCGCGCATCGGCGCGCACCTTGAGCCGGTCGATGACGACATCCACCGAATGCTTGCGCGACTTGGCGAGCTTCGGCAGGGCATCGATGTCGTGTACCTGGCCATCCACGCGCAGGCGCACAAAACCCTGCGCCTTGAGCTCGGCGAACAGGTCGAGCTGCTCGCCCTTGCGGTTGGCCACCACGGGCGCCAGGATCATCAGCCTGGTGTCCTCGGGCAGCGCCAGCACATGGTCGACCATCTGCGCCACGCTTTTCGCTTCGAGCGCCACGCCATGCTCGGGGCAGTGCGGCGTGCCGGCGCGCGCATAGAGCAGGCGCAGGTAGTCATGGATTTCGGTGACGGTGCCCACCGTGGAGCGCGGATTGTGGCTGGTGGCCTTCTGCTCGATGGAAATGGCCGGCGACAGGCCTTCGATCAGGTCGACATCCGGCTTCTCCATCAACTGCAGGAACTGCCGGGCATAGGCCGACAGTGATTCGACATAGCGGCGCTGCCCCTCGGCATAGAGGGTGTCGAAGGCCAGCGACGACTTGCCGGAGCCGGACAGCCCGGTGATCACCGTCAGCCGGTTGCGCGGCAGGTCGAGGTTGATGTTCTTGAGATTGTGCGTGCGGGCGCCGCGAATCTTGATGAAGTCCATGCGGAGGTTGGTGGCGTGAAAAAGCGACCTGATAATATACGCGCCCTTCCGTGCCAAATTCTGGCCCTCTCTACCTGGAGTTCTGAATGATCAAGATTAACGAGAATTACCGGAAATTGCAGGCCTCTTACCTGTTTTCCGATATTGCCAAGCGGGTCGCTGCCTTTCAGAAGGCCAATCCTGGCAAGAAATTGATCAAGCTGGGTATTGGCGATGTCACCCGGGCCTTGCCCGATGCCTGTATCAAGGCACTGCATGCCGCCACCGACGAGATGGCCAGTGACAGCACATTCCGCGGCTATGGCCCCGAGCAGGGCTACGATTTCTTGCGCGAAGCGATCGCCAAATACGATTTCCAGGCCCGCGGTGCCGACGTGCAGCCGGATGAGGTCTTTGTCAGCGATGGCGCCAAGTGTGACACCGGCAATTTTCAAGAGATCTTGTCACTTGACTGCAAGGTTGCCGTGACGGATCCCGTCTATCCCGTCTATGTCGATACCAATGTGATGGCCGGTCGTTCCGGCAACTGGGACAAGGAGATCGGGCGCTATGAAAACCTGGTTTATCTGGACGGGAATCGGGAGAATGGTTTTATTCCCGCGCTGCCAACTCAGCCGGTCGATCTGATCTATCTGTGCTTCCCCAACAACCCGACCGGTTCGACCGCCACCAAGGCCCAGTTGAAGCAGTGGGTGGATTATGCCAAGGACAACAAGGCGCTGATTCTGTTCGATGCGGCCTATGAAGCCTTTATCACCGATGACGCGCTGCCGCACTCGATCTATGAAGTAGATGGGGCGCGTGAAGTGGCTGTCGAATTCCGCAGTTACTCCAAGACGGCAGGCTTCACCGGCACCCGCTGTGCCTATACCATCGTCCCCAAGGAGTGCATGGTCCATACCGAATCAGGCGAAGCCGTTTCCTTGCATGCATTGTGGAATCGTCGTCATACCACCAAGTTCAACGGCGTCTCCTACCCGATTCAGCGCGCGGCAGCGGCCATCTACAGTCAGGAAGGACAGGCACAGGTCAAGGATCTGATTGCCTACTACCTGAATAACGCCAGATATATCCGTGAGAAGATGACGGCGCTGGGTTATGCCTGTATCGGTGGCGATAATTCACCCTACATCTGGATCGACGGCAAGAGCGACTCATGGGCCTTTTTCGACAAGCTCCTCAACGAAGCCGCAGTGGTGTGCACCCCGGGCGCCGGCTTCGGCAAGTGCGGCCAAGGCTATATCCGCATCAGCGCCTTCAACAGCTTCGAAAACGTGCAGGAAGCGATGAAGCGCATCGGCGCCATTTTTTGATAAATTGATCATGCCCATCCCAAAAGATTTTGAAGCCCGCCTGACCCCCGTATTGCCGGCGATCGTCGCACACTACGGCACGCCCTTTCACATCTACGACGAAACCGGCATTCGCGCCACTGGCGCAGCGCTCAAGCGAGCCTTTGCCGGCATCGCGGGGTTCCGCGAGTACTTCGCGGTCAAGGCCCTGCCCAACCCGCGCATCATGCAGATCATGCAATCGATGGGCTTCGGCTTCGATTGCAGTTCGGTGGCCGAACTGGTTTTGAGTCGTCGCCTCGGCGTCACGGGTGACGGCATCATGTTCACCTCCAACAACACCAGCCAGGATGACTTTCACGCCGCGGCGGCCGATGGCGGCTGCATCCTCAATCTCGACGACATCTCGCTGGTCGACAAGGTGCCCCGGATGCCGGAACTGGTCTGCTTCCGCTACAACCCCGGCGAGCGCCGCACCGGCAACAGCATCATCGGCACTCCTGTCGAAGCCAAGTACGGTGTCGCCCACGATCAATTGCTGGATGCTTACCGGCAGGCCATGGCCAGGGGAGCGCGCCGCTTCGGGCTGCATACCATGCTGGCCTCCAACGAGCGCAATTACACCTACATGGTCGAGACGGCGCGCATGCTGCTGGACCTGGTGCAGTGGCTTTCCGCCGAACTGGGTATCCGCTTCGAATTCATCAACATCGGCGGCGGACTGGGCATTCCCTACAAGCCGGAAGACACGCCGCTGGATATCGACTCGATGGCTGCCGAGATCACCGTGCTGTTCGCTGCCTTCAAGGCACAACAGGGCTATGCACCGGCGCTGTTCCTCGAAAGCGGGCGCTACATGACCGGTCCACACGGTGTCCTGGTCACTCGCGCGATCAACCGCAAGGAAATCTATCGCACCTATGTCGGTGTCGATGCCTGCATGTCCGCGCTCATGCGCCCGGGCATGTACGGTGCCTATCACCACATCAGCGTGCTGGGCAAGCCGGGTGCCGCGGAAACGGTGGATGTCACCGGCTCGCTCTGCGAGAACAACGACAAGTTCGCGATCCAGCGCGCGCTGCCACACATCATGGATGGCGACATCCTCTACATCCACGACACGGGCGCGCACGGCCATGCCATGGGCTTCAACTACAACGGCAAGCCGCGTCCCAAGGAATTATTGTTCCGGGAAGATGGGCGGGTCGAGTTGATTCGGCGGGAAGAAACGCTGGATGACCTGTTTGCCACGCTGAGCTTCGACGCAGATGTCCTGGTGACGCAGTAGCCGCCGGCAGCGTTCGCCGTGTTTTCCCCCTCCGCCGATACCATGACACCCGCCGAGCGGCGCACCGGCGGGGCGCTCGCGGCCATCTTCGGCCTGCGCATGCTCGGCCTGTTTCTGGTGCTGCCGGTCTTTTCGGTGCTGGCATCAGGGCTGCCGGGCGGCAACGACCTCATGCTGGTCGGACTGGCGCTGGGCGCCTACGGGCTGACGCAGGCCTGCTTCCAGATCCCGTTCGGGCTGGCCTCCGACCGCTGGGGGCGCAAGCCCGTCATCGTCGCCGGCCTGCTGCTGTTCGCCGCCGGCAGCTTCATGGCTGCCGCCGCCCCCGACATCTACTGGATGATCGCCGGCCGCGTGCTGCAGGGCGCCGGGGCGGTTTCGGCGGCGGTTTCCGCGCTGGCCGCCGACCTGACGCGCGAACAGCACCGCACCAAGGTGATGGCGATGATCGGCGCCTCGATCGGCCTGGTATTCGCGCTGTCGCTGGTGATCGCGCCGCCGCTGGCGGCCGCCATCGGCCTGTCGGGTTTGTTCACCCTTATAGGCTGCCTCGCACTGCTGGCCATCGTCTTGTTATTTACCGCCGTCCCGCCAGCGCCGACTTTGTCAGTTCCCACGCGGGGCTCCTTCACCACGGTGCTGTTCGACCCCAAGCTGGCACGGCTCAACTTCGGCGTCTTCGCCCTGCACCTGACGCAGATGGCGCTCTGGATGGTCGTGCCGGCCGCACTGATCGCCAGCGGCGGCCTGCCCGGTGCGGAGCACTGGAAAGTCTATCTGCCGGCCGTGCTGCTATCGCTGGCGCTCATGGTGCCGGCCATCATCGCCGCCGAAAGACACGGCAAGTTGCGGCCGATCTATGCCGGGGCGGTGCTGCTGCTCGTCCTGGTACAGGGCGGACTGGCCCTGATGGGCAACGGCCTGTGGAGCATCGGCCTGTGGCTGCTGCTGTTCTTTGTGGCTTTCAATATCCTCGAAGCCCTGCTGCCCTCGCTGATTTCACGGCTGGCCCCTCCGGAATCGAAAGGTGCGGCGCTGGGGATTTACAATACGGCGCAATCACTCGGCCTGTTTCTCGGCGGCATAATGGGCGGCTGGCTGGTGAAGAATTTTGGGCCGACCGCCGTGCATCTGTTTTGCGCTGCGGTTGGCATCATCTGGCTTGCTCTGGCAGTGCGCGTCACGGCGCCGCCCCGGCCGGCGGAACAGGTTTAATCCTAGGGAGACGATGACATGGCTTCGGTTAACAAAGTGATTCTGGTGGGCCATCTGGGGAAAGACCCGGAGATGCGGTATATGCCGAATGGTGACGCGGTGTGCAACATTACCGTCGCCACTTCCGATACCTGGACGGACAAGTCCAGCGGCGAAAAGAAGGAAACCACCGAGTGGCATCGTGTGGCGTTCTTCCGGCGGCTGGCCGAAATCTCCGGCCAGTACCTGAAAAAGGGCTCGCAGGTCTATATCGAGGGTGCGCTGAAAACGCGGAAATGGCAGGACAAGGACGGCAATGATCGCTACACCACCGAGATTATCGCCGACGAGATGAAGATGCTCGGCAAACGGGAAGGCATGGGTGACGCCCCGCCGCGCGAAAGCGGCGGCCGGCCGGCCGCGCGCCCGGCTGCGCAAAACGCGCCGGCTTCGAGTGGCAATGCGGGTGGCGGATTCGGCGACGTCGAGGACGACATTCCGTTTTAGCGCCTCGATTTTGGAGTTCCCGGCAGGGTGCGCTAAAAAAAAGCCCCGACCTGAGGTCGGGGCTTTAACGGTTCCGTTGCGGAACCGGAGGAGGAGATAAAACTCTTGTCTGATCAGACCCCGGCCACACTCACGGGGTCTACTTGCATCAGGCACAACGGCCAACAACAACCCTCGCCCGGCAATCCATCGCGCGGCACAATAACCGCGCGGCCAGACTAAAGGGCGTCTTTATGCAGCCCTGAAGTTACCGGTGGACCGACGGGTGCTTCTCGCCCGCGGATTCCATGAAAAGAAAGGACGGATCGCTTCGCTCAAGGCGGTCAGCACAACCAGCGTAATGCTGCAAAGTTTCTTGCAACCACAACAGAGGCGCTCGCAGACAATTCCGTGAATGCGCTGCATTTCTTCGGCGCGCAGCCGGTGGGCTCTTTCTTCGATTGAAATATAGTCATAATGTGTCATGGTTTTCTCCATCTGATGTTGCGGTGCCACATCGCACAACCCGAAGTCTAATTACACGCCACATCGAAGACAATCCCCATTCAAAGAACAACATTTGTGAACATTTGTCCAAAGTAGATCATTTAACCGTTCTGTACTTGCTTCGGCATAATATGAATCACTTCAACGCTACCCGGCACGGGGCTGGCTTGGCTTACTGACACATGACATGATTAACGTGAAACGTGGAACATTTTCGTGAAACACAATTCAACCACCGTCATTCCCGCCTGCGCGGGAATGACGGGTTTCATCATCAGGAGTGGCGCCTGTCGCAATGAACGTTAGCCGCAACATCACGCGCCGACTGCGCGAATATTCACCACGCGATCTGCTGATTGTCGGCCTGCCCTTGCTGGTGTTGGTGTTTGCGGGTTTCTGGCTGGCCTCGCGCTTCATCCAGCCTGCTCCGCCGGACACGCTGGTGTTGGCAACCGGCGGCGAAGGCGGGGCTTACCAAGGCATCGGCGCTGCCTACAAGGATGTGCTGGAGCGGTTCGGCATCCGCGTCATCGAACGTCCTTCGGCAGGGTCGACAGAAAACCTGGAATGGCTGCGTGACGCCGGGCAGTCTGTCGATGCCGCCTTTGTGCAGAGCGGTTCGGCAAGCGTGCAGGAGGGCGATACGCTCCTGTCACTGGGCAGCCTGTACAACGAACCGTTGTGGATTTTTTATCGGGAGGAACTTGCCCAGGAAAACGGCGATCTCGACCGGATTGCCCAGCTCAAGGGCCGCCGCATCGCCATTGGCGGCGCGGGCAGCGGCACGCACCATCTCGCTCAGGAACTGCTGGATGCCAACCAGGTCGACGCCAGCAACACGAAGCTGATCGAGCAGGGCGACCTCAGCCTGGTGCGGGCTTTTGCTGCACGCAAGGTCGATGCGGCTTTCGTGGTCGGTCCGCCACAGTCGGCCGTCGTCTGGACACTGCTGCATACTCCGGGCATCAAGCTGATGAGTCTGGCCCACGCCGAGGCCTACACACGACGTTTCCCCTACCTGTCGAGCCTGGTGCTGCCGCGCGGTTCGATCAACATGGCAAGCGACTCCCCGCCGCGTAACGTCCGCCTGGTCGCCACTACGGCAACGCTGGTGGTGCGTGAGGATATCCACCCTGCCCTGATCGGTTTGCTGATGCAGGCAATGAGCGAAGTTCACGGCGGACCGGGAATCTTTCAGCGGCCGGGCGAGTTTCCCCGGGCGACCAGCGCCGATTTCCCCTTGGCGCCCGAGGCCACGCGTTATTACAAGTCGGGCAAGCCCTGGCTGCAGCGTTACCTGCCGTTCTGGGCAGCGACGCTCATCGACCGCATGGTGGTGATGCTGATTCCGCTGATCGCCGTGCTGATTCCGGTCACCCGGTTTGCGCCGGGCCTTTACAACTGGCGGGTCAAGTCGCGCATCTATCGGCGCTATGGCGAGCTCAAGTTCATCGAGGCGGAGGTCGAGGCCGAACCAGACAAGCTGACCCGCGATGAATGGCTGAAGCGTGTCGATGCCATCGAGCGCGATGTCAATCACATGTCCATTCCGCTCGCGTTCAGCGACATGATTTACACCCTGCGCATCCACATCGACCTGGTGCGCAACACCATCCAAAAAAGAACTACAACCGCCTGATCTTTTCCAACAGGGCGGTGGTCGAGCGTTGATGGATGAAGGGGATGGAATACACCTGCCCGCCCCAGCCGATCACCTCGGGGGCGCCGACGATCCTGTCCACCGGCCAGTCGCCGCCCTTGACGAGGATGTCGGGACGGCAGTCGAGAATGCGCATCAGCGGCGTGTCCTCGTCGAACCAGGTGACCAGCGACACGCATTCCAGCGCGGCCAGCACGGCCATGCGGTCGTCGAGCACATTCACCGGTCGTTCGTCCCCCTTGCCCAGACGCCTTACCGAGGCGTCCGAGTTGGCGGCGATGATCAGGCTGGCACCCAGTGCGCGCGCCTGCGCCAGATAAGTGACATGCCCGCGGTGCAGGATGTCGAAGCAGCCATTGGTGAGCACCAATGGGCGCGGCAGGGGCGCAATGCGTCCGGCCAAATCGGCCGGTGCGCAGAGCTTCGCCTCGAATGGCAGCGCCGTCTGGCTCAAGGCGTTGCTACTTTTATTGCGCGGGCTTGCCGGGCGGCGGGTCGAGGCGACGTGCCTCGGCGTCGCTGATGACTTCGAAGACGCGTACAACCTTGTGTACGCCCGCGGTAGTACGCGCAATCTCGACGGCAGCACCGGCTTCACGCTGGGTCACCAGCCCCATCAGATAGACCACGCTGTTTTCGGTAACCACCTTGACGTGGTTGACGGAAAACTGGCTGGCATCGATGAAGCGCGCCTTGACCTTGGAGGTGATGAAGGTGTCGTTGCCGCGGTTCGACAGGGTGCTGACCGTACCGATGCGCAGTTCGTTGCTGATCGCCTTGACGTTCGGCACGGCTGCCACGATTTTCTCGGTCTCGGCCTTGGCTGCCTCATCCGGCACTTCGCCGGTCAGCAACACCGTCCGGTTATAACTTGTGACATTGACGTGGGCACGATCACCAAATCTTTCCGAAATGCGGCTGCCCGCACGAATTTCGACGCCTTCGTCGGTAGCGATCGTTTCCGCCTGGCGGCGGTCGGCAAACACCAGTGCGCCGGCACCCACGCCAACGGCAGCGACGCCGAAACAGCCGGACAGAAACGGGACGAGAACAGCGAGCAGCAGCAGGGAACGGGCTTGCATCAATAGTTTCATTTGGTTTCTCCGAGAATGAGGGCGTCGATCCCATCACACAGGCAATGGATCGTCACGAGGTGAACTTCCTGAATGCGGGCGGTGCGATCAGCAGGAACGCACAGATGGACGTCGTCGTCGGCCAACTGGCTGGCGATCGCACCGCCACCCTTGCCGGTAAGTGCCACGACACGCACGCCGCGGTCATGCGCGGCAGAAATCGCCGCGATGACGTTGGGCGAATTGCCCGAGGTCGAGATAGCCAGCAAGACATCGCCGGCGCGACCCAGTCCGGCCACCTGCTTGGCGAAAACCTGCTCAAAGCTATAGTCGTTGGCGATCGAGGTCAGCGTCGAGGTGTCGGTGGTCAGCGCCAGCGCCGCCAGCGGCGGACGCTCCTTTTCGAAGCGGTTGAGCAATTCGGCGGCGAAATGCTGCGAGTCGGCAGCCGAACCGCCGTTGCCACAGGCCATCACCTTGCCACCGGCGCGCAGGGCTGCTGCCATCAAACGCACCGCCGCCTCGATGGGCGCGGCCATGGCGGCCAGTGCCGCCTGTTTGGTGGCTGCGCTGTCGTTGAATTGGGAATGAATGCGTTGTTGAAGTGTCATGGATGGATTCTACAGCACCACAAACACGTCAATTCGCAGCCGGCGCCAAGGGTTTCTGTGCTTGACGAGGGCGGCGATGCGCCCTTCGACACGCTCACCGCGGTCCATGGCGGCGGCGACCGCCGCGTTTTCCGCGCGCGGCAGATAACCCAGTTGCCGGCCCTGCCATTCGACGCGCACCGCACGTGCATCGTGGGGGTTTTCCGGTTCGCGCACCAGCGTCAGACCGTCGCCAAGCTGCAGGCTCTCCCAAAGCGCGGCACCGGCGTGATACTGGAAACCGGCCAGCGGCGAGCTTTGTACCAGCAATTTGATCGATTGCGCCTGTACCGCGAGACTCAAGCACAGTAACAGGCTAATCAGGACGGAACGCATCTTTCAGCCAACTCACCTGGTTACCATCGAACAGCACGCAATCGAAGCGGCAGGCACTGTCGCCATGTTGCACCAGCCAGTGCCGCGCCGCGAGTATCAACCGGCGCTGCTTGGTTGGTGTGATGCTGGCGACGGCGCCACCAAAGTCGGCGCTGGCGCGACGGCGCACTTCGACAAAAACGGTGGTCGCCGCGTCGCGGCAGACAAGATCGATCTCGCCGCCCTTGACGCGAAAATTGCGGGCAAGCAGCTTCAGGCCGCGCGCGGCAAGATATTCCGCCGCCGCCGACTCGGCCGCGGCGCCATGGGCATGGGACGTAACAGTAGCGTTGCTCATTCCAGCATAATGCCCGACATGACCCTACAAACCAAGCCGGCATTGTCCATCGTCGCCACCCCGATCGGCAACCTCGGCGACATCACGCTGCGCGCCCTCGACACATTGCGCCAGGCCGACACCATTGCCTGCGAGGACACGCGCCATGCGCGGCGTCTGCTCGACCACTACGAAATCCGCGCGCCACTGCTGGCCGTCCACGAACACAACGAGCAGGCGGCAGCGGCAAAGCTGATTGCATTACTGGCAGCAGGCAAGCGGGTAGCACTGATCTCCGACGCCGGCACGCCGGGCATTTCCGACCCCGGCAGTCGCGCCGTGGCAGCGGTCCGGGCAGCGGGTTACTCCGTGACCCCATTGCCCGGCCCGAATGCCGCGATCACAGCGCTCTCCGCTGCCGGCCTCGACGCACCGGCCTTCCATTTCGTCGGCTTCCTGCCGGCAAAAGTCGGCGCTCGCCGGACGGCGCTCACTGATTTGAAAAGCATCAGCGCCACGCTGGTGTTCTACGAGGCGCCCCACCGCATCGCGGAAACCGTGGCCGATCTGGCCGCCCTGCTCGAAGTGGAACGTGAAATCGTCATCGCCCGCGAACTGACCAAGCTGTTCGAGGAAATCGTGCGCCTGCCCT
>CAZOMI010000069.1:0-16140 GCA_964580925.1 uncultured Methyloversatilis sp.
TTCAGCGAAGAGCACGTCGTCAATTCCAAGAAACTCAAGGACCGTCCCAAACCCGACCTGACCTTTGGCGGCCAGCTCCTGACAGTACCCGCCGACAACCGGGTGGATATTTTCTTTGGCCTGCAAGGCAAGAAAACCGACACGCCGGTAGTCGATCGCAACAAGGCCTGCCTGACCTGCCACCAGGGCGGCAACCGCATCGGCTGGCAGTCGAGCACGCACGCCAACCGCGATGTCGCCTGCACCTCCTGTCACAAAATTCATAACCCCGCCGGCGACGAGGTACGCAACAAGGCGGTGCAAACCGAACTCTGCTACACCTGCCACAAAGAGCAGCGCACCCAGTTCAACAAGCCCTCGCACCACCCGGTCACGGAAGGCAAGATGGCCTGTTCGTCCTGCCACAACGTGCATGGCGACAATCCCAAGCAACTGATCAAGAGCAGCACCAACGACACCTGCTACACCTGCCACATGGAAAAGCGCGGGCCATTCATTCACAACCACCAGCCGGTCGCGGAAGACTGCGGCATTTGCCATCAGCCGCATGGAACGACGGTACCCAACCTGCTCAAGTCGCGGTCGCCTTTCCTTTGTCAGGAATGTCACTCAACCACAACCAGCACACATCGTGGGCAAGCCGCCGGACTACCCACTGGGATGACAACAAGCGCGTCACTGACAGGTACGGTGGGTAGAGGTTGCCTTAACTGCCACACCAATATCCATGGTGGCAATAGCGCCGTCAATAGTGCAACGGCCGGTCGCTTCCGTCGTTGATCGGCCCAAAGGGGAAAAAATCATGAGCAAAAATATGAAACAAACGTTCAGGATCACGGCGCTGGCCGCCGCTTTGGCAGCCTGTTACGGAACGGTACTGGCCGCCGACGACGATGAAAAAGCGGCGCTGGCTGCCGTAGCCGCCGAAGTTAGCCGACTCACCACACCGGAGAGTTCGATTTCCGTCGGCATCGGGAACTGGTCCGGCGACCGTCACCAGCAAGGCATCTATGACGGCATGCGCGAAGGCAAGGCCTACGGCCTGCTGGACCTCACTCTGGTCAAGCGCGACAACACGACGGGGACCTGGTTCTCCTTGGAGGGGCGCAATCTGGGGCTCGATACGCCCGAACTCAGCGCCGAATGGCTACGCCAGGGCAATATAGGCCTCTCGCTGGATTACAGCCGCATTCAGCGCGACAACCCGCTGACCTTCACCACCGGACTGCAGGGCATTGGTACGACTTCCATGCTCATCAGCGGTGCAGCCACGCCCATCAATTACAGGTTGCCGAGCAGGGAGGTCAGTCTCGGCACGAAACGAGACCTTACCCAGTTGGGGTTTTACAAGAACCTCATGCCCAATGTTGACTTCAAGGTCAGCTTCAAAAACGAAAAGAAGGAAGGCACACGCCATTGGGGGCTGGGTAGTCAAGCGCTTTTTATGGTCGAACCGATCGACAGCACGACACAACAATTGGAAGCCACCCTTGCCTATGCAGGAGAGAAGTTGCAGGTTTCGGGCGGCTATTACGGCAGTTGGTACCGCAACGAACATTCGCTGGCAATTGGGCAGGTGAATGGCGCAGGTCCCGTCGCAGACCCACCCCCCGCAGGGAACCCAAACCCACAGTCCCTCTCGCTTCCCCTTAGCAACCAAGCCCATCAACTTTTTATGAACGGTGGTTATGCTTTCACCCCGACCACCCGCGGCACATTCAAGTTGTCCTATGGTAAGGCAACGCAGGACGAAAACATACCGGTCGCCTCTAACGTTATCCCATTTGTTGGGTACCCGTCTAGTCTTGATGGCAGGGTCGATACCACCCTTGCAGAGGTCGGCCTCACCTCGCGCCCGCTGCCCAAGCTCTCCGTAGTAGCCAACCTTCGCTATTACGACGTGAAGGACAAAACACCACTTGTTGGGGTTGTTGGCGGGATAGCGGCCCCCTTTGCGCCGACTGTCTGGAACACCCCGCACTCGTACACCAAAAAATCCGGCAAGCTCGAAGCCAACTATCGCCTGCCTCATCAATTCAATGTGATTGGCGGAATTGAAATCAACAATCAGGACCGCTCTGTGCCAGCTATCGGGACGCTTTATGTTCCCTATCGGGTGGCTCTGGACGAAACGACCTATCGCCTTCAGTTGCGTCGCTCACTGTCGGACACGGTTAATGGTTCCTTGGCCTATCTGAACAGCAATCGCAGCGGCCCAGGTTACGTTTTGGCCACCAATAGTCCAACTATTCAGAACCAAATGAACCCAACGCATATTTCTGATCGAAAACGGGAGAAATGGCGCGCCATGCTTGACTGGTCGCCAACCGAGCGACTGTCGTTCCAGTTTGCACTCGATCAGGCGCAGGACAAGTACGGCCCTGATAACCGGCCCTATGGTTTGAAAGATGGCAGCGCGGACATCTACACGATAGACGCAAACTACACCTTGAACGACAACTGGCAGGTTTCAGGTTGGTATTCACGCGATGAGACCAAGGCACGCGAACTGGGTTTCCGGGCCTCGGACAATGGTGCATCACCTGCAATAAGGGATGCCCAACTGAAAGAGATTGGTGATTCGTTTGGCTTTGGCTTGCGCGGACGACCCACCGCTAAGCTACAGGTTGGAGCAAACCTTGAATGGGCAAAAAGTATTAGCCAGTATCCACAAAACCTGACTTTTACTACTGGTGCTACCACTCCATATCCCACAGTGTCCGGTGTCACTACGCAGCCTTTGTCGGACATCACCAACAAACTCACCCGGCTGAAGCTATTTGCCGACTACGCCATGGACAAGCATGCCAACCTGCGCTTTGAAATGGTCCACGAGCGCTGGCAAACCGATGATTGGACCTGGTCATTCAGCAATGGCGCGCCATTCACCTATGGGGCAGCAGGGACAACAGGTACCGACCAAACCACTGTAACCTCGAAGCCAAAGCAGACCGTCAACTTCGTTGGCGCCCGCTACATCTACAAGTTCTAAAAGATTGCCCGGAAGCCACAATGGCAATCGCATCATATTCAGGGCGGCGCAAGCCGCCCTTTTTCTTGGCTGCACGCCGGTCAGCGCTTCAGCTTGGCAAACGCTGCCGCCATCGAGCCTGTTGGCTCGGGTTGGCGTTGGCCGGGGCGCGGCGCACCGGTTGACGCCGTCCCCGATTTACGTGGCGTGCCGGCTGACGCCGTACCCGCTTCGGGGCACTTCGTCTCGCCAGCGCCGACTTTTGCGGAAGAATACTGTTTTACCTGTTACTCCAATGCGCTTCATTGTGGTAACGTACCTACATTAGCCGCAAATAGGTGCTGCCATGACCATCACGACCCTTTCAAGCCGCGAGTTCAATCAGGACGCCAGCAAGGCCAAGAAATCGGCAAAGGCCGGTCCGGTGATCATCACGGATCGCGGTCGACCTGCGCATGTGTTATTGACGTTTGACGAATACAAGAAAATCACCGGCGGGCAAACGAAAATAGCCGATCTGCTGGCGATGCCCGGCATTGCGGACATTGAACTTGATATCCCGCAAATGCGCGACCTGGCTCGACCGGCCGATTTTTCCCGAGACATCTCCTGATGTACCTGCTGGATACCAATGTCGTGTCCGAGTTGCGGAAAATTCGCCCCGGCAAGGCGGATCGGCATGTTGCGGCTTGGGCCGATAGCACGGATGCGGCCGATCTGTATCTGTCGGTGATCAGCATTCAGGAGTTGGAGATTGGCGTATTGTTGGCTGAGCGCCGCGATTTATCGCAGGGTGCCGTGTTTCGGGCGTGGCTGAATGGTCATGTCCTGCCTGCCTTCGCTGGCCGCATCCTGGACGTCGATACGGCTGTTGCGCTCCGGAGTGCGCGACTTCATGTGCCGGATCCGCACCACGTTCGTGACGGGCTTATTGCTGCAACGGCGCTGGTACACGGCATGACCGTTGTCACGCGCAACGTGGCCGATTTTGAGCCAACCGGTGTTCAAACACTCAACCCATGGGTAGGCCGCTGAGAATGATTTTCAGCGCGGGTTCAGCGTTTCAGCTTGGCAAACGCGGCCGCCATTGTGCCTGCCAGCTCGGGTTGGCGCTGCGCGGAATGCGGCGCTCCGGCTGACGCCGTCCCCGATTTACGCGGCGCGTCTGCTAACGCCGTCCCGCCAGCGGCTCCTCTGCGTCGAATAACGTACGGGCGGGTTCTTTATTTCTGGAGCCCGTTCAGTGTGGCAGCACGAAGTAGTGCCGGTTCCAGTGCCGTTCGCAGCATGGCCACGATGTCCGGCAGCGCTTGCCGGGTCAGTTCGTTCTTCCTGAGAAACGCATGCCACAGGGCTTGCCGTGTCGCGTCACCTGAAAACTCATCCGTCAGGCCGACCGGCAACGAAGCCGGAACCTCCATGCCACGCCGGATGAAGGTGGCCGCGATCGCACTGGCCAGGGTCTCGGGGTCCAGGGTTTCGCGATCCAGCAGCACCGACAAATCGAGATAGTCCTTCAGCCGACTGTTGGTCATGCCCAGCAAAGCGATGGCATGCAGCTTTTCCGCGATGACTGTGTAGACGGGATAGGTGCGCAGCCGTGGTGCCGGCAGATCATTGATCAGCACCGGGTAGGTGGCGTCGACCGGCCCGGGCGTGACCGCATCGCCGAAGCCGATGTCGATTTGTGTCTTGCAGCGTGCCTTGGCGATTTCGCCGCTGATCAACACCCGAGCGCCGGCATAGCCGGCCTCCTTGCGGATTTCCTCGGCGGTGACCGATGCCGGGTCGAAGACCATGCCATCGTCCACATCGACGCTGGCGATGTCACGGAACGTCTGGGCAATGGAGTCCAGATCGCTGGGCCCAAAGCCCAGCAGGTCGGCATCGCGTGTCGGGCGGTGTGGCATGTCGTACCAGAGCGTGAACAACAGCGCGCCCTTGAGCAGGAAACGATCGGCATGCGCCGATTGGCTCAGACGGTAGAGGATGCGCTCCAGGGCGAAGCGCACCAGCACCTGGTTGAAGTCCACGCCCTGTGCCTTGGCCAGATTGAGTAGACGGGCCCGGACGGAGGCGGCGATGTTCTTGTTCATTCGATTGCCTCGAGATAGGGGCGCATCACGTTGGCGACCCGACAGATCTTGGCGTAACGCCATAGATCGTCTGCCGATGCCTTCTTCTTCGCCCGCGCATCCTTCAAGGCTTCCAGCGCCACGTCCAGGCCGATCTTGTTGCGATGCTTGAAACAGTCCGCCACCGTCTTGGCCGCGCAGTAGACACGCAGCTTGACCTGATCGCGCTCGACCTCCTCGATCCCTGCCGTATAGGCATCCCCGGCGAACTGCACCATCTTGACCGGCGGGTAGTCGATCTTCGGGGTGTGGCTACCCCGAGGCATGGCGATCCAGACCTGGCGGGGGAGTTGGGTGGTCAGCTCATGGAATTGCAGGGCGGTGAGCAGGCAAAACACCGCCTGTGGTACCTTGGTGGCGATGGCGACCAGACTCTCGTTTTCCGAGCTCGGACTCGGCAGGCGATAGAGGCCGCGCCCGATTTTCTCCAGCTGGCCAGCGGTGCTCATGCGTGTCAGCACCACCCGGGGGATACCGATGGCGTCCAGATCGATCGGACGCAGCATCCCCTTCTGGGCAAGCAGATCGATGACGCGCTGGGTTTGAGTGGTTTCACGCATGACTGGAAGTATGTTCCGTTTATTCGTCGAAAGCAAGTAAGTGACGAACAAACGGAACTTTGCCGGGTGGCCACTAATCTGCCCGGCAGCACATCCAATCGAGTCGTCATGCCGGCAGCCGGGCCAAGGCCTCGAGCAAGGTTCGCCGCTTGGCATGGGGATCCTTCGGTACCTCGATGCCGTTCGCTTCCATTTCTTCAGTGCAACGGCGCATCCAGACCGTGATCTCATCCAGTTTGAAGCGGATCAGCTTTCCAACATGCAAGAAGGGCACCCCGAGCGATTCCCGCATGTTTGGGTGACTGGCCAGCCCCCCCGCGGCACGTCCTCAGCGTTTCAGCTTGGCGAACGCCGCCGCCATGGTTCCGGTCGGCTCGGGTGGGCGTTGGGCGGGACGTGGCACCGCTGCCGATTTGCGCGGCGCGTCAATTGGCGCCGTCTTGCCAGCGCCGACTTTTGCGGGACGCGCCACGTCGTCGCCGAGGCGCATGGTCAGGGCGATGCGTTTCCTGGGAAGATCCACTTCCAGCACCTTCACCTTCACCACGTCGCCGGCTTTGACGACAGTGTGCGGGTCTTTGACGAAGGTATTCGACAGCGCCGAGATATGCACCAGGCCGTCCTGATGCACGCCGATGTCGACAAAGGCGCCGAAGTTGGTGACGTTGGTGATCACGCCTTCGAGCTGCATGCCCGGCTCCAGGTCTTTGAGTGTCTCGACGCCGTCGCGGAATGAGGCTGCCTTGAATTCCGGGCGCGGGTCGCGGCCGGGTTTTTCGAGTTCCTTGAGGATGTCCTGCACAGTGGGCAGGCCGAAGCGTTCGTCGGTATATTTCGCGGCTTGCAGGGCACGCACCGCGCGGCCGTCGCCGATCAGTGCCTGCACGCCTTTTTTGATGTCTTTGAGGATGCGTTCCACCACCGGGTAAGCCTCCGGGTGAACGGCCGAGGCGTCGAGCGGGTTTTCCCCGCCATTGACGCGCAGGAACCCGGCAGCCAGTTCGAAGGTTTTGTCGCCGAGACGCGGCACCTTCTTCAGTTCGGCACGCGAGGCGAAGGCGCCGTGGCTGTCGCGGTGGCTGACGATATTGGCGGCGAGCGTGCCGTTGAGACCGGAGATGCGCGCCAGCAGCGCCGCCGAGGCGGTATTCACGTCCACGCCGACCGAGTTCACGCAGTCCTCCACCACGGCATCGAGACTCTTCGCCAGCTTGCCCTGATTGACATCATGCTGATACTGGCCGACGCCGATGCTCTTGGGGTCGATCTTGACCAGCTCCGCCAGCGGGTCTTGCAGGCGGCGGGCAATTGAGACGGCGCCGCGCAGGGTGACATCGAGATCGGGGAATTCGCGGGCGGCCAGTTCCGAGGCCGAATACACCGATGCGCCCGCTTCCGACACGACGATCCTGGTCAACTTCAGTTCCGGGTAGCGCTTCATCAGCTCGCCCGCCAGCTTGTCGGTTTCGCGGCTGGCCGTGCCATTGCCAATGGCGACCAGCGCCGCGCCGTGCTGTTGCGCCATGCGCTGCAGCGCATGCAGGCTGCCTTCCCAGTCGCGGCGCGGTTCGTGCGGGTAGAGCGTGGCGGTTTCCAGCAGCTTGCCGGTGGCATCGACCACGGCGGCCTTGACGCCGGTGCGGATGCCCGGATCGAGACCGATCACCGTCTTCGGCCCGGCCGGCGCGGCGAGCAGCAGATCGTGCAGGTTGCGCGCAAAGACGCGGATCGCCTCTGCCTCGGCGCGTTCGCGCAAGCTGCCCATCAGTTCGGTTTCGAGATGCAGCGAGAGCTTGACCAGCCAGGCCCAGCGCGCGGTTTCCGCCAGCCAGGCATCAGCCGCCCTGCCCTGCGCCCGGATGCCGACATGACCCGCGACCATGGCGACGCAGGGCGAAGGCTCGGGCGGCTCGCGCAGCTCGGCCTCGGTCTTGAGCGACACGCGCAACACGTCTTCGTTGCGACCGCGAAACATCGCCAGCGCGCGATGCGAGGGCACCGTTTTGAGCGGCTCGCGGAAATCGAACCAGTCGCGAAATTTCGCGCCTTCCTGCTCTTTCCCGGCGACGACGGTGGACACGATCAGCGCATGTTCGTTGAGGTGGTTGCGCAGTTTTTCGAGCAGCGCGGCATCCTCGGCAAAACGCTCCATCAGGATCTGCCGCGCGCCTTCGAGCGCGGCCTTGACGTCGGGAACGTGCTTCTCGGGAGGCTCTTTTTCCAGATTCACATAGCGCGCCGCTTCGACATCAGGGTGCAATGTCGGATCATTGAACAGCGCGTCGGCCAGCGGCTCCAGCCCGGCCTCGCGGGCGATCTGCGCCTTGGTGCGGCGTTTCTGCTTGTAGGGCAGATAGAGGTCTTCGAGGCGCTGCTTGGTTTCGGCATTCTCGATGTCGCCCCGCAGTTCGGGCGTGAGCTTGCCCTGCTCCGCGATGCTGGCCAGCACCGTGGCGCGGCGCTCTTCGAGCTCGCGCAGATAGCCGAGCCGTTCTTCCAGCGTGCGCAACTGGGTGTCATCGAGGTTCTCCGTCACTTCTTTACGATAACGGGCGATGAAGGGCACGGTCGCGCCTTCGTCAAGCAACTGCACGGCGGCAGTCACCTGGGCGGGACGCACGCCGAGTTCGGCGGCGATGAGATGGTTGAGTCGTAATTGAATGGCAGGCAGCATGGGCAAGGCGGAGGCGGAGAAAAGGGGCGCACTATGCCCCAAGGCAGCCTGCCGCGCAATCGTGGTTTCGGTGACAGACGCGACGCCGTCCCACCAGCGCAGACTTTTCCAGGAGTCCTGGTCTGGATGCATCGTGAATGCCGCCTCGGGTATTCTTCAGCTTTCATCCGCTGGAGCGAACGAACATGGCCATGGACAAAATCGACTATCACCTGCACGGCGACGACATGCAGTTCGTCGAAATCGAGCTAGATCCCGGCGAGGCCGCGATCGGCGAGGCGGGCAGCCTGATGTACATGGAAGACGGCATCGCGATGGATACGGTCTTCGGTGACGCCTCGGCGAATCAGGGCGGCCTGTTCGGCAAGCTGTTGGGCGCCGGCAAGCGCCTTGTCACGGGCGAGTCGTTGTTCACCACGGTCTATGTGAACCAGGGCCAGGGCAAGCGCAAGCTGGCGTTCGCCGCACCCTACGCCGGCAAGATCATTCCCTTCGATCTCGGCCAGCACGGCGGCACGATGATCTGCCAGAAGGATGCCTTCCTCTGCGCGGCGAAGGGCGTCGCGCTCGGCATCGCCTTCCAGAAAAAACTCGGCGTCGGCTTCTTCGGCGGCGAGGGTTTCATCATGCAGAAACTGGAAGGCGATGGCCTGGCCTTCGCGCACTCCGGCGGCACGGTGCTGAAACGCGTGCTGAAGCCCGGCGAGATCCTGCGCATCGATACCGGCTGCGTGGTGGCCTACACGGCGGACGTGCATTTCGACATCGAATTCGTCGGCGGCATCAAGACCGCGCTGTTCGGCGGCGAGGGCCTGTTCTTCGCCGTACTGCGCGGACCGGGAACGATCTGGCTGCAATCGCTGCCCTTTGCGCGGCTGGCTTCACGCATCTTCGCGGCCGCGCCGGTGAGCAAGGGCGGTGGCGGTTCGGGGGGCGAACAGGGCGGCCTGCTCGGCAACCTGTTCGGCGGCAGAAAATAATCAGTAGTGAGGCGGAATTTCGTCGAGCAGGCTGCGCTGTTCGGCGGGCTGCGTTTGCAGCATCTGCTGGCGCAGGGCGCGCAACTCGTGCTGCAACTGGTCGATCTGCGCCTGCTGGCGATAAACGGTGTGGTTCAGCGTTTCGAGCAGGTCTTCGGCAAAGGCCAGCTTGACTTCCAGTTCGGTGATGCGCTCTTCCATCATGCGTCGTCCAAAGTCGGCGCTGGCAGTACGGCGGCAGCGAGCATCGCCGCGCGTGATGCGGGCGTTTCGAGGCTGATGCGCCCCAGCGCGCCGCCGCGGTAGTCGGTGAGCAGGATCATCGCCGCCTTTTCCAGGTCGAGTTCGCCGCCCCGGCCCTTGATGATGCAGCCGCGCTTGCGGGCGACGGTTTCGACGACAGCGACGGCATCCATGGCCGCGACATCCATTTTGTAACGCGCGGCGAGGAGCGACGGATAGCGCGCCAGCAAAATACCGGCAAGGAAAATGGCGACATCGGCATCGATCACCGCGTTGCGGCCGATGGCGTGGCTGGCGGCGAGCATGTAGCCATCTTCATCGTGTTCGATTTTCGGCCACATCAGGCCCGGTGTGTCGATGATGGTCTGCCGCAATGACAGGTCGAAACTCTGCTGGCTCTTGGTGACGGCCGGCTCGTCGCCGACCGCTGCGATGCGGCGCTTCAGCAGCGCGTTCATGAAGGTCGATTTACCGACGTTGGGGATGCCCATGATCATCATGCGCAGCGGCTTCACGTTGTCGTCGCGGTGCGGCGCCAGTTGCTGGCAGAGGGCCGGCACTTTCGCGGCGTCACCCGGCTTCTTGCATGAAATAGCCACCGCCTTCACGCCCGGCTGGCGACTGTAGTGGTCGAGCCAGGCCTGCGTGACGACGGGATCGGCGAGGTCGGCCTTGTTCAGCAACTTGAGACAGGGCCGCTGGCGTGCCAGACGCAGTTCGCGAATCAGCGGATTGCTGCTCGCCTCGGGCAGGCGGGCGTCGAGCACTTCGATCACCACGTCGGTGCGCGCCATGGTCTCGGCAGCTTTTCTGCGCGCCGAGGTCATGTGGCCGGGAAACCACTGGATGGACATTGGGGGATTTATGCGTTGAACGGGCCGTGATTATCGCTCAACACAGCGAGCAAAACGCAGCGCAGCGGAGTTTGCGTGCCGCGCAAAAGCAGATTGTCGCCAGTCAGGAACTGCCGGGATATCAGTCTGGCACGGCCATTGGCCGGTGGCTGAAGCGCTCGCACAGGCTCTGCACCGTCCCGTGCTCACCGCGCACGAGCAGGAACGCGCCATCTGCGTCGGCGCGCTCATTCAGCACCTGACAGTTCGCGAAGATTTCGTTGCGCGATTGCTGTGCCGACCAGGGCAGAAACAGCTCGGCCTCGACGAGCCCCTGCTGGAAAAAAGCGACTATCGCTGCGTGCAGTAACGCTATGTCGCCAGCGCGGCGCGCGCTCATCACGATGCAATCCGGGAACAGTGTGCGCAGTGCGGCCTCGCGTTCGGCTTGCGCCGCTGCGTCGCCAACATGGTCGATCTTGTTGAACACGCGGATGCGCGGCACGTCCTGCGCACCGATCTCGGCCAGTACCTTGTCGGTGACCTCAAGCTGCCGTGCGAAGCCGGGATCGCTCGCGTCGATGACATGGAGCAGCAGCGCTGCATCAAGTGCCTCCTCAAGCGTTGACTTGAACGAAGCGACGAGATCGTGCGGCAGGTTCTTGATGAAACCGACCGTGTCGCTGACGAGCACGCGCGGCCGGCTCTCGGGCTGGAGGGTGCGCACGGTGGTGTCGAGCGTCGCGAAGAGTTTGTTTTCGACCAGCACGTCGCTGCCGGTGAGTGCGCGCATCAGGGTGGACTTGCCGGCATTGGTATAGCCGACGAGCGCGACGCTGGCGAGCCCCTGGCGTTCTTGCCGGCGTGCGCGCTGTGTCCCGCGTTCGATGTCCATCGCCGCGATCTCTTGCTGGAGATCGGCAATCCGGTCACGGATTTTGCGTTTATCCAGCTCGGTGTGCGATTCGCCGGCACCGCGGCCGCCAACGCCACTGCGCTGCCGGCCTTGCGGCCCGGCGAGCTTCGCCGCCTCGCGCAGGCGCGGCGCCATGTAGCCGAGGCGGGCGATCTCCACCTGTGCGCGGGCGGCGCGGGAGCGCGCGTTGCGGTGAAAGATCTCCAGGATGACCATGGTGCGGTCCATCACTTCGCAGCCAACCTCCTTTTCGAGGTTGCGCGCTTGCGACGGGGAGATCTCGTGGTCCACGAAGATGACCTCGATACTGCCGGCCTCGGGGTCGGCGGCGGCCTGTGGCATTTTCTCGAACGCGACGGGCGCAGGTTCGCTGTCCACGAAGGCGCGTATTTCTTCCCGCTTGCCGGCACCCAGATAGGCGGTGGTGTCGAAGCTGCTGCGCTTCTGCGTGAACGTGGCGGTAATCTCGTAACCCAGCGTCTTGGCCAGATCGCGCAGTTCGGCCAGTGATGCTTCGAACTCGACGTCGCTTACATTGGGCAGTTGGACAGCCGCCACGATGGCGTATCCGGGCTTCTCTTTGACTTCTTTTCGCATGCGTGGATTGCGTCCGCAGTAAGTAGATAGGACAGGATGAGTTTCACGAATTCAAGCCCAGCTGGCTGCTCATCGAAGGCATTGCTCGGACATCGTCAATTCGAGTGGCACGCGGCGTTGGCAGCCAGCCGGCAGAATACGCTAAAGCCACCGTGTATCATCAAGACATGCGGTTTTACACATTCCTGGCCTGGCACTTTCAGCGCCAGAGGACATGAGTTATCGACCGCCCCTATCCGGACACCCCAAATGAAAAGAACAGATCTTGAAAAGAACATGGCCCACAAGCTCGACAGCCGCTTGAAACTTGCCGGCACCCCCGAGCGTTTTGCCGGGGGTGCGCTGCTTGACCGCAAGGAGCAGCGCAAGCTGGATCAGGCGCAGGGTCTGATCCCGTTCGCGGTCAAACTGGATGCGCAACTGGCTGAAGAAATCCGTGCTCGGGCCATGGCCAGGCAGATGGGCTTGAATGAACTGGTTGGCGAGCTCTTGCGCAAGGGATTGAGCGCCGGGGTTTGAGTGATGCAAGGCCCGGCACCCTGACTTTCCCTATTCACGGAAAGACCCGAGCGAACAAAAGTCGGCGCTGGCGGGACGGCGTGCCCCGCAGCGGGTATGAAATGCCCCGCAGCGGGTACGGCGACAACTCCGGGACTGCGGCTTATCGGGCTGTCTGAGCAAATGCGCCGCGGAACTGGCGTTGCACGCTGGATAGCCACTGCGCTACCCTGCCCTGCCACGTCTCGCGTTCGCTCCGCACCGGACAAACAAAATCGCTGACCACGCGGTTGCGTCCGCCATGCTTCGCCTGATACAGCGCCCGGTCGGCGGTGGCGATGAGCATTTCTGCCTGGACGGCAGGCTCGCTGGCTGCCGCATCCAGCGGCAGCATGGCGAGGCCGATCGAGATCGTGACGGGTACCGTCTGGTCGGATTGCGACCGAAAGGCTTGGGCAGCCACGGCGACACGGATGCGTTCGGCGATTTCCTGTGCATGCAGGGCGGCGGTTTGCGGCAGCAGCACAACAAACTCTTCGCCACCGTAACGGGCAATGGTGTCGCTGGCCCGCAGTTGCGCCTGAATGACATCGGCCACGCCCCGCAAGACCACGTCGCCGCTTTGATGGCCGTAACTGTCGTTGATGCGCTTGAACTTGTCGATGTCGAGAAACATGCAGGCCAGCGGCTGGCGGTGACGCCGCGCCTGGCTGATTTCGACCAGGCAACGATGTTCGAAGTAGCGGCGGTTTTGCACGCCGGTGAGGCTATCGGTCAGCCCGACCCGTTTCAGACGTTCCTGCGTGAGCGCACTTTCAAGACAAAAGGCGACGATGGCCGCCAGACGATCCAGAAAATCGGTGCCGGCGGCGGCATCATAACGCTCGGCTACGGCGCTGCCCAGTTGCAGGCTGCCGATCAGTTTGCCCTGACGCACCAGCGGCAGGAGGGCCACCGAAACAATGGCGCCAGCCGGCGCGTCGAACAGGGGGCCGTGGCGGCGGGCATCGAAGACGCACAGGCAGGTTGCCTGTCCATTTGCACAAAGCGGCGTCAGCAAATCGTCGGACTGGAGCAGCAACAAGCCGGGGACCGCGGCACTGCCCGTGCTCGCCTCCAGTATGCGGGCCGCTTCATATTCCTCGTCGAGCAGCGCCAGACTGACGAATTCGATATCGAATGCCGCCTGGTAATCCACCAGCAAGACATGGAGCAACTCCGTCAGTGAACGCGCGCCAATCAGGCTGCGCTCCAACTGGTCGAAACGACGCATCTTGTCTTCGTTCCGCCGCGCTTCGCTGAGCAACGCTTCCAGTTGCTGCCGGAGGGAATAGTTTTCGAATTGCAGGCCGTTTTGCATTCATGGCATAACGACTGCCGGGGCCGCAACTTGAGAGCCGCGGACCCACCGGGGTCAACTTACAGCGAGCGGAGCAGCGCGTAGGTACACAGCGACATCAGCACATTCGGGAACAGACCGAACAGGGCGATCGCAATACCGTTCAAAGACAGCAGGAAACGCATATCGAGGCTGGCGACGATGGGCGCGGTGTCGACCGGCGCATCGAAATACATCAGTTTGATCACGCGCAGATAGTAAAAGGCGCCAATCAGCGAGAACATCACGGCGAAGACGGCCACGGCGATATAGCCGGCATCTACCGCGGCAATCAGCACGGAGAATTTGGCAAAGAATCCGACAAAGAACGGCACACCGGCCATCGAAAGCATGGTGACCATCATCACGGCGGCGAACCACGGGCTGCGCTGGTTCAGACCCTTGAAATCTTCCAGATGCTCGGCTTCGTAGCCGGCACGCGACAGCAACAAGACCATGCCAAAGGAAGCCAGCGACATGATCACGTAGGCCACGGCGTAATACATCGCCGAACTGTAGGCGTTCAATGCGTAATGCCGGTCGGGGCCGACGACGCCGCTCATCAGGGCGAGCAGCATGAACCCCATGTGGGCGATGGCCGAATAGGCCAGCATGCGCTTGATGTTGGTCTGGGCGATGGCGGCCAGGTTGCCGAGCGCGATGGAGAGTACGGCCATGATCATCAACATCGACTGCCAGTGCTCGGCCAGTTCGAACAGGCCATACACCAGGATGCGCATCGCCATGGCAAAGGCGGCGAGCTTGGGCGCGGAAGCAATCAGTAGCGTGATCGGAGTCGGTGCGCCGTGATAGACGTCCGGCACCCACATGTGGAAGGGCACGGCACCCAATTTGAAGGCAATACCGGAGACGACAAAAACCAGGCCAAAGACCAGCACGGTCTTGTTGGCGACGCCAAGATGCAGAGCCTGGGCGACGCCGCCGATTTCGAGCGTGCCGGTCGCGCCATACACCATCGACATGCCGTAGAGCAGCAGGCCGGAGGCCAGCGAGCCGAGAATGAAATACTTCATTGCCGCCTCGGTGGCGCGCGCGCTGTTGCGATCGATCGCCACCAGGGCATACAGGGACAGCGACATCAGTTCCAGGCCGAGGTAGAGGGTCAGGAAGTGCGCCGCCGAGATCATCACCATCATGCCCAGCGTGGCGAACAGCACCAGGACGTAGTACTCCCCTTTATCGAGCTGGCGCGCCACCAGGTAGCCCCGGCTATAGACCACCACGATAATCACCGCCAGATAAACCAGCAGCTTGAGGAAATCGGCGAGCAGATCATCGACGAACATGTTGCTGAAGGTCAGCACCACCTGGCCGTCCATGGTCAGGTAGGTAATGAGCGCGCAGCCCACCAGGGTAAGAATCGTCAGTGCGGGGGTAATCCAGCGCTGCGAGCGGCCAAGGAACACATCCACCAGCAGGATGATGCAGGCCATCGCCAACAGGAATATCTCCGGCGCGGCCGGGTAGAAATCGGGCATTACAAAATTCTTGAGCATCGCTTCTCTCGTCTCGCGGTTACAGCTTGCTCACGGCGACATGCTTGAGCAGGTTGTCCACCGAGGCATGCATCACTTCAGTGAATGGATAGGGATAGATACCCATGGCCAGCACGCAGAATGCCAGCAGCGCGAGGAACAGGAATTCCCGGCTGTTGATGTCGGTCAGTTCGGCCACATGGCTATTGGCCACCGCGCCGAAAACCACGCGCTTGTACATCCACAGGGTGTAGGCGGCGCCCAGGACCAGTGTTGTCGCCGCGGCAAAGCCGACCCAGAAATTGAACTTGATGGCGCCCAGGATCACCATGAACTCGCCGACGAAACCGGAGGTGGCGGGCAGGCCGGCATTGGCCATGGCAAACAGCATGAAGAAGGCGGCGAACTTCGGCATGGTATTCACCACCCCGCCGTAGTCGGCAATGTTGCGTGAGTGCATGCGGTCGTACATGACACCGACGCAGAGGAACATCGCGGCAGAGATGAAGCCGTGGGAGATCATCTGCACCAGCGCGCCCTCGACGCCGATCTGGTTGAAGATGAAGAAACCCAGGGTGACGAAACCCATGTGCGAGATCGAAGAATAGGCGATCAGCTTCTTCATGTCGGTCTGCACCAGCGCGACAAAGCCGATATAGACGACGGCAATCAGCGACAGCGCAATCATCATCGGTGCCAGATACTGGCTGGCATCCGGCGCGATGGGCAGCGAGAACCGCAGGAAGCCATAGGCACCGAGCTTCAGCATGATTGCCGCCAGCACCACCGAACCACCGGTCGGCGCCTCGACGTGGGCGTCCGGCAACCAGGTATGCACCGGCCACATCGGCACCTTGAC
>CAZOMI010000070.1:0-15496 GCA_964580925.1 uncultured Methyloversatilis sp.
TTAATTCGTGTCGGCCCAGTCTGCGATTTCTCCGCGTAGCGGCTTCGTCCAACCCGTCGCTCCAGCGGACGCTGCGCGATGAAGCCGCGCGGCGCGCCTTGAACGTTGGGCGTCCCGGTAATGAAACGCCGCCGAGCGATCCACAAATCATCATGAGCCTGCGCCTTCGCGATGTCACGAACGATGACCTGCCGTTCATCGAGCAGTGGCTGCATGCGGATCATGTGCGCAGCACCTGGGGTGATCCCGGTGCGAACCTCCGCCTGCTGAGCGAGCCACCCGCCAAGGGGCACTGGCGGGCCATCATCGAGGCGGATGGCCATCAAGTCGGGATCGTGCTGTGGCAGCACCCCACGCGCGAGGAGCTCGACGTGGCCGGTCTCACCGACATTCCGACGAGCGTGATCGACATCGACATCATGATCGGCGAATTCGATGCGCTGGGACGGGGGCTGGGGGCGGACGCGATACGCCACGTCGCCGAGCTCGCCTTGTCCGACCCAACGGTGCCGTTCGTGATGGCGTGCACCGGGCCCGACAATCTGGCCTCGCAGCGGGCTTTCACCAGGGCGGGCTTCCGCAGGGACAGGGAATTCGACGACGTCCCGAACGGGCTGCACGTGCTCATGGTGCGTCACCGCGCGCGGGCTGGCGCAGCGCGCCAGCGCCATCGTCGGGGACATGGCCAGCCCGCCGCAGCCGAGCGGGAGTGTTGACCTCGTCTGGGCGGAAGGCGCGCTCTACAACATCGGGCTGCGCAACGCGTTGCGCGTCTGTCATGATTTGCTGCGGCCCGGCGGCTACCTTGCGTTCACCGATGCGGTCTGGCGCAATGAGAACCCGCCTCCCGAGGTCAAGGCCGGGTTCGATCTGGATTACCCGACCATGGGATGGCTGGATGACGATGTCGCGGCGATTCGGGAATGCGGATTCGCGCTCGTTGGACACTTCACCCTGCCTGATGAAGCGTGGTGGGACGATTTCTACACGCCCATGGAAACGCGCATCGCCGAGTTGCGCGGCATATACGCCGGCGATGTTGAAGCCGCCGCCATACTTGACCAGCTCGCCGCGGAGCCTGAAATGCACCGCCGCCATTCCGACTGCTATGCCTATGAGTTCTTCGTGGCACGCCGCACTCGCGGGCAGTCGCATCCGGAGATGGGCGAAGCGCTCGAACCAGGCGCTCCGGCAGACGGGTAACCGTTAAAGTAAGCTTGGGTTTCAATATCCTTCAAAGGAGCGCCGCGATGAAAGTACGCCTCGTGACCACCGGGCATGATGCACAGGGGAAAGCCGTTTTCGTCAGTGACAGCGAGGTCAGCGGCGAGACGCTCGATCACTTGCCGGGGGCCGAATACCACAAGCTCTGGGGCGCGGATCGCCCGCCGGCGTTTCCCGATGACGGCGTGCAGCCGCAATACCAGGGCTATTTCCCGCCGCTGGGCGGCTATCGCTTCAGGATGTTCACGGTGGCGCCCCAGCCGACGCCGTCACAACCGCCGATTGACCGGCCGGCGCTGCTGGCCGAGATGCAAGAGAAGTTTCCGGGGCTGGGCGCGCACATGGAGCTCGCCAACCCCGGCATGCACACGACCGACAGCATCGATTTCGAGTACATCGTTTCCGGCGAGGTCTGGCTTGAACTGGATGACGGCGCCGCCGTGCATCTGCGCGCTGGCGACACCGTGGTGCAAAATGGCACCCGCCATGCCTGGCGCAACCGGGGCACCGAGCCCTGCCGCGTCGTCGTCTTCATGCTCGGCGTGCCGCGCCAGCCAAGCGGCCTTGCCATGGCCCGCTCCGCGACCTGAACCGCGCAGGGAAAGCCGCACATGCAACGCCTGACCATTGCCGCCGTGATACTGATTGCCACCATGCCACTTCTCTCCTGCGCCGGAAAACGTCCCACCGACCTTGGGGTCGCCGCTGGCACTTTCACTGCCTGCCCGTCATCGCCGAACTGCGTTTCCAGCGACGCCAGCGACGGCGCGCATCGAATTGCCCCGCTGCAGCTTGCGGTCGCGCCCGCCACAGCCTGGCCGGCGATCCGGGAATTCGTCGCCACCGGGATGCCGCGCACCGCCATCGTCACCGAGCAGGAGGGCTACCTGCACGCGGAGTGCCGCAGCGCCGTGCTCGGCTTCGTCGATGACCTCGAACTGCATCTGCGTCCCGGCACGACCGTCGTCGCGGTGCGCTCGGCCTCGCGTCTCGGCCACTCCGACTTCGGCGTCAACCGCGGCCGGGTCGAGGATTTGCGTGCCGCGCTGATCAAGCAGGGTATCGTCAGGTAGTTCGCAGCGAATCAAAGGAGGTCCGCACCATGTTTCTCGGCCTGCGCACAGCCATTTATCCGGCACCCGACCTGGCGGCAGCAAAACGCTGGTACACCGAGGTGCTCGGCCAGGCAGCTTATTTTGACAAACCCTTCTATGTCGGCTTTGCCGTGGGCGGCTTCGAGCTTGGCCTGCTGCCGGGCGCCCAGCCGGGAACCATCGGCCCGCAGCCGCTCTGGGGCGTGGCGAACATCGTCGCTGCCCACGCCCGCCTGCTTGCACTGGGTGCGGCGGCACTGGAACCGATCGTCGAGGTCGGCGAAGGCATCAAGGTGGCGGCGGTGCAAGACCCCTTCGGCAATCGCCTGGGGCTCATCGAGAATCCGCACTTCGATGCAGGCGCGGTGCGCTGAAACGCCATAAGCTGAACCGGGAAAGACCATGCAACTGCTTGCCAACATTGTTGTCGGCTTGATCGGTCTGCTGCACGTCTATATCCTCGTGCTCGAAATGTTCCTGTGGGACAAGCCGGCGGGGATGCGCGCGTTCGGCCTGACCCGCGAAGCGGCGGCAGCCACAAAAATATTGGCCGCCACCCGCCCCTGCCGGATCAGAGCCCGTTGGCCTTGAACCAGTCCCGCATCCGCTGCCAGCCGTCTTCGGCCTCGGCCTTGCGATAGCTCGGCCGGTAATCGGCATGGAAGGCGTGCGGCGCATCCGGATAGACGTGGATCGTGGATTTGCCGCCGGCCTTCTTGAGGGCGGCGTTCATGTCCTCGACGTCGCCGAGCGGAATCCCCTGGTCCTTGCCGCCATAGAGGCCCAGCACCGGCGGCTTGATCTGCGCGGCGAGGTCGATGGGATGCTTGGGCGTTTGTGCGCTGACCGGATTGTCGATGCGGCCGTACCAGGCCACGCCTGCCTTGATCTGCGGGTTGTGCGCGGCATACAGCCAGGTGATGCGCCCGCCCCAGCAGAAGCCGGTGATGCCCACGCGCGCGCCATCGCCACCATTCTTCCCGGCCCAGGCGACGCAGGCGTCAAGGTCGCTCATCACACCGGCATCCGGCGTCTTGCCGACGATATCCGTGAGGATTTCCTGCACGTTGGTGAGCTTGCGCGGGTCGCCGTAGCGCGCGAACAGTTCCGGTGCGATCGCCTGGTAACCGAGCTTGGCCAGCCGCCGGCAGACATCGGCGATGTGTTCATGCACGCCGAATATTTCGGAAATCACCAGGATCACCGGGAAGTTGCCGCCAGTGGCCGGCTGGGCGCGGTAGGCGACCATGTCGCCGTCGCTGGTCGGCACCTTGACCTCGCCGGCGGTGAGCCCGGTGGTGTCGGTCTTGATGGCCGTCTGTGCCATGACCGGATGGGTGGCCAGCGCAAAGCCAGCACCGAGGGCGGTGACGATGAAGCCGCGGCGGTTGAGCTTGAGCGCCGGATTGAGGCTGTCGAATTCGGGATCTGGTTTATTCATTATTTATCTCCGTTTTTGTGTTGGGGAGGTAAAAAATACGCGATAAGCCTGAAAATGACAAACGTGCTGCGCAGGCGTGGCGATGCCGGTGCTATGCTGCATTGCAGCGTGCGCCAGCGCGATTCATGAGCTGCAACTGGAAGGAATTCACGTGAAAGTCATCGGCCTGATTGGCGGCATGAGCTGGGAATCCACCGTGCCGTACTACCGCCTGATCAACGCAGCCGTCAAGCAGCGCCTCGGCGGGCTGCACTCGGCGCGGCTGGTGCTCTACAGCGTCGACTTTCATGAGGTCGAGCAACTGCAGCGCGACGACAACTGGCAGGCAGCCGGCGCATTGCTGGCCGCTGCCGCCCGCTCGCTTGCGGCGGCGGGTGCGGATTTTCTGGTGCTGTGCACGAACACCATGCACAAGGTGACGCCAGCCATCGAGGCCGCCGTCACCATCCCGTTGCTGCACATCGCCGACCCGACCGCCGCCGCGATCAAACAGGCCGGGTTGTCGACCGTCGGCCTGCTGGGCACGCGTTTCACCATGGAACAGGCCTTCTACCGCGATCGCCTGCGCGAGCGGCATGGACTGCAGGTGCTGATCCCGGAACCGGACGACCGGGCGATCATCCACCGCGTCATCTATGAAGAACTCTGTCTCGGCAAGATCCTGCCCGCGTCACGGGCAGAATACCGCCGCATCATGGCCGCGCTGATCGAGCAGGGCGCGCAGGGCATCATCCTCGGTTGCACGGAAGTGTCGCTGCTGGTCGGCCAGACCGACGCCGCCGTGCCGCTGTTCGACACCACCCGCCTGCACGCCGAGGGCGCTGCCGACCGGGCGCTGGCGACGGAACGCTGATAAGTTTCAGTATAGTCATTCCGGCGCAAGCCGGAATCCAGGAAATTCAACAGCTGGACACCGGCCTGCGCCGGTGTGACGAATCAACCAGTGCCACCTTGCTTGGCGACCAGCCGCCAGAGCGAGGTTACCTCTGCCGCGCGCGCGGCATGCAGGGGATCGTTCGGGTCACTGGCTTTCGGATGGGTCGGGCGGGCATCGAGCTTGCCGACCACCTTGAGTCCGGCGGCATCGATCAGCTTCTGCAGCTCGTCACGCGAACGCAGGCCAAGGTGCTCGGCCAGGTCCGAAAGAATCAGCCAGCCTTCGCCGCCGGGTGCGAGATGCGCCGCCAGGCCGTCCAGAAAGCCGCGCAGCATCCGGCTGTCCGGGTCATACACGGCATGTTCCAGCGGCGAGCTGGGCCGGGCCGGCAGCCACGGCGGATTGCAGACCACCAGCGCGGCACGCCCCGGCGGGAACAGGTCTGCCTCGATCAGCTTGATCTGTCCGGCAAACCCAAGCCGGTCAATGTTTTCACAGGCACAGGCCAGCGCGCGCGGATCCTGCTCGGTCGCCACGATATGTTTGATGCCACGGTGCGCGAGCACCGCGGCCAGCACCCCGGTACCGGTGCCGATATCGAAGGCCAGCGCGGGGAGCGCTTTGGTCAGGGGCGCACTGGCGACCAGTCCGACATATTCGCCGCGGATCGGCGCAAAGACGCCGTGGTGCGGGTGAATCGACTGGCCGAGCGCCGCCACCGGCACACCCTTCTTGCGCCATTCATGCGCGCCGATCAGGCCCAGCAGCTCGCGCAAGGAGGCAACATAGGGCGCCGCAACGTCGCCATGGACTTCCTGGCAGGCGACCCTGACGTCCGGCGCCCGGCGCAGCGGGATGCGATGGTCCGCCTCGAACGGCAGCAGCAGCATGCCCAGGGTGCGGGCGCGCTGCGACTGCGCCAGCCGGTGCTGATGGAAGGCTTCCTTTGGCGAATCGGCCGGCTTGCGGGCCTTGCGCCCGACCCGCCGCACCAGTGCCTGCAGCAATTGCCGGGCATTCTGAAAGTCGCCGCGCCACAGCAGCGCAGTGCCTTCGCAGGCGAGGCGATACGCGGTATCGGCCGTCAGGGTGTCGTCGGCAACCACCACGCGGCGCGGCGGCGGCATGCCGGCCGTCGAGCGCCAGTCGGCGCTGTGCGCCTCTTCGCCCTCGGTCCAGCTGATGCGCGGGAGGGAATTATTATCCATTGCAGTAACCAGAAGGCTGGCGCAATGGCTTGCCTTGGCCGGGGTAGGCAAAGCCGGAACTGTCGCATCGCAACGGCTGCGTGAACATCATGCTGATTTTGCCCATTTGGCGGGTCCCATCCTTGTCCATTGACCGGGTCAGCATTATGCCCCGCGGCGCGCGCCGCGTCGTGCGCGATCGCGCCCCCTGGCCGGCCATGACGTAAGATGCCGGGCCATGAAGAACCCGGCACTCGTCTGCGTCACCCGCCACGGTGAAACCGACTGGAACGTGTCAGGCATCCTGCAGGGGTGGACGGATATCCCCCTCAACGCCAGGGGCCGCGCGCAGGCCCGCGAACTCGCGGTGAGCTTCGTCGATGCCGGCTTTGTCGCCGTGTGGTCCAGCCCGCTGGTCCGCTCCAGCGAAACCGCCGCCATCATTGCCGCAGCGCTGGGTCTGCCCCCGCCGACGCTGCACGACGGTTTGATGGAAAGAAACTTCGGCGCGGTGCAGGGCGTGCCGAAAGCCGAACTGGCGGAGCTCAATCCACTACTGATGCAGCAGATCGTGGCCCGCAACCCGGCAGCGAGATTCATCGGCGGCGAGACCATGGACGAATGCGCCGATCGCGTATCGGCCGCGTTGCATGCGCTCGGTCGCCGCCATGCGGGCGCGCGCGTGCTGATGATCACCCATGGCTGGACCATGGACGTGATCACCCGGCAAGCGGCGGGCCTGCCACGCAACGCGGTGCTCAACCTGAAGCGCAAGAATGGCGAATCCGTATGGCTGGAGGCGAGCCGCGATGCGGTGAGGTCGGCCGGCGATCCGCGCGTCGTGCGTCCTGCGCGTTGACATAAGCAGGCGGCGACACGCGGCGCCAGCCGCAATCCACACCAAAGAATGGACGGGCGCTCCTCGTAACAGACGAGCGCAGCGAGCCACAGTCACCCCCTTCCCCTGGAAGGGGGATGGGGGGAAGGTGTCTACTTCCCGATGCAGAATCTGCCGAAGATCATGCCGAGCAGGTCGTCGGCGGTGAATTCACCGGTGATGCGCGACAGCGCCGCCTGCGCCAGGCGCAATTCCTCGGCGGCGAGTTCGAGCCGATCGAGCTGCCCGGTGGCAGCGGCGAGCCGCACGGCGGCTTCGGCAAGCGCTTCGAGGTGGCGCGCGCGCGCCAGCAGGGCGTCCTCGCCATGGCCGCGCCAGCCGGCGACGCGCAGTAGTTCGTCGTGGAGCAGTTCGACGCCGGTGCCGCGCTTGGCCGACAGCACCAGATGCACCGTGCCGTTTTCTTCGTGGCGCCCGGCTTTGCGCTTGGCCAGATCGGCCTTGTTTTCGACGACCACGCGCTCGATGCCGGCGGGCAGGCGGGCGGCGATGGCCTGGTCGGCGGGCGTCACGCCGCTGCGCGCATCGACGATCTGCAGGATGACGTCGGCCAGTTCGATTTCCCGCCAGCTGCGCTCGATGCCGATCTTTTCGACGGCATCCTCGGTATCACGCAGGCCGGCGGTGTCGATGATGTGCAGGGGAATGCCCTCGACCTGGATCGTTTCACGCACCGCGTCGCGCGTGGTGCCGGCAATCTCGGTGACGATGGCGCGCTCGGCGCCGGCCAGCCGGTTGAGCAGCGACGACTTGCCGACGTTCGGCAGCCCCGCCAGCACCACGGTCAGGCCAGAGCGCAGCACGCTGCCCTCGCGCGCCCGCGCCCGCAGGGTCGCCAAGTCGGCGGTCAGGCGCTCAAGGCGCGGCACGATGTCGGTGTCGGTGAGCGGGTCGATCTCTTCGTCGGGAAAGTCGAGGGTCGCCTCGATCAGGCTGCGCAGCTCGGCCAGGCCGTCGGTGAGCGCATGCACCGCCGCCGAGAATTCGCCCGACAGCGAGCGCAGGGCGGCGCGTGCCGCTTGCGCCGAGGCGGCCTCGATCAGGTCGGCGATGCCCTCGGCCTGGGCGAGGTCGATCTTGTCGTTTTCGAAGGCGCGCCGGGAAAACTCGCCCGGCTCCGCCAGCCGCGCACCCAACTCCACGCAGCGCGCCAGCAGGGCATGCATCACCACCGGTCCGCCGTGGCCATGCAGTTCGAGCACATCCTCGCCGGTGAAGGAATGCGGGGCGGGAAAGTGGAGCAGCAGCCCCTGGTCGAGCAGGCCGCCAGCGGCGTCCAGAAAGTCGGCGCTGGCGGCACGGCGCGGCGTAAATGCATGCGGCGTTTTCCCCGTCAGCGCCGCGCCCATGGGCAGCAGATTGCGTCCCGAAACCCGCACCACGCCGATGCCACCCCGCCCGGGCGGAGTGGCGATGGCGGCGATGGTGTCAGCCGACCTCATGAGTGGAGTAAGTGCAGTCCCGGCGCCGTGCCGCCCCAAGCCGGGGCGTCACGCGCCACCGGCGCAATCCACACCACTGTCATTACAGGGCTCCCCGTGATATGCGAGCGCGGCGAACTACAGTCACCCCCCTTCCCCGGGAAGGGGGGCGGGGGGGATGGGGGCCATCAGATGGATGGGGGCCATCAGCCGGCCTTCTGGCTGGCGCCTTCGATCATGCGGTTGATATGCCACTGCTGGGCAATCGACAGGGCGTTGTTCACCGTCCAGTAGAGCACCAGGCCCGAGGGAAAGAAGAGGAACATGCCGGTGAATACGATCGGCATCCAGAGCATGATCTTGGCCTGGATCGGATCGGGCGGCGTCGGGTTGAGCTTGGTCTGGACGAACATCGTCACACCCATGATGATCGGCAGGATGAAGTAGGGATCCCTGGTCGTCAGGTCGGTGATCCACCCCAGCCAGGGCGCCCCGCGCATCTCGACGGTGCCGAGCAGCACCCAGTAGAGCGCGATGAAGACGGGAATCTGCACCAGGATGGGCAGACAGCCACCGAGCGGATTGACCTTCTCGCGCTTGTAAAGCTCCATCATTTCCTGGTTCATGCGCGCCTTGTTGTCGCCGTAGGTTTCCTTCAGCTTCATCAGCTTGGGGGTCAGCACGCGCATCTTGGCCATGGACTTGTAGCTGGCGGCCGACAGCGGGAAGAACACGCCCTTGATCAGCATGGTGAGCAGGATGATCGCCCAGCCCCAGTTGCCGACATACTTGTGCAGCCACTCCAGCACCCAGAACAGCGGCGCGGCAATCATGGTCAGCCAGCCGTAGTCGACCACCAGACTGAGGCCCGGCGCGATCTTGTCGAGCTTGTCCTGTTCCTGCGGACCCGAGTAGAACGGCACGCTGAGCTTGTCGCCCGCAAAGGGCACCACCACGCCTGCCGCGAACAGGCCTCCGCCCAGCTGACGGGTAAAGAATTCGCGCTCGCCGGCAGGGGGCAGCCAGGCCGAGAAGAAATAATGCTGCACCATCGCCACCCAGCCGTTGTCAGTGGCGGTCGGATGCTTGTTCTTGCCCCCGAAATCACCGAAGTCGACCTTCTTGAACTTTTCCTGATCGGTGTAGATGGCCGCGCCGGTGAAGGTCATCATCATGGCGTTGGCGCCCTCGGGGGCCTTGTCGTCGCGCGTCAACTGGAAGTAGGCGCTGGCACCAGCCGGCGCGGTGGCGCCGACCAGGACGTGCTCAACATCAACCAGGTAGCTGTCGCGCTTGAACACATAAGTCTTGACGACCTTGCCGCCACCTTCGATGGCAGCTTCCAGCGCCACGCGCAGCTCGTTTTCGCCATCCTTGAGGGCCATTGAATCTGCGGGCAGGCGCCAGACCGACTTGTGGTTCGGCAGGCCGGCACCGATCAGGCCGGACTGCGCGGCATAGTGGTGGGCCGCGTCAAGCAGAATGAAATTTTCCTTGCGGTTTTCCGTGGCGTGGTGGCGCAGCAGTTCAAGGCGCACCAGATCGCCGCCCTGGGCGGAGATATCGACAATTACCTGATCGGTCGTCACTTTCATGACCGGCGCGCTTGTTACCGCGGGATTGACCGCGGCGCTGCCCGGGGTGGGCACGGCCCCCGCCGCCGCGGCAAAAGTCGGCGCTGACGGGACGGCGGCACTGCTGGCCCCGCCGCCCTGGGCCTGCGCACTCTCCTGCTGCGCGGTCGGGGCGGACTGTCCCTGACGCAACCAGGCATCCCACAACATCATGATCGAAAAGAAGAAGACCAGCAGCAGAATCAGGCGTTGATTGTTCATGGTTCGGTAGCGTCTCGGTGACGTTTGGGCGTCAGGGTGATTGAAATAAGTGCGCCATTCTAAGGCACGGGATCGTGTCCGCCCGGATGCCATGGATTGCACCGGCCGACGCGCCGCAAGGACAGCCACAGTCCCTTGATGGGACCATGGCGTTGAAGGGCCTCGATGGCATAGTGCGAACAGCTCGGATAAAAGCGGCAGGAAGGCGGCAACATGGGGCTGATCGCCAGCTGATAGCCGCGCACCAGCCAGATCAGCGGCCTGGCCAGCAATGATTTCAGGGAATGAATCATGAAGCAGACCTTTGACTGTTGCGCTGCGCTTGCTCCCGCAACTGATCGAACAGGGCAGCGATCTCGGCGCGCCAGCTGGCCCGCTTCTGCGCGTCGGCGAGGCTTGCCGTGGTGCCGGTCTGCCCCGGCTTGGCCAGGGGGCGGGCCAAGCGCAACACCAGATCGAGCGCCGGCAAGCCGCTGCGACGTTGCCGGAACAATTCGCGCGCCTGGCGTTTGACGGCGTTGCGCAACACGGCGGCGCGGGCTTGCTTCTTGGGAATCACCAGCCCGAGGCGGGCATATGGCTTGTCGTTCGGCCGGTAATGCAGGGCAAACAGCTCACCGCGCAACACCCGGCGGGCCACAAAAACCTCTGAAAATTCCGCGGCTGCCCGCAGGCGGAGCTGCCGATCGAAGCCGAAGTTGTCAGCAGGGACAGTGCTGCCCGGCTCAAACGGCCAGACGGCGGCGACCCTTGGCACGACGGGCGTGGATTACGGCACGGCCGCCGCGGGTGCGCATGCGGACGAGAAAGCCGTGGGTGCGCTTGCGGCGCACGACGGAAGGCTGGTAAGTGCGTTTCATGACCGAGGTTCCTTGCGAGAAAAGCGCGCGATTACAACCTGTTAGGCACACCTTTGTCAAGCTTTATTTCAGGCTGCCGCTGTCGATGCTTGTGGATAACTTTGCTCGAATTGGCTAGAATACGCGGCTTCGAACATTCATCGAAGCTGGTCGGAAAAGCCGCGAGGGGGATGGGCAACCGGCCCGGCAGGGGCATCAGGCATTCACTGCATCCCGCCTGCATCTCATTTAATAACAATAGATCATAGGTTTACATGAGTCAATTCTGGACGGACTGCCTGAACCGCTTCGAAAGTGAGTTGCCGGCTCAGCAGTTCAATGCGTGGATCAAAACCCTGAGAATGGAGACGGCCCAAAGCGGCAGCGCGGAGGACGGCACCGGCTTGCGCCTGCGCCTGATCGCCCCGAATGGCTTCATCCTCAAATGGGTGCGCGACCGCTATCTCGACCGCGTCGAACTGCTGTCCAAGCAATTTTTCACGGAACCCGTGACCATTGACCTGGTTCTGGACGATATGGCGGCCAAGTCCGCCCCGATTGTCACAGCGAGCGACCCGCAAGCCACCGACAAGAATATTTCCGCGGCCGAAGCGGAGCTTTCCCAACCACAGGCCGAAAAACACCCGGAAGATTCGCCCGGTTACGAGAAGACCCGACTGAACCCCGAGTTCACCTTCAACACGCTGGTGACCGGCCGCTCCAACGACCTGGCGCGCGCTGCCGCTCAGCAGGTCGCCATCAATCCGGGCTTTTCCTACAACCCCCTGTTCATCTACGGCGGCGTCGGCCTCGGCAAGACGCACCTGATTCACGCGCTCGGCAACGAGGTCTTGCGCCATGCACCCAACAAGGGGATCCGCTACATCCATGCCGAGGACTATTTTTCCGACGTGGTGCGCGCTTACCAGCAAAAATCCTTCGATGTCTTCAAGCGCACCTACCGCAGCCTCGATGTCCTGCTGATCGACGACATCCAGTTTTTCAACGGCAAGGCGCGCACCCAGGAAGAGTTTTTTTATGCCTTCAATGCGCTGGTCGAGGCCAAGAAGCAGATTGTCATCACCTGCGACACCTATCCGAAGGACATCCAGGGACTCGAAGAGCGGCTGATCTCGCGGTTCGACTGGGGCCTGACCGTGCAGATCGAGCCGCCCGAACTCGAAATGCGCGTCGCCATCCTCAAGAAAAAGGCTGACAGCGAATCCATCGACCTGGTCGATGATGTCGCCATCCTGATCGCCAAAAACCTGCGCTCCAACGTCCGGGAACTTGAAGGCGCGCTGAAGAAAGTGCTGGCCTTTGCACGCTTCCATGGCCGCGAAATCACGCTCGATCTCGCCAAGGAAGCCCTCAAGGACATCATCGGCGCGCATAACCGCCAGATCACGCTCGAATCCATCCAGAAAACCGTTGCCGACTATTACAAGATCAAGGTTTCCGACATGTATTCGCAAAAGCGCACGCGCGCCATCGCCCGCCCGCGCCAGGTTGCCATGTGGCTGGCCCGCGACCTGACGCCCCACAGCCTGCCTGAAATCGGCGACGCCTTCGGTGGCCGCGACCATACCACCGTGCTCCATGCCTGCCGCACCATTGTCGATTTGCGCAGCAAGGACAACCATCTGAACAATGACTTACTTGTCCTTTCACAAACCATCAAGGGATGAAAACGCAACCTGAACAAGTCCTGAGCATCCATGGGAGAAAATGTGGATAAGTTCCACTTCTCTCTTGAAGATCAGTGTTACCCACAATCATCCACAATGACCGGCTGTAGTTGCACATTGCGTTACACATAACTCAGATTATTGTTTTTGTTGGTTTTTAACCTGTTATCCACATAAAACCTTGCCCCTCATCATCATCGTAAGGAGTTTTTAAAGATGCTCCTATTTAAAGGACCCCGTGATCAGTTCCTGACGCCTTTGCAGTCGGTGTGCGGTATCGTCGAAAAACGACACACCCTGCCGATCCTGTCGAACGTTCTGATCGAAAAAACGGGCGAGCACCTGACCCTGCTGGCCACCGACATCGAGATGCAGATTCGCACCGGTACGGTATCCAGCGGGCCGGAAAATGTTGCGGTCACCGTCGCGGCACGCAAGCTGCAGGACATCCTGCGTTCGCTCGCCGAAACCGCCGAGGTCAGCCTTACCCTCGATGAGCGCCGCCTGCAGCTCAAGGCGGGCAAGAGCCGCTTCAACCTGCAGACGCTGCCAGCGGAGGATTTTCCGCGCATGGCGGAAGCCACCGGGCAGACTGCCGTGCTGAAACTCACGCAGCGGCAGTTCAAGCGGCAGCTGGCATTGGTGCAATATGCGATGGCCCAGCAGGATATTCGCTATTACCTCAATGGCTTGCTGCTGGTTGCCCAGAAGGGTGAATTGCGGCTGGTGGCCACGGATGGCCATCGGCTCGCCTATGCGAGCGAGGATATCGGTGGGCAAAGCGCCGACCAGCCGGAACGCCTCGAAGTGATCCTGCCGCGCAAGACCGTGCTGGAACTGTCGCGCCAATTGGCTGACAATGACGATCCGCTGGAAATTTCACTCGCGGCAACCCAGGCGCGCTTCAGTTTCGGTAACGTGGAATTCGTCAGCAAGTTGATCGATGGCAAGTTCCCCGACTATGAGCGCGTCATCCCGCAGCACCAGAACAAGATCATTCCCCTCGACCGCGCCAGCCTGCAGCAGTCCCTGCAGCGGGCCGCGATTCTCACCAACGAAAAGTTCCGTGGCGTGCGCCTGGTGCTTGCACCGGGCAGCCTGAATATCCTGTCGACCAATGCCGAGAACGAAGAGGCGCGCGAGGAAATCGAAATCGACTACACGGGAGAAGAGCTGGACGTCGGCTTCAACGTCAATTATCTGCTCGACGCACTCAACAACGTGAGCAACGAGATCATTGAAATTCGCCTCGCCGACAGCAACTCCAGTGCGCTGATGATGCTGCCGGGCAATGACCGTTTCAAATATGTCGTGATGCCGATGCGCATTTAGGACAGCAATCAAGACAGAAACCCGGACCTTGCATGACTGACAATAATTTGCCGCAAAACAACGTTGACGGCGGCTACAACGAAGACTCCATCCTGCAGCTGGAAGGCCTGGAGGCGGTCCGCAAGCGCCCGGGCATGTACATCGGCGATACCTCGGACGGCACCGGCCTGCACCACATGGTCTTCGAGGTGGTCGATAACGCCATCGACGAGGCGCTGGCGGGGCATTGCGACGAAATCGTCATCACCATCCATACCGACAATTCGATCTCGGTGACCGACAACGGCCGCGGCATCCCGGTCGGCGTCAAGATGGACGACAAGCACGAGCCGAAGCGCAGCGCCGCCGAAATCGTCATGTGCGTCCTCCATGCCGGCGGCAAGTTCAACCAGAATTCCTACAAGGTGTCCGGTGGCCTGCACGGCGTTGGCGTGTCCTGCGTGAATGCCTTGTCCAAGTGGTTGCGGCTGACCATTCGCCGTGATGGCAAAAAGCATCAAATGGAATTCCATCGTGGCCATGCCGTCGAGCGCATCGTCGAGGTACAAAATGGCGTCGAAGTCTCGCCGCTGAAAGTGCTTGGCGATACGAAGAATCGCGGAACCGAGGTCCATTTTCTCGCTGATGAAGAAATCTTTGGTGCCGGCACCATCGAATTTCACTACGACATCATCGCCAAGCGGCTGCGTGAACTCTCCTTCCTCAATAACGGCGTCAAGATCAAGCTGGTCGACCAGCGCAACAACAAGGAAGAGGACTTTGCCTTCTCCGGCGGCGTCAAGGGCTTCGTTGAATACATCAATCGCAGCAAGACCGTTCTGCATCCCACCGTGTTCTACTCCAACGGTGAATCACCCCTGCCGGGTGGTGGCGCAATCGGTGTCGAAGTGGCGATGCAGTGGAACGACTCCTACGCCGAACAGGTTTTATGCTTCACCAACAACATTCCGCAGACAGACGGCGGCACGCACCTGACCGGCTTGCGCCAGGCGATGACGCGCGTCATCAACAAATACATCGAAGAAAACGACATCGCCAAGAAGGCGCGGGTGGACATTGCCGGCGATGACATGCGCGAGGGCCTGGCCTGCGTGCTGTCGGTCAAGATGCCCGACCCCAAGTTCGCCTCGCAAACCAAGATGAAGCTGGTGTCCTCCGAAGCCATGCCGGCCGTGCAGGAAGTGGTGGCGCAGAAGCTCGCCGAATTCCTGCTGGAAAAACCCGGCGATGCCAAAGTCATCACCGGCAAGATCGTCGAAGCGGCCCGGGCCCGCGAGGCGGCCCGCAAGGCGCGCGAGATGACGCGCCGCAAGGGCGTGCTCGACAACATCGGCCTGCCCGGCAAACTGGCCGACTGCCAGGAAAAAGACCCGGCGCTGTGCGAGCTCTACATCGTCGAGGGCGATTCGGCCGGCGGTTCCGCCAAGCAGGGCCGCGACCGCAAGTTCCAGGCCATCCTGCCGCTGCGCGGCAAGGTGCTCAACGTCGAAAAGGCGCGCCTCGACAAGGTGATTTCCTCCGAGCAGATCGTCACCCTGCTGACCGCCCTGGGTTGCGGTTTCGGCAAGGAAGACTACAAGCCCGAGAAGCTGCGCTACCACCGCATCATCATCATGACCGACGCCGACGTGGACGGCGCGCACATCCGCACCCTGCTGCT